>CAZSKP010000015.1:0-110197 GCA_964607485.1 uncultured bacterium | reverse complement strand
GATGGTATCTCTATGAATGAGGCTGCCGAACCGACCGACGGCAGGCGTCTATATGGAAAGGTCATATGGCGACAGCGACCGGCTCCTTCCGTCGGGGGTATTCTCCCCCCTCGTGTGGAAAAGCGGGAATCTGCACGGATGAGCCGTCTTATACCGCAGTTTTCTGGGTGAGCTTTTCCAGTTCCGCTTCTATTTCTTCTCTTTTTTTCCGGGCCTTTGCCAGCTGAGTCTCGGCGGCGTTGACGCTGTCGCTTATGGTCTCGACTTCCGGAGCCAGCCTCTCCATTTCCGTTTCGAGCTTCGAGCATTCGCGCTCGGCCGCGTCGCGTGCCGGCATGGCTTCGTGGAACTCGTCGAGCAGGCGCTTGTGTTTCTCCTCGAGCGATTGCAGCTCAGCTTCGGTTTCGTCTATCTGGGTCTTCAGTTGGTGGCATGCGCGCTGCTGGGTTTCGAACGATGCCTGAGCGTCCGCGAGACGGTTGCGCATGGGGGTGAGTTCCCGTTCTCGTTCGTCCAATTCCTCCACGAGGTGCTTCAGCGTTTCTTCAGCCTCAACTTCCACATGCGCCGCCATTTCGAGGTCGTCTCTCAGTCCCTTTTCCCTCTTTTGGGCTTCCTCGGCTTCCAGCTTTGCAATCAGTTCGGCCGCTTTCAGCGCGAGTTCCTTGGCGTTATCGCCGTTTCCAGACGATAAAGCTTCCTGCGCCTTTTGAAGCAGTTCTTTTGCGTCCATTTGTGAAGTTTCGCCCATTTCGTCTTCCTCCCGGCCAAGCGCTTCCACGTTATCGTCCACTTCCTCCGGTGGTGACTCCTGGAGTGGTGACTCCCGGAGGTCGAAATCGCCGGTGGGGTCCTCCTGCTGAGAGCCTTGAGGCGGTGCATCCGCCCACCAGCCCGATCTCCATTCTTCCAAATCGGCAAGCGCGACGGCTCCGTCGCGAAGTGAGTCCCTGAGAATGTCCATCAGTTCCAGCGTCATGCTCCAGAAGCTCTGCTCCAGCTCGGCCTTTCCGCCTGCGACCGACATCAGGAATTCCCTGATATGGGCGCAGACAGGTTCGAACGGCTCGAACGATTCGGACTGCGCAATTTCAAGGATGGAATCCACGATCCCAATAAAATGCTTGACTACCTTCTTTCTGCTCAGCTTTTTCTTGTTCCACGAGTTTTCAAGGACGCCCAGGTCTTCCTTCAGGTTATCCAAGAAATCAACCTCTTGCTGACGTCCACTGTGTTCATCGATAAAGGACACTCGCGTCACCTCCCGGCATTGGTGGTTTTGGAATACAAGACAATACCTTCGCGCGAAAAAGCAATATTCGTACCAAGAGCCTGCATCAAACCCGCCTGCGGCCCGGTAAGGAAGCGGGTGTGCGCGGAGAGAGCACCGTCGTGTCTGGAAAGCCGGCGCCTTCGTGTTGTGATAATAATTTGAAAACAAACGACTTACGAAATCAGGCCCGCTCGGGAGGATTTGAGAACGCTGAAGCGGGAGCAATAGAGATATATCTTTGGAAGATCAACAGGGCTCCGGTGACAGCGCCATCGGGCCGGGACCGCGTACAAATTTGGGCATCGAGCGAACGCGGAAAAAACGGGCTCGCGTCTGAAGCGTCGGCACTGTCCCTATGCGACGATCTGGAGGACCGGCTCTTGCACTCCCTGCCGGTAGGCTGCCGAAATGCTGAGTGTCTCGGCCTGCACGTTTACAGAAGCTTCGGACTGATGCGTGGAAAGCCCGTCCGTTCCCTTCTGGATGGATGATGCCTGGAGAGAAAAATACTGATATTCGAGCTGGAAAAACGCCTCGGAGACCCCGGCGGGATTATCCGACGACGGAGAGTCCCCGGATAAGTCGCCTTCTTCAGGGCTGAAGAATGCGTCGAGAAGTCTTCCGAGAATCGAGCGGGTATTGTTCACGAACTCGTTCGTCGCCTCATCGAGTTTTCCCAACTTGTCGAGTATCTGGAGCGCATCGTCGAAGCCTTCGTCTATGGCGCCGCGCACCAGTTCCTCGAAGTTGGCGAGCGCGACGTCGGAAGGCTCGTCGGGGTGCTGCGCCTGATATATGCCAAACATTCCCATCGAGAACTGAAATATTCGGTTCGCCGTGGCATCGGGGGACAGGTCGAGCGGGGAGGAGTATGCCTGCTGGACCGAGTCGGTTGCCCCTACCCGGGAAGAGACCTGCATGCTCACCTGAACCATAAGTATCTCTACGGTGAAGCTCTGACCATCCTTGAGGGACGAGCTCAGCTCTACCGAATCGGCTGGAGCCTGGGCAGCCTGATGTTCGGCCAACGGCGCCAGATTCGCCAGCGAGTTTTGGAAAGGTCCAAGGCCCTGGGGGATATTGCCTATCATACTTGCGAGGTCGATCATTTTGCCTCCATATTGTTCGACTGCCCGAAGCTGCCTCCCTGTACGCTACTATAATTTTCGGCAGATATAGCGAAAACTTTAGCGTGAAACACAAGATGTGGATATAGGAAACTCGCAGAGCAGGCACAGCGGCCTGCCCTTACGAACACCTGCACGGTTCCCCGCTGTCCGGCAACCATCCTGCCCTCAAAAGGCCCCTTCAAAAAACACTATTCCCTAACCGATTATCCCCCGTCCGACCGGCTTTTTTGCCCCCAGTGCCTTCTCAGGCTAACACAGTCCGCGCCGGAAGGGAAGAAATTCGGCCCCGCAAACGACTTCATTAGTGAAGGCAGGAGGTCTGTTCGGTGTTGGAACATGTGATGAGGGTCAATTTTCCCGGGAGGTGAAGGAATGAAGCCGGATATGGTGATTGAGAACGGATGGATCGTGGATGGGATGTCGCCCTCTCTTTACAGGGGAGCAGTCGGGATACGTGGAGACAAAATCGATTCTGTTTGTATTGGTCGGGCTCGTCTTCAAGGGAAAAGAGTGATCGACGCGAACGGCCTCTGCGTCGCTCCGGGCTTCATTGATGTCCATTCGCATGCGGACCATTTCTTCCTTCTCGACCCCGCCATGAAAAACAAGGTAATGCAGGGAGTTACGACCGAAATCGGCGGAAACTGCGGCAGTTCGGCCTACCCCTGGAACGAGTCGCACGCGTTTTACATCCCCGGCAAAGAAGCCGAATTTGCGTGGAAATCATTCGACCGGTTTCTGGATGCTCTCGAAAAATGCGGGATAGCCATCAATTTCGGGAGCCTCATAGGTCACGACTCGCTCGGCGGAAAGGCCGCCGGAGGGGGAGCTTCGTCTCCCGAGCGTGCCGACCTCAAGAAAATGAAGCGCCTCCTCGCCAAGTCGCTGGAAGAGGGTGCATTCGGATTATCGACAGGAATCTCGGCGCGGCCGCTCGAGGCGACCCCGTTTCTGGAAACACTGGCCGAACTCTCCATGGTGGCGGCGAAAAGGGACGGCGTCCTGTCGGTGCACCTCCGCGACGAGGGAGACAAAATTCTGGACACCTTGTCCGAGGCAATAGCGGTGGCCAACAAGAGCGGGGTGTCGCTTCAGATATCTCACTTCAAGACGCTCGACCGCATCAACTGGCCCAAACAGAAGCAGGCGCTGGAACTCATCGGCAAGATGCGGCTTGGGGGGATAAACGTACATATCGACTGCTTTCCGTACACCGTCGGCTGCGCCCCGTTGAGGGTGCTCATGCCGCCCCGGCTGGCCTCGGACGACCGAAAATTCAAGAAACACGCAAGAACGCCCACCGCTCGCGCAGAAATAGAAGACTATGTGAGAAAGCTGTTTCCCAGCCCGTATTCCTACCACGGCGTCACGTTCCCGTACCTAAAGACGCCGCGTTATCAGCCACTGCAAGGTATGGACCTTTACAGCGCGGCAAAGCTGGAGGGTCGCGACCCCATATCGGTCATTCTCGACATCACACTGGCCGAAGGGCTGAACAGGTTCGTCTATTATGACTGCATAAGCAAGAGCAACGAGAGGGCCGCGATCAAGCAGCCGGGCGCAATGGTGTCCTCCGATGCCTTTCCCACGCGCATCCCGCTCTACTTCAAAAATTCAATAATTCATCCGCGAACGTTCGGCGCGTTTCCGCAATACCTCAGCGAATTCGTCTACAAGAATCACATCCTCCCGCTTCCCGCCGCGATAGAGAAGATAACCTCGCTTCCCGCCAAGAAGTTCGGGCTGCGCGGGCGGGGCATTATCAACAAGGGGGCCTATGCCGACATCACGATCTTCGACCCCGATAACCTTGACCCCGGGGCCTCGCTTGCGAACCCCTGCAAGTCGCCGTCGGGAATCGAATACGTGATCGTCAACGGACAGATTGTAATGGAACACGGCGAATTCAAGGGAGTCTTCCCCGGAAGAGCGCTGAGGAGAGGAGAATAGCGTTCCGAGCTCTGAGAATCCGCTTGACCTCAGCGAGGATTGCCGGTATAATTGTTTTCAAATAGGGGATGGAGTCCCCCTGCCAACCGCCCGGGTCGGGCTGATGACTCCTGCCGCGCAGGCTTTGGTAGCGGTGGGGTCGTCGCCAGGCGGCCTTGAACCCGCTTGCAAAGCGGGGTTTTTTGTGCCTGTGGCACGGCCCGGTGGGATTCAAGAAAGGGGGATTCTATCATGATCCAGAAACTTGCATGGCTGGCCTTCGCCGGCGCTGTGGGGACGTTGACCCGTTACGGACTGGCCGGATTCGTCCATAGGATCTTTGGCGCGTCCTTCCCATGGGGAACGGTGGGGGTCAACCTGACGGGATGCTTCATGGCGGGGGTGCTCTGGGCGCTGTTCGAAAGCCGGTGGCCGGTTTCGGGCGAGGTGCGCACACTCGTGCTGGTCGGCTTTCTTGGCGCTTTCACGACGTTTTCGGCGTTTATGCTCGAGACCGGAGAACTCGTCCGGTCAGCCGAGTGGATGTACGCGGCGGCCAACGTCGCAATGCAGAACGGGCTCGGGTTCGTCGCGCTGTTTGCGGGGATGGCACTCGGCCGGATGGCTTAAAGGAGGGATGACAGATGAAGCTTCCATCGGAAGCGGTTCTGTTGCGTGTTTTCATCGGGGAGAGCGATAAGGCCGGCGGCAGGCCGCTCTATGAGGTCATCGTGGAAGAGGCCCGCGAACGAGGATTGGCCGGAGCGACAGTGCTTCGGGGCTTTCTGGGTTTCGGGGCCAACAGCCGGATTCACACCTCGAAGGTGTTGCGGCTTTCCGAGGACCTCCCCGTGGTCGTCGAGATCGTCGATGCCGAGGACAAGATTGAAGCATTGCTGCCGCAGCTCGACAAAATGATTGGCGAGGGATTGGTGACCGTGGAAAAAGTGCGGGTCATTGCCTACCGGCACAATTCCGAGAACGCCTCGGGCACACAGGGGTCTCCTTGAAAAAGGAGTTCTTTGGTGACGGGCAGGTCGATCATAAACCCGCCGGACGGTGGAGTATTACTTGGAAAACCGGAATCCCGCCGCATCAAGCGCTCGACAAGAGCGGCCATTCCAGGCATTATCTCTCAATGCGTTCCTTTATCTTTGTCAGACCGTCAACAAATGACTGCAATCTCGAACTTTCGCCGGCAATAAACTGCGAATGCGCTTTGCGTTTTTCAAGCGCCGCCTGAATGGCCCCGTGTGTGGCCGATATCGTGTCAGCAAGCCGCTCGTCGAGGGCGGAGCCAAAGCGAAGGAATGTTTGCTCGATACTCTGATAGGTGGCCCATCGCAAGTTCTCAACGTTGCTCACTACCAGCACATGAATCTCATCTAGCAGCCGTTTCATGACTCTTGCCTTTCGAACGCGCGAGGGCAAGAGCCTGTCGATTGCGCCTGGAGGGATCGGGTTTATCGTCGAAGACCACTTGTGCGTGACCCAATGAGGCTCGCGGTACATCTTAAAAGCTCCTGTGCTCTCGGGCGCATGATAGGGAACATCGAATAAGTCGGCAGCGGCCTTTCGGACAGACTCGATCAAGGAGTCCGCCCTTTGTTGATGGACACCGAGAACCTCCGCCGCCTTCTTCTCAAACAATTCCGATGTCACGCCCAACTGATGCTCGAAGAAGTCGGGGATGACACCTGCCATGCGCGCTTGCAGGGTCTCCGAAACGACCTCACCCTCACCAGCCACAGCCGAAGCCTCTTTGATGACACCTTCAAGGTAAACCCTTGCTTCTCTGCGAAGCTCCTCGGACTGCTCCTGCAGGAATTCGTGCATACGTCTGCGGTCGCCTTTCAGAACATCATCCGCAATCATCCTTTCACGGGCTATCTCTGCGAGCCTCCGCCCGAAGACCTCCAGTCGTTGCTGAAGGTCTTCCAAAGGCATTTGCCATGAGCGGATGACCAGGCGCAGCCTCATGAGAACGTTTTCTACAACATCGCACGCCTTTCTTGAGACCGCATTCCTCAACACCGCGGCTTTTTCTTGGGCAAGAAAGTCAACCAAATGTTTTTCGACCTCCATCAGGCCGCTTTTTGCCCATGTCGCAGGGTCATTTGCCGCCCGCGCGTTCAGCCCCACTCTTGCGGATACGCAGAAGATGGGGGTCTCTTCCTCGATGCCAGCCCGCTCCTTCAGAATCTTCTTGAAAAACTGCAGAGCTGCGTCGAGTTCGTCCCCATCCAGATAGTCCACTTTATTGAGGATAAAAAACAGACGAGTCACCTTCGAGCGGACCTGACTGAGGAACTCAGTTTCCACCTCAGTCACGGGAGGGTCGGCAGAAACAAGGAACAGTGCGGCATCGCACTGTGGCAGAAAATTGAGGGTGGCCTCCGTGTTGTGCCGGAACGTGGAGCCTATGCCGGGGGTGTCGATCAGGACCACGCCCTTCCGGAGGATACCGGCCGGATGAAACAGCTCGACACTGGAAACGCCAAGCGTGTTCTTCGGGTTGCCCGCCTCGGTCACAAACCGCGACAAAATCTTCGCCGCCTCTTCCCCTGTATGCGGGGCGAATTCATCGGCGGCATTGTCGTTCTCGTACAGGACTCTGACTCTCAGCTTCTCGCCCACGCGGACAAATGTGGGAATGGCTGTGAGCGGAATGACGGAGGTCGGCAAGATGGGCTCGCCGAGGAGCGCATTCAGCAGTGTGCTCTTTCCGCGTTTGAACTGGCCGAGAACCGCCAGGTGAAACCGGCCTTCGCCAAGGCGATCAGATAGGTCGCGAAGCCTCCCGGATTCCGAGGAAAACTCTGGCCCAAGACCGGAAACGCGTTCAAGCGCCTGACGCAGCAACGTCGCCAGGTCGTCGGGAACGAAGACGTTGTTGCTCTTGATTATCTCAGCCTGTTTGGGCCTGGCCGTGGGTTCAGCGCCGGGAGCAAAAGGGGGTGACTCATGAGCCCGGTGGTCCATAACAAAAACTCCTTCCATTTTCACCTCTGGAAGGAGCTGCATGAACCATCCAAACCAACTCCCGCCAGAGCAAGAGCTTTGGTAGGAGTTATCAGCCCGGATGGGCGGTTATTGGGTGAACTCCATCACCGCAAATTTCCCATGGGTTATAGTACCAAAGAAAGCGGCCTTCTGTCAAGCATTCTTATCCCCGCATGGGCTTCTCATTTCTTCGATGAAAAGTTTGGAAAAGGCATCTCCTGTCGCTCGGATACTGCACTCGATTGACATGCCTCCGCTTATACTCTATAATTCCGCCTGAATCTGCTCTGGCGCATTGTCCCGTATCAGGCCGTGAGCCTGATTCCACACTCCAACACTCTGATGAACACCTTTTGGCACGAATACTTCAAACTCATGGCCCCCTATATCCACACGTTCATCCCGCTCTTCGTCGCTATCGACATCATCGGGATCATTCCTCTGTACACGGGCCTGACCAGCGGAATTCCCGCAGAGCAAAAACGCAGAATCGCCATGCAGTCCATCGTGACCGCCTTCGTAATATCCATAGCGTTTCTCCTTGTCGGCAAGACGGTGTTCAAGCTGTTGGGGATAACCGTGGCCGACTTTCAGATCGCCGGGGGCGCGCTGCTTTTCTTTCTGGCGATTGTCGATCTCGTCTGGAGCGGCAAACCCCAGAGGGAATCCTCCTCCGAAATAGGCGTTGTGCCGATAGGGACGCCGCTCATAATCGGGCCCGCCGTGCTGACCGTGCTCATCATGATGCTCGACCTCTACGGCGTGTGGCCCACGATGGCGAGCCTCCTGATAAACCTCGGAATCGTCGCCGTTGCGCTGCTCAATGCCAACAAGATTCTGGGGTTCATGGGTGAGAACGGCGCAAAGGGAATGGCCAAGGTGGTCAGTCTCTTGCTCGCGGCCATAGGCGTGATGATGGTGCGCCGGGGCATCATTTCGATAATCATTCAGATGGGATCGGGCGGCAAGATGTGAGGCACGCGAACAGTTCGTAACGCATTCGTGTGACGGCTTCCGGAGACCCCAGACGTTGCAATTTGACAGATACGCAGCTCTCATAATCTTCATCGGCACTTACTTCGCGCTGGTATTCATTCCCCGACGCAGGATGCACTCGGCCGTCCTCGGCGCCCTCGCGCTGATCGTGTTGGGCGTGGTCGGCCCGCTCGAGGCGTTCACGCTGATCAACTGGAACGTGATGGGCATCTTCTGGGGAACGCTGGTCGTGGCCGAGCTGTTCATGGCGTCGAACACGCCCGCTTACCTGGCCGAGCTGGTCGTGCAGAGAACTCGGAGCGCCGTGTGGGCGGTCATCGCAATATGCGCCCTCACGTCGTTCATCTCCGCCTTTGTGGAAAACGTAGCGACCGTCCTGATTGTTGCGCCCGTCGCGCTTGCCATAACCGACCGGCTGCACATCTCCCCCGTTCCGATGATAATCGGGCTCTCGATAAGCTCCAATCTGCAAGGCGCGGCCACGCTGATAGGCGACCCTCCGAGCATGCTCCTGGCCGGTTTCGCGAAGATGAGTTTCAACGACTTCTTCTTCTACATGGGAAAGCCGAGCATCTTCTTCGGTGTGCAATTGGGCGCCATCGCCTCGTTCGCGGCGCTCTACTTCATCTTCCGCAGCATGAAACAATCGATTCAGATCGAGCGAACACAGAGGGTGAAGACGTGGACGCCTCCGCTCATGCTCGTGGGTATGATCGTGCTCCTCGCGCTTTCGTCCCTCGCCGACCCGGGATTCGGGTACATGGCGGGCATCATCTGCATGGTCTTCGGCGTTGCAGGGTTCGTGTGGTACGCGGCGGCGCAGAAGGGAAACGTGATAAGGCTGTTCACCTCCCTCGACTGGCAGACCACGTTTTTTCTGATGGGAGTATTCGTCGTGGTGGGAGCGCTCACCCGCGTCGGCTGGATAGGCGACATCACAATCGTGTTTGAGAAAATGTCGGGTGACAATGTCTTTGTGGCCTATTCGCTCATCGTCTGGATCTCCGTCCTCTTCTCTGCGTTCGTCGATAACGTGCCCTATCTGCTCGCGATGCTGCCCGTTGCGCAGAGCCTGGCCGCCGACATGGGCGTCTCCCAGGCGCTGCTCATGTTCGGCCTGCTCATCGGCGCCAGCCTCGGCGGCAACATCACGCCCATCGGAGCTTCCGCCAACATCGTCGGCGTCGGCATCCTTTCCAGACGCGGCCACCATGTGAGCCTGCGCGAGTTTGCGAGAATCGGAGTGCCGTTTACACTGGTGGCCACCTTCACCGCGTACCTTTTCATATGGTTTGTCTGGCGATGAGACCTGTGTGCGGCTCAGGAGCGAGCCACTCATTGGACCACAAGGCTGTTAGTTGAAATTCGTGGAGCGAAGGGGAGAACGATGATATGCCATATCAAGCTTTTCTGTTCGCGCTGTTGACCACACTCTTCTGGGGCAGCGCATCCATTTTCGACAAGCTCGCGCTGAGCAAGTTGCAGCCGATGGCGGGAGTGGCGGCGCGCAGCTTTGCGATATCGCTCGTGGCGGGAGCGGCCGTCGCCATATCCTTACGCGAACGCGCATGGCAGGGAGTGGACGCGAGGTCGTGGTTCTTCATCATTCTTTCGGGCCTGTTTTCGGGCCTGCTGGGCCAGTGGACGTACTACAAGGCCCTCAAATATGCGGAGGCAAGCCGGGTGGTGCCAATCGTCGGCGGTTTCCCGCTCATCGCGTTCATTATGGCGGTCCTATTGCTGGGCGAAAGCTTGACAGTCCAGAAGCTGTTTGGGACGATACTGGTCGTTGCCGGCATCGCTCTCCTTCACTGACGTTGAGACGAGTCGGTCAATCGGTCACAGAATGAGCCTGCGAGAGATGAAGAAGCCCCTCCATTTGTTCGCTGCGCTCGGATTCACCTCGATGGTGGGCCAGGTGCTGCTCATGCGTGAGCTCATCGTCGTCTTCTACGGCAACGAGCTCTCGCTCGGCATCCTGCTCGGCGGCTGGCTGTTCTGGGTGGGACTCGGAAGCCTTCTGGCGGGGCTGCTCGTGCCCAGGGTCAAGATATTCGGCCGCCTCTCGGCGCTTGCTATCCTCCAGGCGCTGCTCGGGCTGGCGAGCGTCGGCTCCCTGATGTGCGTGAGGGCGATCCCCCTGTTTCTCCGACGCGCCTCCACCGGCGAAATCGTCGGCTACTTCCCCATCATCGTCTCCTCCTTCCTCGTGCTGGCGCCCCTGTGCTTTCTGCTCGGGTTCTTGTTCGCCCTCTTCTGTCACGTGTGGAGCACCGAGGAGGAGGCGGCCGTCTCGATAGGGTCGGTGTACATATACGAGGCGCTCGGCGCGGCCATTGGGGGAATCGCTTTCGCATGGGTTCTTGTGTGGACACTCGACCCCTCCGAGATCGCGTGCACGCTGCTCGTTCTCAACCTGGCGGCATCTGGGGCGATGCTCGCGATGGACAGGCGGTTGCGACCCGCCGCGATAGTGGTCTCTGTACTGACAGTCGCGGTGGCGGCTGCGGCCTTTTTCGGAGGAGCCGACCGGCTTCGCACGCTCACGCTGGGGTGGGTGTGGGGAGAGCGGCACGTGACGTACTCGGAAGATTCGATTTATGGAAACATCACATTCGTCGAGGAGGAGGAACAGAAGTCGCTCTACGAAAACGGACTGCTGATGTTTTCTCACCCGGACAGATTTTCGGCCGAGGAGGCGGTTCACTTCGCCCTTCTCGAGCATCCGTCTCCCAAGAGAGTGCTTCTCATCGGGGGCGGCGTGAGCGGCTCGCTGAACGAAGTGCTCAAGCATCCGGTCGAACACGTTGACTATCTCGAGCTCGACCCTCTTGTTATCCAGTTGGTCAGACGGTTTTTCCCGCCCGACATCACCGACGCGCTCGACGACCCGAGAGTGAGCGTGCACACCGTCGACGGCCGGCTGTTTGTCAAACAGAGCGGCGAAACCTATGACGTCATCATCGTAAACCTGCCCGACCCGTACACCGCGCTGATAAACCGATTCTACACGCTCGAGTTTTTCCGCGAATGCAAGAGCAGGCTGGCTGCCGATGGAATCCTGTCGTTTCGGGTGAATTCCGCCGAGAACTACATCTCGCCCGAGTTGAGCCAGTTTCTGGGATGCCTGGACAAGACGCTCCGCGAAGTGTTCCCCGACGTGAAGGTGGTTCCCGGCGAGACGAACATCTTTCTGGCATGTAACAAGCCGGGAATCCTGACGCTCGACAGCGCCACTCTGCTCAAGCGTCTCAAGGAGCGAGGGATAACGAACCGGCTGCTCTTCATGAGGGAATACTATCTGCCTTTCCGGTTGTCGGAGGAACGCAAGGAGCGGCTCGACGAGGCGCTGGCGACCGCCGTGGCACGCGTCAACACCGACCTCGCCCCCGTGTGCTACTACTACCACGCGGTCCTGTGGAGCAAGCAGTTCGAGGACACTTCCGGCAGGATTCTCGCCGCCTTTTCGCGAGTGCGCCCGTCCTGGCTCGTGACGGCCATAGCTGCGGTGTTCCTCGCCGCCATATTGACACAGCGACTGTTCCCGCTGGCCTGGGGGCCGAAATCCATTCTCGTCGCCGTCGGCACGACCGGCTTCGCCGAGATAACCATCGAGGTCGTCACTCTGTTGGGGTTCCAGGCGATACACGGGTACGTGTACTACAAGGTGGCGATAATCATCACGGCGTTCATGATGGGGCTGACGGTCGGAGCCGCCGCCATCGGCCGATTCATCGAGAAGGGCGGCGCCGGCCGGCGCGCGTTCGTCCTGATTCAGGCGGCGGTGTGTGCGTATCCGATGCTGCTGCTGGGAGCGCTCGTCATCTTCTCGCGGGCGGGCGAGGCCGACCCGACGGCGCGCGCGTTCGCGCTTCAGGCACAAGCGGCATTTCCGCTGCTGGCTTTCCTCGCGGGATTCGTCGGCGGCTTGCAGTTTCCGCTGGCCAACGCGCTGTGGCTCGCGGAGGCGCCCGGCGTGGCTCGTTCCGCCGGTTACACCTACGGAGTAGACCTGCTCGGCTCCTGCCTCGGAGCGATGCTCACGACCGCCCTCCTCATCCCGGTTCTCGGCATCCCCTGGGCGTGCGTCGCCGCCTCATTACTGAACGTGGGGAGCCTGTTTCTTCTTCTCTTCCGACCCTCCGCTTAGACTTTGCGCGGGTTGACTTGGCCGGTAAAAATTGGTACCCTCTTCGCAATAATTTGCGCGAATGCACGGCCACGTGCGTTTCAGCAGGGTCAATCGCCGAATATCAAACAGATGGGAGGAGGCATTCCACTTATGTCCGAGTTCAATCGGCGTGCAAGCAACGTGATTCTCGTGGGCATACTTATCGGCATAGTCGCAGGGGGTCTGTGCGGATGGTTCTTCGGCGAGCGCATGGTGACGGTGAAGTGGCTGGGCGACCTTTTTCTCAACGCGCTGAAGACGATGATCGTTCCGCTCATCGTGGCCTCGATGATCGCAGGCATCAGCAACCTGGGCGACGTACGAAAGATTGGCAACACCGGTCTCCGCACGCTGATTTACTTCATGTCCACCACCGCGATTTCGGTCGTCGTCGGCATTATCCTCGTCAATATCGTGCGGCCGGGCGGCGGCATCAACATCGCCGGAATCGAAGCTCCCAAGGAGGTTCTGAGCAAGGAACTGTCCCTCACATCCGTTATTCTGGGGATGGTTCCCGAGAACATATTCGACGCGGCAATCAAAACCGAGGTGCTGCCGCTGATAGTATTTTCGCTGTTCTTCGGCGGAGTGCTCACGACGCTGGGCGACCGGGGCAAGCCGGTGCTCTCGTTTTTCGAGACCGTGAACGAGGCCGTCATGAAGATGGTGCATATCATCATGTATTTCGCCCCGGTAGGTGTCTTCGCGCTGATAGCCTACCGCCTCGGCAAGGCGGGCGGCGGGCCGCTGTTCTGGGGCGAACTGGCGAAGCTCCTCAAGTATGCGCTGACCGTCATCGCGGGGCTCCTCATTCACGGCGTCGTCGTGCTGCCGGCGCTGTTGTGGCTCGTGGGCAGGCGACGACCGGGCCGGTACGCGTTCAACATGGGAAACGCGCTGACCACCGCCTTCTCGACGGCGTCCAGTTCCGCCACCCTGCCGCTCACCATGGAATGCGTCAAGGAGAAGAACGGGGTTTCGAACCGGTCCGCATCGTTCGTGCTTCCGATCGGAGCGACCATCAACATGGACGGCACGGCCCTGTACGAGGCGGTCGCGGCGATTTTCATCGCGCAGGCCTATGGCGTGCCGCTCGCCTTCCCGCAGCAGGTGATCATATTCTTGACGGCCACGCTGGCCGCAATAGGCGCGGCGGGAATTCCGGAAGCCGGGCTGGTGACGATGGTGGTCGTGCTCAAGTCGGTCGGACTGCCGCTCGAGGGAATAGGAATGCTGCTGTCGATCGACTGGTTCCTCGACCGCTGCCGAACGACCGTGAACGTGTGGGGCGACTCGGTCGGCGCGGCAATCATCGACCGGCTGGACAACGCCACGGGGCGCGCCAAGAAACCTCGTTCGTCCTCCCGCTCGTCTTGACATCACCCGCCGAGGTTGTTAATCTATGCGCAAAGCCCGGTGGTGCATCACGCAATGTCGAAAGTAGTCCGTTCCCGCTGCCGTCAACCCATCGGAGGCGCTCATGCGCGTTTTGCTAAAATCCTTTCCGATTCTTTCGCTCGCGGTCGTGTTACTCTTCCTTGTCTCCGGCTGCGGAGGACGGGAGGAGGATAAGACCACCATCAGCTTCCTCGACGCCGAGGACAAGAGCGGCGCGTGGGCGGAGGTGATAGCGAATTTTGAAGCGAGGAATCCGCTCATCAAAGTGAACCTCATCGAAGGCCCGGCCTCGACCGATACGCGCGAGAGCCAATACTCGGCGAGCCTGCTGGCCAAAGACACCACGTACGACCTCATCTACCTCGACGTCATCTGGGTGCCGAAGTTCGCGGCGGCCGGCTGGCTGGTTCCTCTCGACGACCACTTCCCGCCCATGATGCAGGAGAAATTCCTGCCCGGCGATATTGAGGGGTGCAAGTATGCCGGTCACATCTGGCGTATCCCCATTCGCTCCGACGGCGGGATGCTCTACTATCGGAAGGATTTGCTCGAAGACGCCGGCATCGAGCCGCCGAAAACGTTCGCCGACCTCGTGGCCGCGGCGAAGAGGCTCCAGTCTCCGCCCGAGCTGTGGGGCTTTGTCTTCCAGGGGAAACAGTACGAGGGGCTGACGTGCGCGTTCTTGGAGATTCTGCGCGGGTTCGGGGGCGACGTGCTCGACGCCGACGGAAAGTGCGTGCTGGATAGTCCCGAGTCGGTCGAGGCCCTGCAATGGATGCGCGACGCCGTCTTCAAGGAGAAGATCGTACCCGAGGCGGTGAGGACCTACGAGGAGAACGAGACGCTGGCGACGTTCCTCTCGGGCAAGAGCGTCTTCATGCGCAACTGGCCGTATGCCTGGAAGGCGTGTCAGGAAGAGGGGTCGGCGATTCGGGGCAAAGTCGGCATTATTCCGATGGTTCACGCGCCGGGCAAGTCGTCATCCTCGACGCTCGGCGGCTGGGGTTTCGGAATATCACAGTTTTCCAAACACAAGGGGGAAGCGTGGAAGTTCGCGTTGCATGCGGCCAGTCCTGAATCGCTCAAGATATTCGTGCGCAGGCAAGGGGGCGCGCCTTCGCTGAAGGCTCTGTACGACGACCCCGAGATGTTGTCGCTGAACCCGCATTACCCCGAACTCTACAAGGTCCTTCTCCATGCCGAGCCCCGGCCCATTCATCCCCGGTATCCGGAGATAAGCGATTCGCTCCAGCGTCACGTGAGCGCCGTGCTGACCGGCACGGAAACGCCCGAGCAGGCCGCCGGCAAGGCCGCAGAAGAGATCGAGGAAATTTTGTCGAGAACCTCTTATTGAGATCGGCAAAACAATGTCCCAAACCATGTCATCCTGAGCGAAGCGAAGAATCTCTTCTACGGAAACGAGATGTCTCTTGAGATTCTTCGCTACGCTCAGAATGACGGCCGTCGCGGCGCAGAGCCAAGCGGGAACAAGCCTGCGCCGATCTGGCTCATAGGGATATTCGTAATGCAGGGCTCAATAGCGTAAAGGAATCAGAGGAGCATGGCGCTCGGCTCCCGTCTGAGAAAAATCCATCCCGACGCCTATTTCTTATCGGCGATCCTGCTTCCGGCGATCATTCTGTGCGCGTTTGTGTTCCTGTACCCGGCCTTCCTCGCCGTTCGCACTTCGTTCATCGGACGCGACGGCGCATTCGGTCTCCAGCACTATTCCCGACTGTTCGGTGACGAGCTGTTTGCCGACAGCCTGATAAGGACATTCGTGTTTGCGGCCATCTCCGTCTCGCTGGAATTCGTGCTTGGCTTCGCCATGGCGCTCTTGCTCGCGAGCCCCGTGCGCGGGCGCGGATTCTTTCGGGCGTCGCTGTTGGTGCCGTGGGTGCTTCCTCCAGCGGTCATGGGGTTCGCGTGGCGATGGATTTTCTATGAAGACTACGGCGTGATGAACGACCTGATACTGAGACTGGGCATCGCCAACGCTCCCATATCGTTTCTCGGCAATCCCCGCTGGGCATTCGCGACGATTGTTTTCGCCGACACTTGGAAAACGGCGCCGTTTATAGGTATCATTCTTTTGGCGGGACTGGCGGTCATACCGCAGGACCTGTACGAGGCGGCCGCTATCGACGGCGCCGGCCGCGTGCGCCGGTTTTTCCTCATCACCCTGCCAATGCTCACTCCGTACATCCTCACGGCGCTGTTGTTTCGAATCGTTCAGACAATCGGCATATTCGACCTGGTGTGGGTGCTGACGGGCGGAGGTCCGAGCAGCAAGACCGAGATGATTTCGTTGTATATCACGAAGGAGACGTTCCGCTTCTTGAACGTCGGTTATGGGGCCGCGTTGTCGGTGACGATGTTCATCATCGTGGTCTTCATCGCGACGACGGTCTCCTTTCTGTCGCGCAGGAGGTTTTGATGGGCAGGGGCGCGAAGGTTCTCGGCTACGTTCTCCTGGCGACTCTCGTCGTGTTTTCACTGGCGCCGTTCGCGTGGGAACTGTCAACGTCTTTGAAACCGCAACGCGAAGTCATGCGCCTGCCGCAGACGCTCCTGCCGCAGGCCGCAACCATCGAGAACTACACCGGCATGTTCGAGCGGCGCCCGTTCGGACGGTACATCTTCAACAGCTTATTGGTGGCGACGGCATCGGCGTCACTCGCGCTCGTGGCCGGGGCGCTCGCCGCTTACTCGGTCGCCTGGGTGCGGAGGCGGTGGCGCGTGTGGCTGATGCTCGCGTTTCTGCTGCCCGGCATATTGCCGCCCATCCTCTTTCTCGTGCCCATCTATGATTTCTTCGGCTCGCTGCGGCTCACGAACACGTATATCGGGCTCATCCTGGTGCACGCAGCGTTTCACATAAGCATCGTGTTCTGGGTGCTGGAGAATTTCTTCGAGCGTTTTCCGCGCGACCTCGTCGATGCGGCGCGCGTGGACGGCTTCAGTTACCTTGGAGCGTTTTTTCGGGTGGTGATCCCCCTTTCGATGCCCGTCGCGGTGACGGCCGGTTTGCTCGCCTTCATATTTTCATGGAACGAGTTCCTGTTCGCGCTGACGCTCGTCACAAAGGATTCGCTCCGCGTGGCCACAGTGGGCATCTCCATGCTATCCGGCGCGAGCAAATACGAGATTCCGTGGGGCCAGGTGGCCGCGGCGGTGGTCGTGACCAGCCTCCCCGTCATTCTGTTGGTCCTGATATTCCAGAGAAAGATCGTGGCAGGCCTCACCGCTGGAGCGGTGAAGGAATGATGCGGGCGGCGGGAATAGATTCCGATGGCGTTGATTGAAATAAGAAATATCTCAAAATCCTTCGGCCGTCGAAAGCAGGTGCTCAGGAACGTCTCATTCGAGGTTCCCGACGGGACGTTCTTCACCCTTCTCGGTCCCAGCGGATGCGGCAAGACCACGCTGCTCAGAATCATCGCGGGATTGGAAGTTCCCGACGAAGGAGCGGTCGCCATCGGGGGACGCGACATCACCCGACTGCCTCCGGCCAGGCGCAACGTCTCGATGGTCTTCCAAAGCTACGCGTTGTATCCGCACATGACCGTCTATAAGAACATCGCCACTCCTCTCAGGCTGAGAAACATGAACGAGGATGAGATCGAGCGCCTCGTGAAAGAGACGGCGGACCTGCTCGAAATCACCGAGCACCTGGAGAAGCGGCCCGGCCCGCTGTCCGGCGGCGAGCGTCAACGCGTGGCGCTGGCGCGCGCGCTGGTGCGACACCCCGAGGCGTTCCTGATGGATGAACCGCTCTCGAATCTCGACGCGCTGCTGCGCGAGCGGACGCGCACGGAGTTGAAGATGCTATTCTCGCGCATCGGCGCAACGGTCATCTATGTCACACACGACCAGGTCGAAGCGATGGCAATGTCGGACGTCGTCGCCGTGCTGCACGAAGGCCGAATACAGCAGGCGGGCCCTCCCGCGGAGATTTATCGCAGTCCTGCCAACGAGTTCGTGGCGGGTTTTGTGGGAAGTCCGCGAATGAACTTCTTCACCGTCCGCCCGCAGGAGGGAACCCTTGTTTTTCAAAGCGGGCGGTCCGTTCCGATTCCGGAGCGGTTCAGGAAGGCCGCCACCGCGCCACCGGAAGCGGCGGCGTTCGGGTTCCGTCCGGAGGATGTCGGATTCGACGGGAGGGGCATCGAATTCTCGGGCGAGATACTGGCGGTCGAGCCGCTCGGAAATCGGTCGGTCATTCTCGTGAGAACACCCGAAGGAGAAGCCAGGGTCGTGTCGAGTCCGGACCTGAAACAGGAGTCCGGCGCCATCTCGTTCTCTGTCCCCGAAGAAAACATCCACCTCTTCCGCCGGCCCGGCGGCGAGGCGTGGATGTCCGCCCCTTGAGCGACCGGCTCGAACCCGCCCGCGCCCAAGAGCCCCCGACGCCTTCATAGAGGAAGTTGCTTCTCGACTTCCGCAACGGCTTTTGTCTCTTGACGGGGGTGGACAAAGTTCAGGATGACGAGGCCGATGATTGCGAATACCGCCCCCGCGGGAAAGATGGACCGATACCCCATCGCATCGATCAGTTTCCCCCCGACGAGCGGGCCGAGAATCTGGGGCGCGATCTGACTCAGGAAGTTGTATCCGACGAATTCCGCCGTGCGTCCCTCGGGCACGAGGTCGAGCATGTAGGCATATCCGACGCCCATCACTGCTGCATAGGGGATGCCCGCCGCTCCCACCGCGACCAGCGCGGAAGTGAAACCCCGGGAGAAATACATGAGAATGTCGATAACCGCCCAGAGCGCGACCATGAACATTAATATCCCCTTGCGCCCGACCCGGTCTCCCAGCATGCCGAGCGGCAGAACGAAGATCGTCGCGACAACGGCGAAGGCCATCGGGACAAGCATCGAATTTCCCTCGGATACTCCGATGTCTTCGACCATGAACAGGGTGATAAAGGAGGAGATCACCCAGAGACCGAGCCACCAGAAGGACTGTCCGACGAAAAACTTCAGCGCGTTGCTCTCCTGCACGAGTCCTTTCAGATACGCAAACGGATTTCTCTCCGCCGCGGGCCTCTCCTCGGGAAGTTTCGGCTCCCTGAGAAAGAGTATTGCAGCAAGCACCAGGCCGAAGGGAAGAAGAGCCACCATGCTGAACGTCGCCATCTGGTGGGTATCCCATATCCACGAGCCCAGAACGAAGTAGCAGATCAGACCGAGGCTTCCGAAAAGGTTCATGACACCGCTCGCGGTGCTGCGCTGCTCGGTCGGCGTTATATCCGGAAGCAGTGCCATGTACATCGAATCGGCGGAAGCAAGCGAGAGGTACATCAGCGCCGATACGGCCGCCACAATCCCGAACGCTACGATGCGCGGCAGGCTCAGCACACAGAACAACACGCCCAGCATCCCTAAGAAAATGTAAGGCTTTCGCCGGCCGAACCGCGTAAAGGTGCGGTCACTGAAGTAACCGATAACGGGGGGAACGATGCAACCCATCACGCCGGCCAGGCTGAGAACGAGCGATATTTCGAACTTCGAGTCCGTGAACCTTTTGAGAAAAAGCGGCATCGAAGAGGAGTGGAACGCCCAGACAAAATTCGTTCCAAAGAATCCCACGCCGAGCGCAACCATTTTCGCCGGCGTAATCCTGAGCGGTTTATTCAAATGGAGTTTCTCCAAACTTCCAAGTTACTATGGCGGGGATGAAATGCATCACGTTCTTGTCATCCTGAACGAAGGGCCGCAGGCCCAAGTGAAGGATCTGATTTTTGGCCCAAACCTACCGCATTCTTCGAGATTCTTCGCTGCGCTCAGAATGACGACTATCGCTGCTCCGAGTAGCAGCTACGGATTTTCGATGATTAAATCACATTTCTTCATTTTGGATACTCGTAGATGTAAATGCAGGGGCGCAGGGCCGTGCGCCCCTACAGGAATCCTTGTGAGAATCTGAACCTGCATTGCGCGAATCTCTGTGACAACCTGAGCCCGCGTTCGGATGCGGCTCGAGGGTATGTCACGCGCCCTCTTCGAGCTCAACCTTCAGCGATAGGAATTTCAGCATGTCCTTCAACGAGATGATTCCGACCAGCCGGTCTCCATCGACCACGACGAGCCGGCTCGTCCCTGTCTTACGCATCTTCGAGAGCGCCTCCATGGAATCGGCATCGGGCCGAATTGTGTTATCGACGGAACATCGTGTGAGCAGGTCGCCCACCGTGCGCTGCGGCCATTCGCCCCGGGGGACTTCCTTCACCTCGCGCGTGCTGATGCAGCCGACAAGCCTGTCGTTATCAACGACAGGGAACATCTTGAAATGAAATTTGTAGATATAGTTCTCGATCAAATCTTCGAGGGAAATCGAAGACGAAACGGTCACGGGATTTTGTTCCATGAAGCGGTGTACGGGTTCTCCCTCGAGAGCCTGACGGGTGAGAAGCTGCTGGTACGACATGTTGGCCGCGCCCCGCACGAACATCCCTATCAGGAACCACCATATGCCGCCGACCAGATTTCCCAACAATATGTTCCACACTCCCAGTATTATGAGCACCAGCCCGAATCCCGACCCTATCTGCGACGCCACGCGAGTAGCCCACTTGACGTTGTCTTTCCAGCTCCACAGCAGCGCCCTCAGCACTCGGCCCCCATCGAGCGGAAACGCGGGAACGAGGTTAAAGGCGGCCAGCACTATATTGATCAGCCCCAGATAACCGAGAACGCCGCTAACCGGAGATGGCCACGCCGCCAGTCTACCAAAGACGTAGATTATGCCGAATCCTACTGCGAGCAATACGCTCGACGCCGGCCCCGCAATCGCCATCATCAACTCCGCCTTGGCGCTGGGAGGCTCGTCATCCATTTCAGCCACGCCTCCGAATATGAAGAGCGTAATTCCCTTCATCGGCAGCCCGTATCTTCGCGCCACGAGCGAGTGGCACATCTCGTGGAAAACAATCGAGACGAAGAGGCCCAGAGCGCCGACTGCTCCCATCAGCCAATAGGTCTGCGTGGAAAGGCCTTTGTAGTAGTGCGGGAACCCGGCTGCGAGGGACCAGGTGACAAGCGCAGCTATGATAATCCAGCTCATGTCTATCCTGACCGCGAACCCGAAAAGTCTGAACAGGGTGATTCGTTTTCCGAACATGGCCGTTCTCCTTCTTATGGGCTGCTGTTTGCGCACAATGCCGAGGCATTGGGTTTGCCCGGTCGATTGAATCTTGCAGAATCCAGCAGCTTCCTGCGGAGTGTCAGCGCATCATGAACCGCATGGGCGGACTCATCGTTGTTAAAGTATGCATAGATATCGCGTTTCCTGCCAGCCTCGCTCTTCAGCCATTCAGCCCATGGCCGGAGCGATTGCTCGGGGTATTTGCCCGCGTACTTGCCGGCGTGCCCGTGGAAGCGGACGTATGCAACCCGTCCCATCGCCAGCCGAGGCACCTGCAAGCCGCCCATGTCGTGCACACAGAGGCTCACGCCGCCATCTTTCAGCAATGTGAACACGTCCTCGTTCAGCCAGCGTTCGTCCCGAAACTCAAACACGTGTGTCAGGTCATCGGGGAGCTGTCTCAGGAAAGCATCGAGCCGCGGAATGTCGCATCGCCAGTTGGGAGGAAGCTGATACAAGATGGGGCCGAGATGTCGCTCCAGCAGGCGGGCCCGCTCGAGGAATCGCGGCAGGGCTTCCTCGACGCCTTTGAGTCTCTTGACGTGTGTGATGTAACGGTTGGCCTTGACGCTGTAAATGAATTCCGGACCGGCTTTTTCGGCCCATCCTTGGAATGTTTTCTCGGCAGGCAGGTTGTAAAACGTATTATTTATCTCGACGGTATCAAAGGTTTCCGCATAGAACGAGAACCACTTCTTCTGCGGCAAGTCGTGCGGGTAGAAAAGTCCCCTCCAGTGCTGGTAGCTCCAGCCCGAACAGCCGACCATTATCCTGCCTTTCGTGGCTGCGTTCATTCTTCCCCCACTCGGTCACGGCGCACGATTTCGGCGAGCGGAACAAATGCATCATCGCGGGCTAATTAGTGGATAGATTCTCAATCCTCATTTTCCAAAATGCTATCGGTTTCTTATTTGTTTCCGCACCTGGCCCCGGACGACGTTGGTCAGCTTCTTCAGCTCTTTGCTTTCCCGGACGGTGTATCTTTCGGGGTCTGTGACGCGGGCGACTTTCTCGGGCAGCCCCTTCAGCGAAGCGGCGCACCGTTTTCTGGCGTCGTCGAGAGTCTCGCCGAAAACGCGACGTCCCTTCTCCAGGACCTTTGCCAAGAGTGGAGAGGATTGCGGGACCGCCGTTTCACCCCGCAGGGCGATCGTGTCCCGCGCGAATCGGCCGTTGCGATCCAGGGCGCGATAGACTTGTTTTCCCGCCGGCAGAGTAACCTTGCCGAAGCTCAGTTTCAGGACCGGCCGCGCATCATACTCCACCATCTTATATGCCATGTCGGTGCTGGGCACATCCTCGGAGACACCCATGTTGGTTCCGACGCCGAAGCCGTCTATCCGAGCCCTCCGTGCAAGGACATCGGTGATTTTGTACTCGTCGAATCCGCTGCTGGCGAATATCATCGTGTCATTCAGCCCGGCTTCGTCGAGCATTTTGCGCACCTTCTTGCTCAGGTCGGCCATGTCGCCGCTGTCGAGCCTCACGCCCCGGAGTTTCTGGCCGCGTTCCTTCATCTCGCGTCCCACCTCGCATGCCTTCCGCGCGCCGGAGAGCGTGTCGTACGTGTCGATGAGAAGAATCGTATTGTCGGGATGAGCGCGCGCAAAGGCCCGGAACGATTCTATCTCCTCCTCGAAAGCCGTGATGTATGAGTGCGCCATCGTTCCGCTTATCGGGACACCGTACAGCCGCCCGGCCAGCACGTTGCTGGTGGCGCCGAATCCGGCGATGTGGCTCGACCGCGCAACCTTGATGCCCGCGTCGATGCCATGGGTGCGTCGAAGCGAAAAGTCCACCAACGTCCTCCCCTTCGAGGCCGTCACACATCGAGACGCCTTCGTGCAGATCAATGATTGGAGATGGATGGCGTTAATTATGTAGGTCTCCACGAGCTGCGCTTCGATTATCGGGGCGGTCACCTCCAGGATCGGCTCGTCGGCAAAAAAGACTTCGCCCTCCTTCATCGCCCAGACATCGCCCGTGAACCTCACGTCGGCAAGGAAATCCAGGAATTCGTTTGAGAACAGGCCGGTCGTTTTCAGGTAGTCGATATCCGTGTCGATGAAATGAAAATGCTCGATATAATCGAGGACCTCGTCGAGCCCGGCGGCGACGAAGTAGCCCCAGTTCTCCGGAAAGTTTCGGATGAACAGGCTGAACGTGGCCGGCGCAAACATTTTCTCATTATAGTAGCTCGCCGACATCGTCAGCTCATAGAGGTCGGCCAAGAGGGCCGACACTCGATTGGGTCTGTCCTTCGTCATCTTACTTTCCTTGCTTACCACCTGTTACTCGAATGCCTGCAGCGGCAAAGATGTTACAGCGGGTTTCTTCGACGATGTAGGGGCGGTTCGAGAACCGCCCCTGCAAAATGCCGAGAAAGAACGCCGATTTACTTGAAGAAGCGTCAGGTTCTATTTCCCCTTTTTCGCCTTCGCCAGTTCTTCGGCCCTGAGTTCCTTGCGGAGGATTTTGCCCACCGCCGTTTTCGGCAGCTCGTCCCTGAATTCTATTATCTTGGGCACCTTGTAGGCGGCGAGATTCTCCTTGCAGAAAGCGGTAATCTCATCCGCGGTCGCTTTTTCGCCCGGCTGGAGAACGATGAATGCCTTGACGGTCTCACCCCGATATTCGTGAGGGACGCCCACCGTGACGGCCTCGAGCACTTTCGGATGAGAGAACAGCACCTCGTCCACTTCGCGGGGATAGATATTATAACCACCGGCGATTATCAAGTCCTTCTTCCTGTCCACTATGTAGAAATAGCCGTCCTCGTCCATGCGGGCGATGTCGCCCGTCAGCAGCCACCCGTCCTTCAGCGTCTGCTCGGTTTCCTCCGGCTTGTTCCAGTAGCCGAGCATAACCTGCGGGCCTTTGATGATAAGCTCGCCGTCACTTCCGACGGGACGCTCTTTCTGCCAGTCTTCGGGATCGACGATCTTGGCGTCGGTGTCGGGGAAAGGAATGCCTATGCTCCCGGGTTTTCTGATGCCGAGAAAGGGCGTGGAATGCGTAACGGGCGAGGCCTCGCTGAGGCCATAGCCTTCGGTCATCGAGATGCCCAGAGCCGTGATGCCGTTTATCGTCTCGATGGGAAGAGGAGCCGAGCCCGAGTTAAAGACCGCCACGCGGTCGAGCCCCGCCTCCGCCGCGTTCGGATGGTTCAGTATGGCGGTGAACAGCGTGGGCACGCCGGGAAAGTATGTCACATCATGAGTGGCAAACGCGTTCAGCATTTGGTCGATATCGAAACGAGGGATGAGCACCATCTTCACTCCGTTGAAGATGCCGCTGTTCATGCCGCACGTCATCCCGTATGAATGAAAGATTGGAATGACAATGAGATAAATCTGCTGGTCGCGCGGCATGAGGTCCCTGGCCCACATCGCCGTCTGAAGCGTATTGGCAAGGATATTCATGTGCGAAAGCGTGGCGCCCTTGCTCAGGCCCGTCGTGCCGCCGGTGTATTGAAGAACGGCGGGCTCCCTAACGTCTATCTCCACCACGGGCGGAAGACTGTCGCCGGCGCTGTTCAACAAGTTCAGAAATCCGTGTTCCGCCTCCATGAGCTCATAGGCGCCCGCGGCGTCTCTCACTTCCGGGATCATGAAATCGGTTATGCGGGTGACCACTGTCCGCTTGATCGAGGTCTCCTTCTTGATCTTCCTCACCTTATCTACGTGCATATCGAGACAGAACATCGTCTCCATTCCGCTGTCATTTGCCTGGTGCTCCAGTTCACGCTCGGTGTAAAGCGGATTCACGTTGACCACGATGGCCCCGATGCGCAGTACGGCGTAGTATGCGATGATGATTTGAGGACAGTTGGGCAGCATCAGGCCGACACGGTCGCCCTTCTTGATTCCAATCCCGACAAGCGCAGAGGCAAGCTTGTTGACCTGTGCCCTGAGCTCTCGATAGCTCAGCTCGGCTCCGTAGAAATCGGTTGCAGGGGCATCTTTAAACCTCGATGCCGCCATGTCGAGCATGAAGTGAACCGGCACCTTCGGGTACCGAAGCGTTGTGGGCACAAAGTAGTCGTAATGCTTGAGCCATGGTTTCTCCATTACACACCTCCGAATAGCGCATCCAGCTTGAGGACGACTCAGCGCCAAGGCGCTTCGGAGCAGATTCTATCATATATCCCCCCGCGATGTGAAGCACTGTCGAGGAACAGAGTAATCAGATCCCCGCCGGTCGGCTTCCTTGAAAAAGAACTCGCGAAGGTGCTATACTGGGCCTCACAAGGTTTGGGAATGACCATCTTGGCGCGAAGGCGCATCCTAACAAACTTCCGTGGCCACTCCGCGAGGGGCGATCATGCCGTAGTCGGTACGCTCGGCGGGCAGTATCGTTTGCTCTTCGCTCTTGCAATTGTCTTCTTCTTCCTCCCCGCCGTTTTCGCCGGCCGGCCCGCAATGGCGTCCGACCGCACCGAAAAGAACCACGACATCGTCTTTCTCGTCGATACCTCTTCCAGCATGCAAAGCATCTTCCACGACGTAAAGCACGCCATACTCGAATATGTACACGAGGGGCAGCCGGGCGACAACGTGGTGCTGATCAGTTTCGGCGAGAAAGTGGAGCTGCGAATTCGGCAGAAGATTTCGTCGGATGAGGACATGAAGCTCATCGAGCGCGAGCTTGCAGGCCTTGAACCCAACCAGTACTACACTTACATAACAGGCGCGCTCGACAAAGGGATGGAGGAGTTGCGCCTGCTGGCGGAGAAATACCCCGACCACCTGAGATCCTTGGTGCTTATGTCCGACGGGAAGAACAATCCCCCTGAGGGCGTCGCCAATCCCATGACGTTCGATGAAATACTGAAAAAGTATCCCGGCCTGCTCGAACGCCCCACGTCGTCATTCTTCTATCTCTCGCTCGGCGATGACCCCGACCCCGAGGTCTTATCCTTCATGAAGACCGTGAAAGGCTCATCGTTCGACGTCGGCGGAGGCCTCCCCGGGGCTCCGAAAAGAAAGCCGCCGCTCGCCTTCTCACAGGTATTCGTCGAGCCCGTTTCCATAGACCTCGGAACGCTCCTCGGCCCCAAGGCGGTCGCCACCGTATCGCTGGCTTTCTTCCCTGGCCGTGGGAACCTTTCGCAGAACATCATCGTAACCGGCGCAAACTCGCGATTCAGGGAAAACCCGTCATGGAAGACGATTATCGAAGTCTCGCCGCCCGCGCTCAACTGCTCGAACAAAGCCTGGAACAGAGACTTCATTATAAAGGTGGACAGCCTGCACGAGGGAACCATCGTCGGCGCACTCGAGCTCAAGCCGCTGCCCGGGCAGGTGCTTTTTATCGACCCTCCCGAGATTCCCATTACGATGACAATCCGCCAGCCGCATGTTGAGGTTATGCAGGAAGGGCGGCTCGAGTTCGGGCCGATCGACCCTCGCAGGGTATTCCAGGAAACGCAGAGCGTTCTGCTTGTGCCCAACGAGGCTGCCGCCGGTGAAGACTTCAGGGCCGACTCCGACATCGTGCTGCCCGAAGGCATGACGCTTGCCGCAAAGGTCGAGAAGCAGGACAATATACGGGAACTCGTGGTCACCGTCGCGACGGACGAAAGCTTTCAGGCCGCCCATTCCATGACACTCGAAGGCGCCATTCACCTCTCGGGCGCAAGAGGCGCAGTGGGCTTTTCCAAGAGCCTGATCGAGGTCCGCATCAAGGTGGCGCCTCCGTCGGCGGGCAGCCGGGCGATCTCGGGCCTGTTCTCATGGCTTGGGAAACTTGTGGTTCCCGGTCTCATAATCTTTATGGTGGCGCTGATTGCGGCCGCGGCGGGTTACTGGTGGCTGAGACTCCGACCGGATAGCGCGCTGGAAGGAAAGCTTGTCCTCCTGCATCTCAAGGGCAAGCCGCGCGAGAAGTCGAGGCTGGTGACCATTAACCTGCACAATGTGGGAAAGACTCTGGGACGTGATTCTCTGACGTTCGGAAGCTCCAAGGACGCGGGCGTCACTCTGCCTCACAAATCAGTCGCGGCCGCCCACTGCGAGGTGTATGCCCGGAACGATAGAGGAAAGGTGCGAATATTCATCGAACCCGTCGGCAGGAACTCCGTCATAGTGAATCTTCAAAAGATAAACCAGCCGACGCCGCTGAGCCACAGGGATATGGTCGAGATAGGGTCATACGCGTTTCGGTTCGAGAACCCGCATCCGTACAAACAAATCGTGGTCAGATACCTCGACGGGCGCATCCTGAAAGGGACCCCGGCCAGTTGGGACATCGAGAGCGACGGTTTCAGCCTGCTCCCGAGAGATGCGCTGCCCGGTTCGACCGACGAGACATATGTCGCATTCGCCGACCTGAAGGCCGTCTATTTCGTCAGAGACTTCGACGGGCAGATAGGCAGGAAGATCGTGTCGCCCGAGACACAGATTCACGGCACCCACATGAGGCTCACGTTTCACGACGGAGAGGTGCTGGAGGGATACACGTCGGAGAACTACACCGAGACCAGCCCCCGGTTCTACTTCTTCCCCGCCGACCAATCGGGCAACACGATATCGCTTGTCGTCGAACGCCACCACCTGAAGAAAACCGAAATCCTGGCGGCCAAGAAGTAGCCCGCTGACACATTCTTCACCGCAAAGGCGAAGATTGATGAAGCCACAGAGGACACCGAGAACACAGAGATCTGGTAGGGAAAAATCTTTCTGAGAGCTTTCTGGGTTACCTCAAAGATTATTTCAACCACGGGACGTCACGGGGAACTAGATGGAAATGCGTCTTATGCCGTCTTTGAGGAGCTTTTTGTTGAAATTCAGGAGGTAGCCGCGCTTGAAGCCGAGCAGTTTGAGGTACGTAATCAGTTGTGCCACATGCAGGTCGGTGAGTTCCTTGACGGATTTGATTTCCAACAGCAGCGAATCAGCCACGATAATATCGGCCCGAAAACCGAGGCCGAGGTCTTGACCGCTATACTGCGCCGCGATTTCCACCTGATTACGTGCCGGAATCCCCGCTTTATCTAATTCGATCATGAGTGCATGCTCATATACCGATTCGAGTAGGCCGGGGCCCAGCGAACGATGAACCGCGATGGCGGCAGTGATGATTCTTTCTATCAGGTCTTCATCGCAATCCTTCAGGTCCATTACGTAATTACCTCAAAAGATTTTTTCAACCACGGAGCACACGGAGGGGCACGGAGGAAAGTCAAAGACTCTTATTAAGTTCGGAAGTTCTTCTGGTTTTCTATCTCCGTGTATCTCCGTGCTCTCCGTGGTTTGGAATGTCCTTCATTTCTTTTGAGTTGCTTCTTCGACGATGGCGATTTCGTCGTCGGTGAGGCCGTGGAGTTAATATATAAGGCTGTCGATTTGAGGCTGCAATCTTAGAGACCTTCTTCAACCACGGGGGACACGGGGTGTCACGGGGAAAAACTATCTTTAAATCCTTTCTGTCGTTCCCCCGTGGTTCCCCGTGCTCCCCGTGGTCTGAAATCTTTTCAGCTCTTCTTCGTTGCTTCTTCGACTATAGCTATTTCCTCATCTGTCAACCCGTAGAGTTCGTACACGATATTGTCGATCTGCCGGTCGGTCGCGTCGATCTGCCGCTGGAGCATCGTCTTCTCATCCGGCGTCCTCGCCCCATGAAGCTTCTTATGCAGTTCGAGCATTGTCTGGACGAGGCTTACCATCTTGTCATGGCGGGCTAATTCCTGCCTGTTGGAGAAGTCGATTATACGCACAGGAAGTTGTTCGATGTACTGCTTATTCAGGGCAATGTATCCGCCCCTGTATGGCGTGCTAGTATTCTTCAGAAAATAATCGAGAAGTCGCGAATTCAAAACTCCGAGCAAATAGTAGAGGGAAAACTCTTGTTCGGGATGCGGAATAATGCCGTAACCACCACCCCCACCGCCGCCGCTACCGACAAAATAGAATTCCCCCTCTGAATCTAGCGCAAAGCAACTACCCGTCCCAATTGAAGGCACTACGATCTTCGAATATCCGAAAAGCGTATGATTCTTCTTGTAAACATAGCCATGCCACTCCGATTTTTTCAAATTGCCTTTGCTTCGCCTAGCGAGTCTTTCCCTGTTACGGACGAGGTAACTCCAAGTCAGAGGGAATCTTCTTGCGTACGCAGTCTGGTCGATAAGTATTGAGCGATTATTCTCAGTTTCATAAGGGAAAATGAGTCGCTTCGTAATGTCGGAAAAATAATATCGGCGAATGTTTAAGGAGCCCTTCAAG
Source organism: uncultured bacterium (assembly GCA_964607485.1). GTDB lineage: Bacteria > Abyssobacteria > SURF-5 > SURF-5 > SURF-5 > CAZSKP01. The sequence goes on along the minus strand of CAZSKP010000015.1, from coordinate 80,920 downwards.
AGTTTCTTTAAATGGACATCCTCGAATTCGTGTTGTTCTTCCGTGGCTTTAGAAGAACAAATTACTCGATCTTCTCTTAATTCTACTTGTTCCAGAATGAAAACATCATCGGCATCTGTCTGCAAACCTACAAAAAGACGCGAAACATCCTTAAGCTTGACTGGTGTACTCTCCAGCCGCCTCAGGATTGAGGCTCCTTCACCTACCGAAAAGTTCCATGGACCATGACCCACGCTTTCAGCCGACAGTCTTGCAAGAGGAAAACTGTGTCCGCTGCGCCAGAGAGGTATGTCGGGAATGCATGAATAATCATAAAATCGTCGCTCACTCTTGCTGAGGAATAGTAGGCAAGTGTAAGTTGTCGGCCCCTCGAAGACTTGTTCGCTTTCAAAATGCACAACTTCGGCCAGATGCTTGCCACTCGCTATTAGTGCACGTAGCGGTTCTCCATATTGCGCTTTCATGAATTTGCTTGAGACTATGACTCCTAAGTAACCTTTCTCCCGCAACAAGGCAAGCCCTTTCTCGACAAACACTACATAGATGTCATAATTTCCCTTACCCGCGGTTGCATACGCGCCCTTGTAGAATGCTGCCTCTTGTGAAGCCCATTCCTTCATCGTCTGAATCCGCACGTATGGCGGATTTCCTACGACGGCATCGAAGCCGGGGTTTTTGCCCTTGAAGATTTCGGGAAAGGCGGCGTTCCAGTCGAACACGTTGATGCGGTAGCGTTCCTCTTCGTCGAAGAGGTCCATCTGATGAAAATCATAAAAATCGGGGCCGATGAGCGAGTTGCCGCACTTGATGTTCGAGGCGAGGTCGGGCAGTGCGCGCTCGCGCCACAGCTTCAACTGGCGTTCGAGCGTGTCCTGGTTCTCGCCCTCGAGCAGTTTCAGCAACAAATTTAGCTTGGTGACCTCGACGGACTGACCGTCGATATCGACGCCATAGATGTTGTTGAGCAGTATCCTCTTCTTCTCGCGCGTGCTGAGGTACCACAGTCCGCCGGGGCCCTGGTACACCTTGTCGGCGTGTTTCTTGGGTTCCTTCGCGTACAGGTCGCGGTGCCAGTCGAGCAGGTAGGTGTACGCGCCGATGAGGAACGAGCCCGAGCCGCACGCGGGGTCGAGGATTTTGAGCTTCGAGACCTCTTTCGGGGTCTTTCCCTCGCATAATTTGCCGACGGTGTGCTTGACGATATAGTCAACGATGTAGGAGGGCGTGTAGTACACGCCGCCGGCCTTTTTCACCTCCGGCTTCTCTTCGACGCGGGCGCGGTGGCCGGGTGTGAGGCGGATCACCTTGCCGAGGAACTGCTCGTACACATTGCCGAGGATGTTGCCGCCGAGCACGGAGAACTCGTAGGGGCTGTCGGGATAGTAGAGATGCTTGAAGATGTCTTTGAGCGCCTTGTCGTCGATCTTCAAGGTCGGCGTCAGTTCGTCGGGCGGCTCGTCGCGGCCTTTCTCCTTCTGGAAATGGAACAGGCCCGAGTTGTAACGCTTGTCGGCGCCGTCGTATATGTTGCGCAGCCGGGCGTACACCTCGGTTCCGTTCAAGAGCTGCTGGAGTTGCCCGTACGATTCGATGCCTCTGTCTTCGGCCATGCGAAGGAAGATGATGCGGTCGATTGTGCGCTGGACGGAGAAGTTCAGCTCGCGCACCGAAAGGTTGGGATTGCGCAGCGCGATGTTGCGCGCGAGCATCTCGCGCCAGCCCTCGATTTCTTTTAGAAACTCGGCGTCAACCTGCGAGGTGCCGCGCTTGCCTCGCGTGGATTCGGCGTATTTGTCGAACGAGCCTAGCAGCACCGCCTCCTTCGAGAAGATGCCTGCGATGTATTCCCACTTTTCCGGGTACTCTCGATGTGTGCAGTAGAAGATGCGGGCGGTGCTGACCTTGTCGGACTGCTTCGGGCGGATGCGACAGTCGTAAACGGCGAACTCCTCGAAATCGGTCAGGATGGAGAGCGGCAGTTTTGCGCTCCACGCGTAGCGGCGAAGCTGATAGGCCGGCGTGTCCTTGCCCCTGCCGTCGGCCTTGATGTCAATCGCGGGTTTCTTGGTCTCGACGAAGAACTTGCGCGTGCCCCCGATGCGGAAGCAGTAGTCGGGCGCGCCAACCTTGATGGCGTCCTCGTGGATCACGTCCTTGTATGCCTCGGCGCGGCCCTCGATGTTGCGCACGTCCCAGCCGAGCGCCTCAAAGAATAGATTGATGAACTCGGCGCGCAGTTGGGCTTCCTTGTAGCCGGGGGCGCGGTAGGATTCGATGTTGCGGTCGAACCGCTCGATGAGGCGCGTTATTTCGGCTGGGGCTTCCGGCATGGACGTTTCTTCCCGATGTCGGCATTTTACCACAGGGAGGATTGATAAAGCCACAGAGGGCACAGAGTTCTCGGAGAGATTATTCCTTTCCAGGTCTCTGTGCTCTCGGTGAACTCTGTGGCGTTCCGCTTGGTTCGCGCGTATGAATCGACGATGCGGGCGGCTAGAAGTCGGCGAGCGTCGGGGCGATGCCGGCGGCTCTCATGTGGCACGTGTCGTTCATCAGGACGACGACGGCGCCCTGTTCGGAAAGCTCGATGATGTTGTAGGCGCAGTTGTCCTGCCGAATCTTCCAGAAGGCGGAGTTGGCCAGCCCCAAGGCGGCGCACATTATCACCTTGGTGACCACCCGATGCGCAACCACGAACACGATGCCCTCGGGGTGTTCGAACCTGATGCGCTCCAGCGAGTCGAGCGCACGCTTCCTGACCATCGCCAGGCTCTCGCCGCCGGGGAATTTGACGCGATGGGGCGTCTCGAGCCAGCGTCGGCGCAACGGGGCGAACCGCTTGCTCACCTCGGCGTCGGGCAGTCCCTGCCACGTGCCGTAATCGATGTCGATAACGCCCTCGTCGGACTGCACCTTGAGGGAGTGCGGGCGGCAGGCTATCTCGGCGGTCTCAAACGCGCGGCTGAGCGGGCTCGAATAGCATGCGCGCGGGCGGACGTGCTCCAGGTGTCTCGAGAGCGCGCTGGCTTCCTCGCGCCCACGCTCGTTAAGAGGCACGTCGGCCCTGCCGCGGAAGATTTTGTCCCTGTTCCAATCGGTCTGACCGTGACGGATGAGGTATATTGTCGTCATTTCTGTTTCCTCCGGCCCATAATACTACCAGAGAACCGCCCCGTTGTAAACATGAATCGGCCTCGAATCCGGCATACAATCCGACGAAAAAGAGCGAAAGAGGCCTGATTGGGCCCACCATTGCCGCCTCCACCCTCCCGGCGTCGGCGTTTTTTTTCGCCAATATGAAGACAAGGCTCTATAGGGACTGGACTTCGGTGGGGTTTATGAGGTATAATATTAAGGTTTAGGGTTTTAACAGGGTGGGAGGATATGAAGGAGACGAGTGATCCCAATTACAGACTGCTGATTGTCGATGATGATCCCACGGTGCTCGATGTCTTGGCCGCCAAGCTCGAGGCCGAAGGGTACTCCTGCAAAACGACCGAAAACGCTGAAAACGCGCTCGCCATGGCCCGTGAGCAGACCTTCGACATCGTCATAACCGACCTCCTTATGCCCCGAATAGACGGATTCACCCTCACCGAAGTGCTGAAGACGAAGTATCCGACTATCGGCATCATAGCGATCACGGGCAGGACCGACGTGGACAGCGCCGTCAGGGCCATGAAACTCGGCGCCGACGACTACATTGCCAAGCCGTTCAACCTCGAGCACATCGTGCTGAGCGTCGAACGCACCCTGGAAAAACAAAGGCTGATCATCGAGAACAAGAACTACCAGCAGTTTCTTGAACAGAGAATCCGGGAGGCGACCAAGGAACAGGAGAAAACGCTGACCGAGCTCAGCGAGACGAAGGAATACCTCGAAAATCTGATTGAAAGCTCCGTCGACGCGATAATATCGTTCGATACCGAGCGACGCATACAGTTCTGTAACCGATGGACTGAGAACCTCTTCGGAAAGCCGGTGAACGAGATAGTGGGCCATTCGCTGTCCGGCTTCTGCGCCGGGGGAAAGGAAGCCGCGGACAAGCTCATAGGCACCATCCTGGTCCAGGGCAAGGTCCAAAACTACGAGATCGAACTTGCCCCTAAGGACAATCGGACGATAGTCGCAAGCATGTCGGCTTCGGTCCTGCAGGACGCGGAGGGCAACAGAATCGGCATAATCGCCATTTTCAAGGATATCACCGAACAAAAACAGCTCGAGCTCGAGCTGCAGGAGCTTTCGATAAAGGATAACCTCACATCTCTTTACAACCAGCGACACTTCTATCGCGTGCTCGAAAAGGAGATGACCCGCGCCACCCGCCAGAAGCACCCTCTTTGCCTGCTATTGCTGGACCTGGATAATTTCAAGCAACTGAACGACTCCAAGGGGCATCTGGCCGGAGACCGCATCCTCGAGCAGGTCGGCACGCTCATAACCGATTGCACCCGCGAACATGTCGACTATGCCTTCCGATACGGCGGCGATGAGTTCACGATCATCCTCACCGAGACCACGCCCGACCAGGCCGTCGAAGTGGCCGAGCGCCTCCAGAAGTCCCTCTCGCAATCCCTCAAGGAGCGGCTTACCCTCAGCATCGGCCTCGCCGAGTTCCGCCCCCCGCTCGGGTTGGAAGACTTCATCAACATTGCCGACAAGGCTATGTATGACGCCAAGAAGGCAGGCGGAAACCGGATCGCGTTCGCCCGGGCAACCGAGGACGCGCCGAAGATCTAATCGTTCACCGGGTCTGCTTTTCCAGCAGCGAGACCACTGAAGAGCCCTCAACCAAACGTTCGTTCAACAGGCTTTTTCCTCCATGCTCCCACTGTTCATGACGCGCAATCGATACTGGCACATTTGGGAAAATAAGTTAAGATATTACCTTAACGTTATATGGATAATATATTGATAAATAGAATGTTAAGGCGCAGAATGAAATTTGTAAATTTTCGTTCGTCGGACGTCCAAAGTGCGCTGTGTAGGAACAGCCGCCTGGAGAAATCCCACCTCGGCCGTCGCGCGATTGTCACAGGATTGGAGGTAGGAGTGTGTCTGGTGTGGAGGCGAAGTGACAGGTCGAATCCTCTTCAGAACAACTGGCCGCGACGCCTCCCGCGGCCTCGGCGCCGCCCGGGAGGTCGGAGAGCATTGGGCCGTTTATGGGGGATGTCAAGCCCTGGAGGTCAGGGGCGACGTCGAGCTGGCCCTTTTCGGCCGGCGACTCCCCTGCCCCGCCGCCCGCGATCTCGTGCCGCAGGATTCCCCTCTCGCGCCGGCTGGGGGGATTGAGGGGTCTCTTCCTGGGGCTCTCGGGGCTCTCGTGCCGCGCCGACCTTTTGGATGATGGGGGCTCCCGCTGTCCGGACACTCAGGGAAAAGACGTCCGGTCTGGAGTTGATGCCGGTGATATCGACGATGGCCTTGGCCCGCCCGATTTCCTGGGGGTCTATCTCGGCGACCAGTATGCCCTCCTCGTCATAAAGAGGGCCCGCGAGATACAGGCCCAGTGGGTTGATGATGCCGCTCCCGCCAAAGTAGCGCCACTCCGAGGCGCAGCGATGGCGGGCCGAATCCGGGTCGGGCGAGGCGACCTGTGAGGCCAGGACGACAAACAGTCCGCCCTCTATGGCATACTGACGCGAGGCAGTATCGACGATATGGCGAATGGACAGCGGCGCATCGGGACATCCCGGCCAGGCGGCGCAATGTATCTGCTCTCCCATCGCGAAATACGAGAATTTCATCAATGGCTGGAGATGTTCATAACATATTGTCATACCGAGCTTTCCGATATCGGTGTCGAACACCCTCAGGTCGCCCCCATCGCCGCGGCTGTGGTAGAGCTGTTCGTGAAACGTGGGAACCAGCTTCCTGTGCCGTCCGATGTATTTGCCATCGGGCCCGATAAGGACGAGCGTGTTGAATACGGCCGTGCCGGGTCCGAACTCTTCGTCGCGCTCATTCACGCCGATGACCACATGGGCTCCCGCCTTTGCGGCCGCCATTCCCAGCGCGTCGGTTTCGTCGCCCGGCACCCGTATGGCGGCTCTGGTGAAATCGGCCCAGTAGTCCAGCCAGCTTTTCCCCTCGGTCGTGAGAGGAATGCTCGGCTCGTCTCCCGAGCGCATCGGCACCACGTTCGGATAGCCCGGGACGAACAATTCGGGGAACACAATCAATTTGACATTGCTGGCCGAGGCCTCTTTAATGAGTCTGCACGCTTTTTCGACGGTGGCCTGGGTGTTCATCTGGTACGGCGCCGCTTGAACTGCGGCCACCTTGAATCTTTCGGACGGTAATGGCACTTAACGCCTCCTCCCGCTTATGACAGTCAGGCCGGGCAACATTGACAAATCGCTCACACTGCCGCCATTATAGTGAACGCTATTCCCATAGTCAATCGCTTCCAATATGTAGAAATGGGATGAACGGGCCTGGAGGCCTTAGCCAATGTCGCATCCGATGATACATAGTTGGAGGACAAGGCGGGCTTGGTATCCGATAGGCTGGTACGTGGAGGATTGAAGATGGCCAAGAATCAGAACCTGATCAAGATTTTCGAATATGCGCTCAACCAGGAAAAGACCGGGATGAGCTTCTTCGAGACCTCGCTTCGCCGGATGGGGGTCGGAGACGCGGTCGACGCGTTCACGCGATTGATCGAAGAAGAGAAGCACCACATCGAGTTCATCACGACGATTCTGGAAGGTCTGGAGCGGGGTGCCGATATCGACCTGTCAGGTGCGAAAGGCGCCGCGCTGGAACCGACCAACTATTTCGACGAGCGCGCCAAGGCGGAATTCCTCGAGCAATGCATTCATGAGTCAATGGTCCCCGACGTGACGGTGTTCAACACGGCGTGGCTGATCGAGAAAGACCTGAGCGAGTTTTACGAAAGAATGGCCGAGAAGACCGAGGGAGCACCGAGTGACGCCTTGAAGATGCTTGCCCGCTGGGAAAAGGGCCACGAGAAGTTTTTCAGGGAATTCCGCGATAAGCTCAGTGAGACGTATTCCAATATGCCTTGGGGAGGGTAACAGCCTTTCGACTTTTCTTGTTGACTCTTGTAGGGGCGCACGGCCGTTCGCCCCTACGGAGTCATGACACCTATGCCCTCAAATACGATTGCGACCATTCACAAAAACAATGTAACAGCTCTCCATATTTCTTCTGACTATCTGACTCCTCGGATCGAACTGGTATGTTCTTCTCCCACCGAGAGCCGGTCTGCGACTCTCCGCTATGCCGAGTTCATCACGCCGGGAGGGTCAGAGTTCTCCGGTCGATCTTGTTCGTCTCGGTGTTTCCGAGCCCTCTCTCGGCGGCGGAGGCAAGCCATCGCGGATGCCTTCCCGCTTCGACAAGCGTGGGGAGGCCGATTTCCGCTCGTCTTTCGTCGATAATCCTGGCGCCGACTGTGTCCATCGCCACGGGGTCGCACGAAAGGATCAGCCCGGAATACGGCCAGACGAAGGCAGGCTTGTAGCCCGGCCCGCCGTTGCACGTAGCCCTTGTCGCATCGCACACGATGAGCTTCGTCTTGGCCTTGATTTCATCCAGCGAATTGAGGTCGGCGATGTATGGGTCGCACCCATTCCCGTGATGACGGCCGGGATTGTGGAAGGAACCGTAGTGATTCTTCATCGCGACCGTGACTCCCGCGCCGCCGTGGTTTTTCAGGATGGGCACATTCACAAGCGCCGTGATCCGCCGAGTGAGAATCTTGCTAAGACGCCCGTTGAAACTTCCCCGCGACGATGGCTTGTCTTCGTACCCGACGGCGTCGGTTCCGTAACACCTCACGCCGGGTCCGTCGATATTGACGCCGTATCCGGCGCTCTCCAGCTCTCTGCCCGTTCGGTCCCAGATAGTTATTCTCTCTCTGGGAATGGGAATCTTTTCCAATTCCGAGACTATGGCCGCCACCACGCGGGGATGAGTTGAGAGATTCGGACCGGCGATGCAGTTGACCTTTATCCCGACGACGTCGTCGGGCGTGAAGAGTTTCCGCAAGGCGGAAGTGGAATCATTGGCATCGAAAAGGTTTTTGATGCTCGCTTGCAGCATTCGCTCGACTTCAGTTTTCTCCGGGCCGGCCGGATTCTTCCGGAAGAGGTTTTCGCTCCGTATCACAACGACGCGGCTGCTTCCTGCCGCCGCGAGAGGCGGTTGGGCACCCTGGGCGGGCGGCGACTTGAGCATGCGGGCGACGCTTCTTCCTCCTGAGGCAATCGCTATCAGGCCGACGCCGGCGCCGGCCGAATAGGCGATGAATTTCCTCCGGTCAAAGCCCGTCTTGTCATTCTTTGAGTGGTTCAAACTGGAATTGTTCTTTGTTTCCATTATCTGCTCCTATTACCCTTGAGGCATACAACATATCCGCAATCTGCACATAATCAATGTTGTCATTATCGGGAATCTTTGACAAGCGAATGCGAGTATGATGCCTCATCGCCTGGAGCTGCGAGCGCGTTTGACACCCTCATGTCACTATGCTAGAATCCTAACCGCCTCAGGTCTAAATGTGACAACGAATTCTGACGCAGGTTATGGTTGTTCCCGCACGGTGTTCCACCCGACATCAATAAGAAACACATCCTCACCAAAGCGGCGGCCCATGACGGATGAGAGAATGCGCCTGCCGACCTTCCGGGAGCGGCCGGCGTTCTCGCGCGAACCGAAAATATGACGAACAGAAATAGACACCTCGTGAACGTGCTGCTGGTTTCGCTGCTCTGCCTGATTGTCTATTTGAATTCGTTCGGCACCTCCTTTCACTTCGACGACTATTTTGCGGCCGGCGGCAACGCAGCGGTGCGCAGCCTGGGCAATGTCGGCGAACTCTTCAGGCTGTATCCCGGCAGGTTCCTGCTGATGTACTCGTTTGCGATTGACTACCACTTCTACAAGCTCGACCCGTTCGGTTATCACATCTCCAATTTTCTGTTTCACCTGGCCAATGCGATACTTCTCTATTTCATCGCCTCCGGCATTCTTCGCGTCCTCCGGATAAGACGCAAAGGCGTCGCATCAGCCGGGGCCCGACATATTCCACTCTTTGTTGCGTTGATGTTCGCGGCCCATCCCGTCATGACGGAGGCAGTCACCTACGTGAGCGGCCGCACCTCTTCGCTGGCGACCGTCTTTTTCCTGCTCTCGCTGTCTCTGTACATGAGGGCGTTTTTTCCCGGAACAGACGGCGACGCCGGTGGCCGGCGACCGGCCCACGCGGCCTTCTTTGCGGGAGCCGTGCTGGCGTTCTTCCTCTCCTTATGGGTGAAAGAATCGAATGCGACTCTCCCGGCGGTCCTCTTGATTCTCGACTTCTATTTTGTCGAGCAGGGAGATTGGAGGAAGCTGAAGCGGTCGGTATTGAAAGTGATTCCCTTCCTGCTTGTGCTGGCGGGAATATTGGTTTGGAGAATTGTTTATCTGGGAGCCATCGGTGAAACGCGCCCCATCCGCAGCATCAGCACAAACCTGTTCACTCAGATGCGCGTCATCGTCACTTATCTGCGCCTCATCTTTCTTCCGATGGGACAGAATATCGATTACGATTTTCCCCTGTCCCATTCGCTTTTCGAGCCCTCGACTTTTCTGGCATTCCTCTTCCTCTTGCTCCTCACGCTTTCAGCCGTGTTCCTCTTCAAGAAAAATAAACTGGCCTCGTTCGGAATCCTCTGGTTCCTGATAACGCTCACGCCCACTTCCTCGATAATCCCCCTGTGGGACGTCATAAGCGAGCGTTGGGTGTACCTGCCTTCGATAGGAGTCCTTTTTGTGGCGGCGTCATTTCTGGCTAAACTCTACGACGCGCCCCTTCGCGGCCTTTCTGAGACGGAGCATGCGAAATTGATAAACACGGCGGTCGTCGCCACTGTCCTTCTTCTATCCGCTCTCACGATCAGCCGTAACGGTGTGTGGAAAAACGAATACACTCTGTGGAAGGATGCGACGGAAAAGTCTCCCGGAAAAGCAAGGCCTCATACCAACCTGGGCATGGTGCTGGCGGGAATGGGCGACACAGACAGAGCCCTGTGGGAACTCAACACGGCGGTGTCCCTCGACCCGGACTCTCCCGACGCCCGCCTCAGCCTCGGCTCTCTTTACCTGCAGACCGGCAAACATCAAGAAGCCATCGCTCTGCTCAGTACAACGTTGGCCAAGTTCCCAGACGCCTCCGACATCCCCGCGAGGGTGGCGGATAGATTTGCGAAAGCCCATTTCAACTTGGGGCTTGCTTATTTTTACAGAGGAAACTACAAGCGAGCCGTCGCCGAGTACAAAACGGCGCTGGAGCTGGCCCCCTTCCTCCAATGGGTTCACAGCAATATGGGAGTGGCGTACGAAATGATGGGTGAGTATGAAGCGGCCATCAAGGAATACGAGAAGGAACTGGAGCTGTTCCCCCACGCGGAACAGGTGAGGCGGAACATCCAGAACGCGAGAAGAAAACTTGAGAATCGGGACGAGCGCTCCGGGAAACAGTTGCACACGGAGGGCTCCTCGTCGACCAGCCGGAAACTTAACGCAAAAGATGACTAGCAGTCGAGGGAACGCTGGATTTTTGAAAAGGACTATGTTATAGTATTTTCATAATCTCTTATGATTATGTCTCTTCCTCATCAGGCTGGGTGTTAGGGGTGGCACCCAGCCTTCTCTCCTTCCGGCGCTTTTCAAAAATAGTGAGAAATCCTCTTCAGTCCGGAGCTCAGCCAAGATGGGGCGTCGAGGCCGAGCTCCAGTCTTGTTCCCGGAATTCGCACTTGCGGCAAAGAAAGAACCATCGTGATGTATTGTGGCTCTTTGCCGTAGATGAAATACGGGCGCAACACGCGGATAAGAGGCGGCAGAAACATCAGGGTGCCCGCGGCGCACGTGAGCATGGTCAGCGCTATGAGCCAGCCGAAGTCGTGCAACACCTGGAACCGCGACCCCATGAACACGAGGAATCCGAACGAGACCGAGAGCGTGTTGAAGATGATGCCTTTTCCGGTCGTGAGCAGGGTGTTCCGGACGGCCAGCGTGTCGTCGCCGCTCCGCAGAAACTCCTCGCGGAAACGGTGTATGTAGTGGACGGCGAAATCGACCCCGACCCCGACGGCTATGCCCGTGGTCATCGCAGTCGCCATGTTCAGCCTCATCCCTGTCACACCCATCAGGCCGAACGTGTAAACGGTCGCGACGCCAAGCGGCACTATGCTTAACAGGCCTGCGCTCACAGAACGGAAATACAGCGTGCAAACCATCCACACTATCGCGAGCGAGCAGATAATGTTCAGGATCTTGCCGACAACTATGTAGCGGTCCTGGCCGATCAGGATCATTGCGCGCCCGCCGAATTCCGTGTGGGCGCCGCCCCCGAAGAGTTCCTCCGCCTTCCCCTTCAACTTCTCGTACAGCTCGAGGTGTTCGGCGTCGTCGTACGTGTCGAGCATGACGACGAGCCTCGCCCTCCGATACTCATAATCCACTAAATCCTCGAAATCGGTCGGGTCGCCCGAAAGGCTGTAGAGGAGCAGATACTGCGCCACCTGAGACTTGTCTTCGGGCAGCGAACCGGCCTCGGGCTCTTCGGCTGTCAGTTCGGAATGCAGCCTCCTGACCACGTCGACAAAGGAGGTGGCATAGCCGACGTGTTGCTCCGACTCGGCGAATTTCTGAAACTCGTCCATCTTCTCGAGCGTCGCCGGCTCTATGATTCCGTCGGCATGACCGGTGTCGATCATCACGTTGAAATGTGTCGAGCCGCCGAGTTCCTCGTTGAAGACGTCGAGCGACTGACGCGTGGGATGACCCTCGGGAAAAACCTTCGCGGGTTCGAGCCCCACCTTCAATCTGGACGTGGCCGCCACCGAGAGGAGAAACCCTGCCGCCACGGCGACCGCAAATATCTTCCTGCGCCTCTGAACGAATTCATAGAAACCAAGGATGACCCAATCGACAAACGCCGATGTGTTCGACTCCTTCCGTCGAACGCTTTTAGACGGAAGAATTGCGAGGACAGCCGGGATGAATATCACGGAAGAACAGAGTCCGAACAGAATCGCAATGGCCAGGACGAGGCCGAAATCATGTATGGAGCGAATCTTGAAAATGATGAGAGAACCGAACCCGATCGCCGACGTTAGCGCCGATATCGCGACAGGCCCGCTCACGGCGTTCATCGTCCGGCGGAGAACATCCTTGCGCGCGCCTCCCTTTGCGCATTCATGGTCGAAGATATTGACAATGTGGATGCCATACGCGCTCACGACCGCCACGATGACCACCGGCAGAATGCTGCCGACCACGGTCACCGGCAATCCGAGAAATCCCATCAGACCGAGCGATGCTGCTGTCGTTGCGATGACCGCAGCGCACGGAGCCACAACGCTGCCGAATCTTCGAAACGCGACGAGAAGTATCGCCACGGCAAGAATGAGCGCAACGGGGAACAGCATCGCGACATCTTTTCGCATGGAGCTGGTGACCTCGTAATCCACCACCGTGTCGCCGGTGATGTACATGCGCTCCGGCCCGGAGTACTTCTGCGCGATGGCGCGCGTCTGCTCGTACACTTTCGCAACGTCGTGGTCGGACGCAAGGTTGGCACGCAATACGGTGGCCGTCCCGTCGTGAGAGACAAGCCGTCCGCGCGCCATGAAATTGTTCTCGACCGATTCACGTATCTTCGCGACCTCTTCCTCCGTGCGAGGCGGCTCTTCGAAGAAAGGCCCGATGTCGAGCACAGAGTCGGAGCCGGATATGTTCTTCACGGTGCAGAGCGACTTGACGCTCCCCGGAATCACTCCCTCGACCTCTTCGAGCTCACGTGTGATTTCAAAAAGCTTCGTGAGGGTTTCCTCATTATAGATTCCCCCCTCATTCACGAGGGCCACCATGAGAAGGTCACGCTCGCCGAAGACCTCCTCGAATCGGCGATTGGTCTGGAGAATGGGGTCGTCTTCCGGCAGGTCCCTCTCAAACCGGTTGACGAATTTCACTTTTCCGATTCCGAGCGATAGAACGAGGACCGTCAGCACGAAGAGAAAGATGGTGAGCCGCGGACGCCTCAGCACTCGTCGAATAATCCAGTTCGCCTGTCGGTAGTTTTGTTGAAGCTCGGCTTTCATGGAAGCCTCTTCATAACAGAGTCAGCCGATCCTTATCACATGAATGAAGCTTCATTCATACACCAGAGTTTAAAAAAACCGCCCTCTCTTAACACATTCGCAGTCGAGTCACGCTTCACAACCTGGCTCCTCCTGGGCAATGCTTCCCTTCTGCCGACGCGCTTCCGTTCCCTACTCGAGCTCTCGAGCGTCACGGCGAAGCCCGTACTTGACCAGCCCCTTGAACGCCTCCCTGCCCTCTGCCAGCGAGATGCTGTATTTCGACTTCAGTTCCGGAACCCTGTCGCTCAGCACCCACACGTGGAGCAGGTTTTCGAGTCCGCCAAGCGCGATGAGCGCCACCACCCTCGCATCCATGTCGGCCCGGTAGATACCCCGCTGCTGCCCCTGATGAATGACGTCGGTCAAGATGTCGAGAAACTCCACTACGGAAGCGATAGCCGTGCTCGAGAAAAATTTGCTGCTCTGGCGCAGCTCGATCGTGACTACCTCGGCAAGCTCTCTGTCGCTTTCCATCATCGAGATTGTGGAGTCGAGGATGATTCCCAGTTTTTCGTCCGGGTCGTCGGTCTGCTGTATCGCGGTTCTCAACGAACGATTGAGCTCGCCTATGCGCTCGTTGAAAATCGAGATCAGTATGTCGTCCTTGTTTTTGAAATAGTTATAGATAGTCCCGACCGCGATGTTGGCCCTGCGGGCGATTTCAACGGCCTTCGCCTTATAGAAGCCCGTCTTGGCGAACACCTTAGTGGCGGATTCGAGGATTGATTCTCTGATAGCGATTGATTTTTGTTTAGCCACGGGCTTTTATGAATGACTGTTCATTCACTAATAATTATACCCCATCGTCCCCACATTGTCAAGCGGCACGTCAGCGAAAAATCGGCCGTCCGAACAGCCGCTTCCCCGCCCGCCTGCCGGATCGATGGCGTTACCACAGAATGGCGCAATTCTCTCACATTTCCCGACAATTTGTCAAGAAAACATCACGGGCGCCAATCAGTTAACGAGGCTTGAAGCGCGTTCCAAATTCTTGACCCACTGCGTGCAATCTGGTATGATGAAATCGGTTTTGTGTCTCGCGTTTTCTGAGGAGGGACAAGAACATGAATTCGCTGGTGTTGTGTATTCTGGTTTACGTCGGATTCATAATCGCCTACAGGACATACGGACGATTCCTGGGGCGAAAGCTCTTCGCTCTCAGCAGGGAGGCGGTCACCCCGGCCCATGAAATGGCCGACGGCATGGATTATGTTCCGACGAAAAAAGAGGTGCTTTTCGGTCATCACTTCACGTCCATCGCCGGGACCGGCCCGATCGTCGGCCCGGCCATAGGGGTCATTTGGGGATGGGTGCCCGCCCTCATCTGGGTAATTGTCGGGTCAATCGTGATGGGCGCCGTTCACGACTTCGGCTCCCTCGTGATCTCTTCCCGCAACAAGGGAAAATCCATCGGAGAGGTCACCAGCGACCTCGTCAGTCCGACCTCGCGCCTGTTATTCCTCCTTGTCATCTTTTTCGCCCTGTTCATCGTCGTCTCGATATTCGCGATGATAATCGGCATCCTGTTCACCATGTATCCGACTCTGATATTTCCAATCTGGATGGAAGTCCCTGTCGCGGTAACCCTGGGTTACCTGGTGTACAAGAAGAACGCCAACCCCCGGACGCTTTCAATCGTGGCGGTCATCATGCTCTATGTTTTCGTCTGGATCGGGACATACATTCCGTTCGAGATGCCGGGAATCATCTTGGGTTCTCCCCTGGTAACGTGGGTGGTTATCCTGATGATATACGCCTACGTCGCGTCGGTGCTCCCGATTCAGACGCTGCTCCAGCCGCGCGACTACATAAACTCACACCAGTTGCTCATCGCCATGGGCCTGCTGTTCATCGGTCTCGTAGCCGCGCACCCGCACATAAGCGCCCCGGCCTATGTGGCCGCTCCCAAGGGCGCTCCGTCGATGTGGCCGTTCCTCTTCATCACCATAGCATGCGGCGCGATCTCGGGCTTTCACAGCCTCGTTGCCTCCGGAACATCATCCAAGCAGCTTTCCAATGAGACCCACGCGCAGTTCATCGGCTATGGCGGCATGATCATGGAAGCGGCCCTCGCGACCATGGTCATATTGGCGTGCACGGCCGGCCTCGGCGGCACGGAGGCGTGGAGCGCGCGCTACGCAAGTTGGGCGGCCGTTTCCGGTCTCGGCGCAAAAGTGTCCGCGTTCGTGGACGGCGGCGCGAATTTATTGGAAGCGCTCGGGGTCGGCGAGACTCTCGCCGTGACCATCCTGGGGGTGTTCGTGGTCAGCTTCGCGGCCACGACCCTCGATACCGCGACGAGAATTCAGCGTTATGTCGTGAGCGACCTGGCGGCGAGCTTCAAGATCAAACCGCTGACCCGACGGCATCCCGCCACGGCGTTTGCGGTCATCACCGCCCTGCTGCTCGCGCTGGTCAGGCCCAACGGCCAGGGTGCTCTGGTCCTGTGGCCATTGTTCGGCGCCAGCAACCAATTGCTTGCCGGCCTGGCCCTGATGGTCATCACCGTGTACCTTCACAAGAAGGGCAAGTCCGTCGTATATACGGGCCTGCCGATGATCTTCATGGTCGCAATGACCGGCTGGGCTATGGCGCTGAACATAGTCGCGTTCTACAAGAGCGGTCACTGGCTGCTGTTCGGAATAGACGGCATCATCATAGTGTTCGTCGTGTGGATGATCGTCGAGGTCATCAACATGCTGAGGAAGCCCCTGCCGTCGGCCGAGGAACAGCCCGCGCCCGAACGCTTGCCGGAACTGGCCGAGACCAAGAGGTAGGCCTCTCTGGCCGGCTCAGGCCCTTCCTTTCGCCTGCAACTTGCGAAGCTGGTATTCCGCGTCCAGACTGCGGGGAGAATGGGGAAACAGCTCTCGCAGCAGCCTGTAGGATGCCTCGGCACGGCCCCAATCCTTCAGCGGGCCGGCGAAGATTTCCGCAATCTCGTACAGCAGCATATCCAGGCCGTGCATCTCGGCGTCGGGCTTGAACGCGCCGCCCATGATTCCGAGGGCATGGCCGTACTTCTTCAAACGCGCAAACCTTCGGCCGATGACGAGACGCTGCGAGTTGCTGGGAGGATCTTCCCGGGCCGCGACCAACGAAAAGTATGCGGCCACGGCTTTTGCGTCGTCCTTCTGCTTGAGAGCCTTCTTCAGGGAGCGGCGGAGCAGCTTTCGCGCACCCCTCCGGTTGTCGCGGCGCAACTCGATTCTTCCCAGCTCGCCGAGAACGAGCGCGTTCGATGGTGCGGCCTTCAGGGCCGTCTTCAATCTCTCCTCCGCCTCGTCGGTCCTGCCTTTGTGGAGGAGGTCGGAATATTCCTCGAGTGCGATTACGACCGAACGCCTGCGAAGCATACCGGCAAAGGCGGCGGAGTACTTCAGGACCGCCGCAACCAGCCCGCCAAACACGAACCCGCCGATGTGAGCCCAGAATGCGACCGTAGCTTCCGCCGTCTGCGGCGTGAACCAGAGCGCGTCCGCAAACTGCAGCACGAACCACGAGCCCAGCACCCAGACGCTGGACAGAGTTATGGAAGTGGCATATCTCATCGTGAAAGAAAAGTAGATGCAGTACACTTCCTCCCACGGATACAGAATCATGTAGGTGCCGAGCACACCCGAGATTGCGCCCGAGGCGCCGATACAGGGAATGTCGGCCATGTACGCGGGCGTCAGTCCCGCATGCAGGAGGCCGCCTGCCGCTCCGCTGCTGAAGTACAGGATCACGTACAGCACTCTGTTCAATCGCTGTTCCACCGCCCGCCCAAACAGCCACAGAAAATACATGTTGCCAACGATGTGCAGCCAGCCCGCGTGGACAAACAGCGACGTGAACATCGAGACGGCGTCGATGTGGTCGGGGATGAATCCGTAATCGTAATACGCCATTTCCAGCGCCGACGCGGGAAGGAACCGCATGGACAGGAATACGACCGCGTTTGCGACTATTATGAGATAGGTGAAGATCGGAAACTTTTCTATCTCTGTCTCAATTTTGACCGGAAAAAGCATATTCCGTCCTCATGACGTCAGCAGCGGCCGCGGGCGTCAGTCGAAGTGAGTTATGGTCAGTTCTTCTTCTTTCTCGGCCTCTTCTTCGGGAGGTTCCTCGGGCACATCGACGGTGTGGAGCTTCCTGAGTTCAGCCGTGGCCTGCTCGCCCAGCTTCGTGCCAAATCCCTCGTTGGCCGCCTGCCCCAGTCTGAACGCAGCCTCGTCGGTACGTCCCATAGCAGCCAACAGCCGACCCATCTCCAGCAGCGTCTCCACTTTGACCGTGTCGAAATCGAAGTCGGTGCGCGTGTGAAATTGTATCCGGCTGTCGTAGTTGTAAGCGCCCTGCGAATGCGCCATCATGTTGACCGCGCGGGAGAAATTGTCGGGAACGAAGTTGACGTCGCGCAGGAGTCGCGTGTACGTCGCCACCGCCTCTTCCGGGTTCGTCTTTTCCTGGAGTTTGGCCAGATGAAACTGCGCGATGACGGGATAGGTTTTGTCTGCGCCGGGCAGGTTGGCGACGTTTTCGTACAGCCCTTGGGCATAGGCGCGTTCGCCCGTTTTTTCCAGGATTCTCGCTCTCGCCAGAGTGAAAGCCTGCTCCTCCCATCTGCCGGCGGCCTCGCGGGCCAGCATCTCGTGGATGGACCTGGCGCGGTCATAGTCCGCCGCCGCCTCATCGGTGCGGCCGACTTTCTGGAGTTCATCGGCGTGGGTTTCGATGCGGTCGGCTTTCTGCGCATACAGGACGAGCTTCAGACGAAACTGTTTTTCGACCCCGCTGGCGGTCGCCGGAACTTCCCCCAGCAGTCCCTTGCGATGAATCCTGCCGAGGCCGACGAGCAGGCCTCCGAGCAATGTCGTCAGCACCAATGCGACCACAATTGGGTGCGTGAGCAGCCGCGTCAGAACCGACGCGGCGCCCGTTCCCGCAAACGTCCTGTCGAGTGAGCCCATGCAATTGCGGCACACGAGCCGATGGCCTCGAACGTGCGCGCAATCGGAGCAAAGGTCGGCGCTGCACCATTCGCAGACGGCGGTGGCGGCGCGGTCGGGATGATACTTGCAGGAATAGTCGGTGACTATCTCGATAGAGTTCTTAAGAAGGTCGGTGATGTAGTTGGCGACGGCCTCGCCGCGGGAGGGACCTGCCTCTTTTCTCCTGTTCCCGGTCATAGTCTCCCAGATTGTTCATCTGCCGTTCACTCGAGAGAAATTCCGATCAGGCGTCCGGGACGCTGTTCGGCCGCCGCGCCGACGGTAAGCACTTGCGAGCGTGACTTCACGATGCCGACGAATGGGGTCAGACGCAGGTCCGATGCGTAGCCGTCAATACCGGTCTCCCAGACTTTCTCGCCGGTCAGGCAGTCGTACGCGCCCAGATTCGACACCGTCTTGGCTATCTGGCTGGAGTCGACCGAGGCATCGAGGAGTTGCAGCCTCTCGAAATAGC
The DNA here is from genome assembly GCA_964607485.1 of uncultured bacterium. Lineage (GTDB taxonomy): Bacteria > Abyssobacteria > SURF-5 > SURF-5 > SURF-5 > CAZSKP01. Next base: position 62,306 of record CAZSKP010000015.1, on the reverse strand, counting down.
GCAACGCGTACAGAAATCCCCGCCCATATTCGAACTCGCCCTCGATCTTCGGAATCGACCAGCGCGTCTCACCGCTCTCGACGTCGATGCCGTGGATGACTCTTTCATAGCTCACTTCGTCTCGCTTCAGCGCTTTTTTCAACAGGTCCTCCGACCCCTTCCAGCGTTTCGTCATTATTACTCTCCGGGCTTCCTTCTCCACCTTGACCAGTGACGAGACGTATGCGAGCGGAGAACTGACGACTATCCTGTCGGCTCCCATGCCGACCTCGGTCGTCCACTTTTCGCGTCCGGAGGCGAGGTCGATGCAGACAAGGAATCCGTCGCCCGTTGAGACAAAGAGCTTGTCATAGCTCGGCTGAAACGCGTAAACACCTCTCTCGCCGAGGGAATATTTCCATTTTATCTTTCCCTCGGGCGAGATCAAGTAGATATTCTCCATTGTCGAGAAGACGATGCCCTCGTCGCTCTTCATGGGAGAAACCAGAAAATTGCCCATCCCTTCCAGCTTCCACTCCGGCTCGCCGGTTGTCGCGTTCAGCGCCCAAAGCTGGGTGGAGCTGACGTGTGAGGCTTCTTGGTCGCCGGCGGAGTCCTCCTGTTTGGGCTCTTCCGGTTCCGGGGCCGCGCCGTACCTCCCGTATTCTCTCCACTGATAGCCGACCGCGTAGACCCGACTTTCATCCGCCAGCAGGCCCTCGACCCTAAGACCTACCAGTTCGGTGTCCCACAGTCCTTTGCCGGAGGCCATGTCCACGGCGCTGACCGTGGAGAGCCGCTCCACTTCGGCTTGCTCGCCGGCCGTCTCCGGTTGTTCCCGTGGGGGCGGGATTGCGCCGGCCGAATCTGACTGCGGCCTCGGCGCCCGGACCACGGACCTCAGCGATTCGAGCTCGGGAGACATCAAGAGCGCAGACCTCATCTCTTCCAGCTCGGGAAACACCTGGAAGAAGGAGCCGACCGGGGAGCTTACCGCGTAGAGACGGTCATCCAAATGCACCGGCTCGGCGCACAGAAAAGGCTGTGGTGCACTGAATTCCCACGCCGGCGCCGCTCGGCCCGATTTACAGAGCAAGACCGTGTTCCCGAAATAGACGAGACAGTGGTCTTCATCGATTATCATCAGTTCCGAGTGGCCGGACCTCTCGGGCAATTTGACGCGCCATTTTAGCACGCCGGTCAAGGCGTCGATTGTCTCTACGTTTCCGTCCGCCGACAGAAGGAAGACGGAGTTCAGGTTCGGTCGGACCGCGTAATCGAAGGACCCTCCCGGATTCTCGAATTCCCAGGCTTTGTCTCCCGAGTGGTCGGACACGACAGTGTACACGAAAGCGCCGACCGCCCCCAGAACCACGACCAGCGCCGCCAACAGCCCCACCGTCACGGCACGGTTTGCTTTCTTTTCCTTTTGTCGCCGCCGGAGCCTGTCCTCTTTGGAGGCTTTTGCCGATTCGTCCAACCGCTTCTTGTTCCAGCACAGCTCACCGCAGATGTGCGCGCCGTCGTAGAACTGCACGCACTCCCTGCATATCGGATTTCCACAGACCTCGCAGCGGGCTGCGGCGGGATTTCTCGGGTGGTTGGCGCAGGGAAGCTTGCGGCGGTGTTTCGTACGATTTCGGGCGGCCGCAGGCTCCTTCTCATGTGCCATGGACGTCACGCTCCTCGTCTATTTCGGCGATGCGTCGGCTGAGCGGAGTTTGAGCATCAGCAGGGTCGCGCCCACGCGAAACAGCTTGTTGGGCTCAATGGGCGTGTCTTCCCGAACCCGTTCGCTCCCCACGAAAGTGCCGTTGGTGCTGTTCAAATCGCACAGGAGAAACTTACCCTCTGATCCTGCGATCTTGGCGTGATGCCGCGAAACGAGATGGTCGTAGGGAATGCATACTCGGTTGTCGGTTCCTCTGCCTATCGATACAGGAATCTTGTCGCACACGACAACGCGCCCGTCCTCAGGCCCGTTCATGACCTCGACGATGATTTTATCGGTTTTCCCGGCGGGGGACTTGTCGGACTTCAACTATACGACTCCACGCTCTTGGTCGGACCGAGCCCGCTCGAGCTGCCGAGCTTCGGCCAGGGCATATTCCACTCGTTCCGCATCGATGACGATCTGCTCGCGAGCCTGCTCAGGCGTGCTTGCGCTCAACCTCGCGCCGACGCATGCGCGGTCGAGCAGCTCGAACGCCCTTGCAGGAAGCGCTCTCCCCTGGATCTCTCGCGAAAGGTCGACCGAGGCGGTCAGCGCCTCATCGACGATCCTGACGGAGTGCTCGTTCTCAAGAGTCTCCTTCGCCGCCACCAGCATCTCGAACGTCTCTTCACTCGAAGGCTCGCGCAGGTTTATCACTTCGAGAAACGGGACCAGGTTCTCGTGCTCCGCTTCGCACGACACGTACCCTGCGCGCGTGGTCGTTGCCACGACGACCAGCCCTTTGGACACGATGTACTCTTCGAGCATCCTGCCGACAGCCCCCGGCGGCAGTTTTCCGCCGAGGCCGACAACCACCGGAAGGTCCTCTATCACCAGGATGGATTTGGAACCGACGACCGAGTTGATGGCGTCCGTGAGATTAGAGATAATCTGTTCCCCTCCCTCGGTGCTCGCGATGAGGGACGCGACGTGAAGTTTGACCAGGCCGCCGCTCTCGCGCCCTGCGTCGCCCGACGCTTCCGAAACAAGACACTCAAGTTCGTGCACGAAGGCCGTCTTTCCGACCCCCGGTTCGCCCACTATCATGACGCTTCTTCTGTCGTCGAGGAGCAGCCCGCGAGCTCTTTCCAGTTCCGAGCGCCGGCCGACGAAGGGAATGGAACAGGGGATGTCGGTCGTGCAGGCCACCTTGATCGTGAAACTAATCGCGCCAGGTTCGGAATCGGCAACGAAGATTGCCGGCCTTCTGCGCTTCATCTCCCGCCGCAGGTTTCGGGCCGCGGCTTTGACATCGACGTTCAATCCCTTGAGCACGCGGACCGGCACGTTCCGTCCCTCCTTCAGTATCGCGAGGAGGATGTGTTGTGGGAGCATGCGGTCGTCGCTGTGTTCCCGTTTTATCTTGCGCGCCAGCTTCATTACGCGTTTGTACCGCGGGGTCTTTCTTATATCGTCCCAATACCACGGCCCCTCCCCCTTCGGCAAATGGGAGAGAATTTCCGAACGGAGCCGTTCCGCGTCTACCGCGTCGCCGAAACAACTCACAACGACGCTTTCCTCTTCGGCAATGAGGCCGAGCATCAGGTGTTCGACGCCGACGTAATAGTGGTCGAGCCGGCGCGATTCCTTCTTCGCCACTCCGCGCACACGCGCCACCCGCGAGGTATGGGCGGAATCCGTTTCCTCCTTCGCGTCACGAGCCGGCGAGGCTTCCTCCTCTCCCCTGAGCACTTCGCTCACGAACGCGTCAATCAGCTCGAAGCTCTGGAAGCGGTTTGCCCGCTCCCGCGCCATGCATTTCAGAATCGTTTCCTCCAGCCACCGAGGGCACGAGCGATTGCGCGTCCGGGGGTGAGCCGGCTCGAACCGGACGATGTCGCTCAAGGGGTCCTCGGGTTTTTTCCCCATCATCGGCGACGTACCCGTCGCGACTTCGTACATTATTGCACCGAACGAGTAAATATCGGTCAGTTTGTCGGCCTCGCGGAGGTCCTGTAACTGCTCGGGCGCCATGTATGAAATGTCCCAGAGAAAGTGGCCGGCATTAAGCATCCTGGAAGACTGGCGCAACGCGTGGGCCAGGCCGACGTCGGTTATCTTGATGTTCCCCGATTTGGTCAAGATGGCGTGGGGGGTCAGGCTGCCGTGTACGACACCCCGATTTCCAGGCGTCAGACTCGCCGAATGAAGAAACTTCATGCCGTTAATGAGCTGCCTCATGAGGGCGACGGCCTGGTCGGTGGGGAGCGGTTTCCCGGGGCGCGAGCTTAGGATGTCTTCGAGACTGGGGCCGTCAGTGTACTCAAGGAACAGGTGGGGTATTCCCTCAAACTCCTTGATAAGGTACGCGTTGACGACCTCATCGCATTCGCCGATGTTTATCCAGATTCTCGCTTCGTTGACGAAATGGTCCGCCGCGAGGGGGTCGGGAAGCAGAACTTCCGAGGGTCTCTTGATGACGAACACATTCTCCGAAATGCGGTCCTGCACCACATAGACGGTCCACCGCCTGCCGCGGTGTCGTTCGAGGACGAGATATTGGTCTTCAATCCACTGGCCAATATCGAACACCAGAGCCCCCTCCCTCAGAGTTGGGACACACTCCGCTCCTTCCGCATTATATTTCCCGAAATATGAAAAGTCAATCGTCGGGAGGCTGAGCGAATCTTTTTCTGGCACAAATTATGCACCAGAATAACTGATGTAACACTGGCATCGTTGACAAATCTGTTTTGCACAACTAAAATTGTGGGAGAAGCTTCGCCTGATGAGAGAAATCGAAGTTGAGATGCCCAAGAAATTTCTGAAAGTCGACCTTCATACACACACTGCAGACGACCCGGAAGAGCCAGTCCTGCACACAAGCTGTGAGTTGATAGATAAGGCGTACTACCTGGGATTCGACGCGATAAGCATCACGAATCACAACGCCGTTTCTTTCAGCAGCTATCTGCGGGACTATGCGCGTGAGCGGGGAATTGTTCTCATTCCGGGCGTCGAGGCGAATATCCGGGGAAAGCACGTGCTTGTTGTGAACGCGCGCGATGAAATCCTCGAGGCACGCAGCCTTGACGACCTGAGGAGGCTCCGAACTCCTGAGAATATGGTCGTGGCTCCTCATCCATATTTCCCCGACTTTTCTTCTCTCATGTGGCTTGTGGGAAGAAACATCGATGTGTTTGATGCGTTAGAATTTTCATGGTTCTATCACAGCCGGATAAATTTCAACATGTTCGCCCTCCGGACGGCCGCGAAGCATGGGCTCCCGCTGGTGTGCACGTCCGATTGTCATCACCTGGAGAAATTCGGCTCGGCCTACTCGCTCGTCGAGGCCGAAAAAAACACGGAGGCCATAATCGACGCCGTCAAGGCCGGCCGCCTCGAGATCGCCGCCAATCCGCTGAAGCTGATAGAGTTCGGCAAACATGGGTTGGAGCACATCTACGACAACATTTCGGGAACTTTCCGCAATTTGCTGTCGGGTGAAAGCCGATGAAGCGAGCGACGTTGCTTCTCATCGTCCTGTTGTCGTGCATGACCTCGGTCGAGGTCGGGGCGTTCGAGATTCAAAAATCCGCGCTGTTCGTGTTTCTGCACGAGGTGAAACCCATAGAGGAACAGGCTGCGGAAGCGCTCGAGGGAAAGGACTACGCGCTCGCGCTGCGGAAGTACAGAGAGGCGCTCCGCGGGTACGAGAACATCTGGAAAGATTATCCCAACCTGCCCGACGAGCGTCCACACGGCATCGATCGCATGGTGGATGAATCGATAGAGTGCTGCAAGAAAGTCATCGAAGAGATAAAGGACAAGGGCGAGGCCCAGGACAAGTTTTACCAGAAGCTGAATCAACTGGTTCAGGTGGATTTCTCGGAGGAGGACGTCCGCAACGTCGCCAAGTCGCTTACATTCTTGACCGATGTGAACATCATAGTGGATGAGACGGTGCTCGCCGAATCCAAGGGCCTGCTGGATTCGGAAGTCAGCATCAGGACAGACAACCCGCTGCCGCTCAGGACCATCATAACGCGCATCTGTCAGCAGACCGGTCTCGCCTACTCGATAGAGGACGACCACGTGTTCATCAGCACCCGCGTCAAGCTGGACGAACAGAAATAAGGAAGAAGATGTCCTCTCGTCGCTCCAATGCCTCCCGCGAATGTATCTTTTGTATTGCTTAATTTCCCCGACCTGCCGCCGTCGAGTTGATTTTTTCCCCAGAATTTGTATAATAGGCGTCGTTGGCGCAAATGTGTGAAAACCGCGCTTCTTGACGCGTACGCGCGAGGTGCCCGTGCAAGAGCTGATCCAAAGAGCCGTCGAGCTGCCGTGGGGCTTCATAATGAGCACCCTGCTCATTCGGTTTGTGGGAGTGTTCATCGTGCTCGCGATTTTGCTGATCGCGATGCAACTGCTCGGCGCGATCGTCTCACGAATCGTCGCACGGCAGGAGGCGAGAGGCGCGCAAAAACATAAAGTGGAAACGCCGGCCGCCGGCCTGGCCGAAATACACGAGCGGGAGGCGGGCGAGGAAGAAATGGTCGCCGTCATAGGAGCCGCCATCGCAATTGCCATGGAATCGGAACAGAAATCCGAGGCGCCTCACGCCCACACGGGCATAACCGCCGGCTCATGGGCCATGGCGGGCCGGGTCGCCATGATGAACAGACGGCTGCAGGCCGGCTCGCAACGACGCCGCTGAAATCATCTCCCTACACCTTCGCAGGCCATCGCAGGAAACCGCAACACTCTTCGTTTGAGGAAGCAACTCCGCCGAAGCGCCGCTGAACCCCCACGCCGGGGCGATTGACTTCTCTTTTCATTTGTGACATAATTGCTGGATATATTAGAAGGTTTATGGGCAGAAAAAACCTAGTGAAAGGGGAAAAGATGGCCATCAGAGTCGGAATCAACGGATTTGGACGAATAGGGCGCATGGTTTATCGGGCCACGCGCGAACACCCCGAAATCGAAGTGGTTGCCGTCAACGATATCACCGATGCCTCTACACTGGCCCATCTTCTTAAATACGATTCCACCCACCGTCGGTTCCCGGAACAGGTCTCAGTCAAGGACGGCGCACTGGTCGTGGGCAAGAAGCAGGTGAAGGTGCTGGCCGAGCGCGACCCGGCGAAACTGCCGTGGAAGGACCTTGATGTAAAAGTCGTTGTGGAATCCACGGGCATCTTTCGCAAGCGCGACGACTGCGCAAAGCATGTCAAGGCGGGCGCCAAGAAGGTTCTGCTGACCGTTCCTCCGAAGGGCGACGTGGACGCGATGATAGTGCTCGGAGCGAACGATGTCGCGCTGAAGCCGGAGCATACAATCGTTTCCAACGCGTCGTGCACGACCAACTGTCTGGCCCCGATGGCGAATGTGCTGAACAAGGCGTTCACGATAGAGTGGGGACTGATAACGACGGTGCACGCATACACCGCCGACCAGCGGCTTGTTGACGCGCCGCACAAGGACCTCAGGCGGGCACGCTCGGCAGCCGTTTCCATCGTGCCCACGACTACGGGCGCGGCCAAGGCGGTGGGCAAGGTGATTCCCGAGCTCAACGGCAAGCTGGACGGAATGGCGCTCCGTGTGCCCGTTCAGGACGCCTCGGTGACGGACCTTGTCGCGATAGCGAAAAAGGATGTGTCGGTGGATGCGATAAACCGGGTGATGAAGAAGGCGGCCGAGACGACGCACAAGGGCATCATAGAATACTGCGAGGACCCGGTGGTGTCGGTCGACATAATAGGAAACCCGCACTCGTCCATTTTCGACGCCCAACTCACCATGACCATGGGCTCGAAGATGTTCAAGGTCGTGTCCTGGTACGACAACGAATGGGGCTACTCGAAGCGCTGCGTGGATCTGATTATAAGAATGGCCGGCTAGCGCATGACGTGAAAGCTGTCAATGAACAAGCTTACCATAAAAGATGTTCCGCTCGACGGCAAGAGGGTCTTCATCCGCGTCGATTTCAATGTTCCCCTGGAGAACGGGAGCGTCTCGGACGACACGCGGATATCCAAGACCATCCCGACGATACGCTACGTCATCGACCGCAACGGAAAAGCCATACTCGCGTCCCATCTCGGCCGTCCCAAGGGCAAGGTGGTGGAAAAACTCCGGATGAACCCCGTGGCGAAGCGGCTGAGCGAACTGCTGGGCAGGCCCGTGCTGAAGGTCGATGACTGCGTGGGAGAGGACGTCGAGAAAGCCGTATCCGGCATGAAGCCGGGCGACGTCGTTCTGCTCGAGAACCTGCGTTTCCACGAGCAGGAAGAGGCGAACGACGAATATTTTGCCAAAGCGTTGGCCAAGCTGGCCGACATATACGTCAACGACGCCTTCGGGACCGCCCACCGCGCCCACGCCTCGACCGAGGGCATCACCAGGTTCGTTGACAAATCGGTGGCGGGCCTCCTCATGGGGAAGGAGATCGAATATTTCTCGAGGGTGCTCAACAGTCCCGTCAGGCCGTTCGTGACGATACTCGGAGGCGCGAAGGTATCGGACAAGATCGGAGCGATAAACAGCCTGATGGACAAAGCCGACAAGTTTCTTATCGGCGGAGGCATGGCGTACACGTTCCTTCGAACGCGGGGCCACTCGATAGGAAATTCGCTTTTCGAAGAAGACAAGATGGATGTCGCCCGCGAGGCCTTAGACAAGGCGAAGCGTCTCAAGAAGGCGTTCATCTTGCCTGTCGATAATGTAATCGCAGAAAAGTTTAGCGAGAACGCCAACGTCAAAGTGACGGAAGGAGAAGACATCGACGCTGGATGGATGGGGCTCGACATTGGGCCGAAGACCATCGACCTGTTTTGCCGCGAACTCGACGCCGCCGCAACCGTTGTGTGGAACGGGCCGCTCGGCGCGTTCGAGATGAAGCCGTTTGCAGAGGGGACACGAAGGATTGCGCAGTACGTGGCCGATTCCGATGCCACCTCTGTCATAGGAGGGGGAGACACCGCCGCTGCCATAACTCAATTCGGCCTGTCCGGCAAAATGTCTCACATTTCCACGGGCGGCGGCGCATCGCTCGAGATTCTGGAGGGCAAGAAACTCCCCGGAATCGAGGCTCTCACCGATCGATAGCCCGCTCGGAGCAGCTTCGGAACCATTCACTAGGTCGGCGACACTCCGACGCCACACTTGGGAATGGGGATAAACCACCAAAAAGGAGGAGAAACATCGATGACGATCACCAAAGAGGAAAAACACAGGATTATCAACAAGTACCGAGTTCACGACGGCGACACCGGCTCGCCGGAAGTCCAGATCGCCCTGCTCACCGAACGCATTAACGGGCTGACCAACCACTTCGAGACGCACAAGAAGGACCACCATTCGCGCCGCGGCCTGTTGAAGATGGTCGGACGAAGGCGCAGCCTTCTGAACTACCTGAAGCAAAAAGATATTGAACGCTACCGCAAAATCATCGGCGACCTCGGCCTCCGGAAATAGCATGACCCGTTCCGCCGCCATATCCATGCCGAGGAAAACGCAACGATTCCGCCCGGAAGGGAAACATGTCCAATGCGGACTTTAGATAAATATGACCCGAACTGAGAATGGAGAAACCGGTAATGATTGAGAAAGTAGAAACCAAGCTTGGAAGGCACAACCTGGTAATTGAAACCGGCCACATGGCTAAGCAGGCCGATGGCGCCGCATGTGTATTTTACGCCGATACCGCCGTCCTGGTGACCGCCGTGGCTTCATCCGACATCCGCGAGGGAATCGATTTCCTGCCGCTTACCGTCGATTATCGAGAGAAGACGTACGCCGCGGGAAAGATTCCGGGCGGATTCTTCAAACGAGAAGGAAGACCCAGCGAGAAGGAGACGCTGACCTCCAGGCTCATCGACAGGCCGTTGAGACCGCTGTTCCCCGACGGCTACTTCAACGAAACGCAGATAATGGCGACCGTCATTTCGCACGACCAGGAAAACGACCCCGACGTGTTGTCGATAATAGGCGCTTCGGCGGCCCTGGCCATCTCGCAGATTCCCTTCACGAAGATAATCGGCGCGGTCAGAGTGGGAAGAATCAACGGCGAATTTGTCGTCAACCCAAGTTATAAAGACCTCGAACTGAGCGACATCGACCTCGTGATTGCGGGCACGAAGAACGCAATAATGATGGTCGAGGGAGGCGCCAAGGAAGTCAATGAAGAGACGATGATCGCCGCTCTCGAATTCGGCCATCAGATGCTCAAGGACACGATCAAGATGCAGGAGGAACTGGTGGCGCGCTGCGGCAAGTTCAAGCTGCCTGCGCCGCAGGTGGTTCTCGACGCGAACATCATCGCGCAAGTCGAGTCATCCGCGAGCGCCAAGCTTATGGAAATATTCAGGGTTGCCGATAAGCTCAAGCGCCGCGAACAAACCGACCATCTGCTCGAAGAGACCATGAAGCGCTTTCCCGACGCCAAAGAAGAGGAAGTCGCCCAAATCAAAGCCGCTTTCGGCAGCCTCGAAAAGAAGTTGCTCCGCAACATGATACTGAAAGACAAACTGAGGGCCGACGGCCGAGGGCCGAAAGAGATCCGGCCGATAAGTTGCGAGATCGGACTGCTCCCGAGGGTGCACGGCTCGTCGCTGTTTACGCGGGGAGAAACTCAGGCCCTCGTCGCGACGACGCTCGGTACCTCGACCGACGAGCAAATAATGGATTCGCTTTTCGGCGAATACAAGAAGACGTTCATGCTCCACTACAATTTCCCGCCGTACAGCGTCGGCGAGGTACGACCCATCCGGGGCCCCGGACGACGCGAGATAGGCCACGGCGCGCTCGCCGAACGCTCGCTCGTCAGCATGATGCCCTCGTTCGAGGAATTTCCATATACCATTCGCGTGGTGTCGGACATCCTCGAATCCAACGGTTCCTCGTCCATGGCGACCGTCTGCGGCGCTACGTTGTCGCTTATGGACGCCGGCGTCGCCATCAAGGCGCCCGTCGCCGGGATCGCGATGGGGCTGGTGCAGGAAGGCGGCGAGGCCGTCATCTTGAGCGACATCCTGGGAATCGAAGACTACCTCGGCGACATGGACTTCAAGGTCGCCGGCAGCAAGAACGGGATCACCGGCTTTCAACTCGACATAAAGACGGAGGGCCTCGACCTGGAAATTCTCTCCCGGGCGCTCGAGCAGGCTCGCGAGGGCCGCAACTTCATCCTCGAAAAAATGCTCGAGGCCATAGCGGCGCCGAGAGCCGAGATATCCAAGCACGCCCCGAAGATAATCCACATGCGCATTGACCCCGAGAAGATTCGCGACGTCATCGGGCCGGGAGGACGCGTGATTCGCGGCATCGTGGCCGAAACCGGAGCTGAGATAAACGTGGAGGACGACGGGCGCGTGCTCATCGCCGCCGTGAACTCGGAGGCGGGCGAGAAAGCGTACAACACGATACGCGCACTGGTCGAGGACGCCGAGGTGGGCAAGATATACACCGGCAAGGTCAAGCGCGTTCTCAAATTCGGCGCTTTCGTCGAGATTCTGCCCGGCAAGGAGGGCCTCGTCCACATCTCGGAGCTCAGCGACCATCGCGTCCGCCGGGTCGAAGACGTCCTGAGAGAGGGCGACACCGTGACGGTCAAGTGTATCGAGATAGACCGACAGAACCGCATCAACCTGAGCAAGCGGGCCGCCGACAAAGAAGTGGGCGCAGGAAATTGAGAATTGCTGAGACGACACCGCCTCTCAAATAAAATCGAACTCGTAACGGAGCGGCTACCCCATTTCAAATCGGCGACGCTCGGTGTATGGATCCGGGCGGGGTCGGTGAACGAGACCCCGGAGGTCAACGGGGTCTCGCATCTGCTCGAGCACCTGTTCTTCAAGGGAACAAAGACCCGCACCGCACGCCAGATAATGGAGCTGCTCGAGGGCATGGGGGGCTCGGCCAACGCCTTTACCAGCCGCGAGTACACGTGTCTGTACGCCAAAATCCTCGATACGCACATCGACGTGGCCGTGGAGATTCTGGCCGATGTGTTGCTCAATTCCACGTTCCGCGACCTCGAAAAAGAAAAGGCCGTCGTCGCCGAAGAGATTCAATCTTACATAGACGCGCCTGAAGAACACGTGGTGGACCTGCTCTCTTCGGTCATGTGGCGGAGACATTCCCTCGGCTTTCCGATAACGGGCTCAAAGCGCGCGCTGTCCAGGCTGAACCGGCGAGTCGTGAGGGATTACTACCATCGCTGGTATGTCCCCTCAAACGTGCTCATCGCAGCCGCCGGCCACTTCAAAGATGAATCGCTCACAAAACTCTGCGAAAAGCACTTCGGCGGGCTGAGGGGATCGGACAATCGGCACGCTTACCCGCCGCCCAAGGTGCGGGCGGCCAACAGGATATTCCACCGTCGGATCGGGCAGGTGCACCTCTGTCTCGGCGTGCCCGGGGTGAGCGCGAGCGACGACAAGCGCTATTCGTTCAACCTGCTCTCCAACATCCTCGGCGGCTCTTCGACCTCGAGACTCTATCAGCGCGTGAGAGAGGACGAGGGGCTGGCATACCAGATCAACACGTTTCTGAGTTCCTACGAAAACACGGGCCTGCTGGGCGTGTACGCCGCGCTCAACCCCAAGCAGACGCAGAAGGCCTCTGATATCATCCTCGATGAGATGGCGAGAATGAAAAGGAGAAAGGTCCCCGACGACGAGCTCAGGAGCGCAAAGGAACAGCTCAAGGGCAACATCGTGCTGTCGCTGGAAAGCACGTCGGGACGCATGATGCGCCTGGCGCGTTCGATACTCGCGCTCGACCGCGTCGAGGGCCTGCAGACCATCATGCGCAAGATCGATAGTGTGACCGCGGACGAGATCAGAGACCTCGCGCATGAACTGTTCCGGGATGAGGTCCTCAACGTGGTCGCCCTCGGCCCACTCAAGAAGCTCGACCTCCGGGAGCTTTAGAAAGGCGAAAGGAGCAAGGCGAAGGGCGAAAGGGGATATTGATTTAGGGTTTAGAGTTCGGGATTCATGATGTTCAGTTGCGGAGTCGTTGTTTTTCCCCTTTTCCCCTTTTAACCCAATTTTGCGGACATGGTTACCGTCAAAATAAAACGACTTCCGCATAATCCCGACCTGCCGCTCCCGAAGAAGATGAGCGAACACAGCTCCGGGCTGGACCTCATGGCGGCGCTCGACGGGCCGCTCAGCATATCCCCCGGCTCGACCGGGCTCGTCCCGACCGGCTTCGCCTTCGCCATCCCGCCCGGCTATGAAGGCCAGGTGCGTCCCCGGAGCGGGCTGGCGGCCAACCACGGACTCACCATTATCAACGCGCCCGGCACAATCGACGCCGATTACCGGGGCGAGCTCAAGGTCATTCTCGTCAACCTCGGCCGCGAGCCGGTCACGCTCAAGCGCGGCGACCGCATCGCGCAGTTGATAATAGCCCCCGTCGCCCCGGTCGCCCTCGAGGAGACATCCGACCTCGACCCCACCCCCCGCGGTCCCGGCGGCTTCGGCCACACGGGCGTCTGACGGTCTGCCTCTTGACACCGCAAGATGTCGCATTTTAGCGCCCATTTCCCTTGACATACCTCATTATATTGTGCTATTATGTTTCCTAGTACGAAATCCGGTACGGACGCGTGAAAAAGGGGTGATCGGCGCATGCAAACGCTGGCCAAGCTGAGGACGAACCTGAAAAGCGAGATATTGGGGTTCCTGCTGCTCTGTCTCGCGTTAATGATCTTTCTGAGTCTGGCGTCGTATAACCCGCTGGACACGTCCGCACGCACCTCCGCGCCCAATATGCCCGCGCAAAACATGATCGGCGTCGTCGGCGCGAACGTGGCCGAGGGCCTGTTGTTCTCGGTGGGAATAGCGGCCTATCTGCTTCCGCTCGTCCTCCTGGTATGGGCATGGAACACGTTCTGGGGCAAGACCGGCAAGGATATCTACCTCAAGCTGATAGGCTTAGTGACGATGCTGCTTTCGGTCAGCGGCCTCGCCCACATGTTCGATTTCACGGTCGCCGGGAGCTACTTCAGCGCGGGGGGCGTCATGGGTCCCTACGTTTCCGACGCCCTCGCGGGGCTGTTCGGCCTGATAGGCGCCCGCGTCGTAGCCTTCACCTTCTTCATGATATCCATTCTGCTTACAACCGAATTCCTCTTCTTTTCGTTCGCGGCCATCGCGGGGGCGGTGTCGGTTACCATGCTTATGAAGGTCGGCCGATTCGCCTATGAAGGCATCACGGGCAATGCCAAACTGCCCGGCGGCCTGTCAATCGCGCTGAAGAAGAAGCCGCCGAAGATGACCAAGAAGGGGGAATACGTCATAAAGAGAGGCGACGCGGCTGCACAGGAGGGTCTCCAGCGCGAGGAAGTCAAGATCAATGAGCCGAAACGAGCGAAGCCGGTAACGAGCATTGCGAAGAAGCTCTTGAAAAGCCGAACGTCGGCCCGCGCGAAAGTCAGCAAATCGCCCCGACGCTCTGCGGGCGAATTCGAGCTGCCGCCGGTGTCGCTGCTCGATCCTCCGAAAGCCAGCAACGACAGGAACCGCCGCCAAGCGCTCGCGGAAATGTCCGAACTGCTCGAATCCACGCTTGCCACGTTTGGAATCGAGGCGCAGGTGGTGGAGATAAGCTGCGGCCCGGCCGTCACCCGCTTCGAGCTCAAGCTGGCGCCCGGGATCAAGGTGAACAAGATACTCGCGCTGTCCGACGACCTCGCGCTCGCACTCGAGGCCTACCGCGTGCGAATCGAGGCGCCCATTCCCGGCAAGGCCGCGGTCGGCATCGAGGTTCCCAACAAGGTGCGCGATGACGTGTGCCTGCGCGAGGTGATAGACTCGGAGCAGTTCCACAACTCGCGCTCGAAGCTCACGATTTCGCTCGGGAAGACGATCACCGGCGACCCGCTCGTGGCCGACCTGGCCGGCATGCCGCACCTGCTCATCGCAGGCGCGACCGGGTCGGGCAAGACGGTCTGCGTCAACTCCCTCATCGCCAGCATCCTCTACAATTGCACACCCGAGGAAGTACGCTTCATGATGATAGACCCGAAAGTGGTCGAGCTCAGCCCGTATAACGGAATCCCGCACCTGCTCTGGCCCGTCATCACCGACCCGAAGGAGGCGGGAAAGTATCTTCACTGGCTCGTCAACGAGATGGAGGACCGCTACAAGACGCTCGCTCGCGCGGGCGCCCGCAATATAGAATCGTACAACCAGAAGGTGAGCGGCGGTGTCTCTCCCCCGCTGGGTTCGAGCGAGTTTCTCGGAGAACAGCTCCTTCAGCCGCTGCCTTACATCGTGACCGTCATAGACGAACTGGCCGACCTGATGATGGTGGCATCGATAGAGGTGGAAGACGCGATCATGCGGCTGGCACAGTTGGCGAGGGCGGTCGGCATCCATCTCGTGCTCGCTACGCAGCGGCCCTCGGTGGATGTCATCACGGGAGTCATCAAGGCCAACTTCCCGGCGCGCATCTCGTTCCAGGTGTCCTCGCGGGTCGATTCGCGGACGGTTCTGGACATGAACGGCGCGGAGAAGCTGATAGGCAACGGCGACCTCCTGTACTTGCCTGCCGGCCTGTCCAAGCCCATCAGGGCGCAGGGCGTGTACATCACGGACCACGAGATAAACCGCATCGTGGAGTTCCTGACGGCCCAACGAGAGGCCGAATACCTCGACCCGGAACGGGAAGCGCTCGACGAGGTGGTCAGCAGTCATTCAAGAGCGACCGACGACCACGACGACCCGCTCTACGAGGACGCCGTGCGGCTCGTTCTCAACACACAGCAGGCGTCCATCTCGATGATACAGCGGCGACTCCGCGTCGGCTACGCCCGGGCCGCACGGTTGATAGACATGATGGAGCTCGACGGCATCGTGGGCCCGTCTCAGGGCAGTCAGGCGAGAGAGATACTCGTCGCGCAAGATTACCTGCGCACCCGCGGCGCCTATCGAGATTAGGCCGATACGGTTTTCTCACCGGAACCGGTCGAACACAACCCAATAGCGCAGCCGAACCGCTTCAGTCCGCATCAGATTCCTATTGAATTATTTTCATGCCGTGGTTATAGTTGTATAAAGAAACAGACCACCCCTTACTGCGAGTTGATGCAGCCTTGTCACAAAAAATATGGATAGAGACCCTCGGATGTGCGAAGAACCAGGTGGACTCCGAGGTTATGCTCGGTTTTCTGGTGGCCGAGGGATTCAGCGTCGCCGCGAACTCTCAGCAGGCCGACCTGATAATCGTTAACACCTGCGGGTTCATCGAGCCCGCCGCGGAGGAATCCATCGAGTCCATACTGGAGATGGTCAGCATGAAGGAGGCGGGCTCGTGCAGAGGGTTGATAGTCGCCGGCTGCCTCTACCAGCGCTATGGAGAAGACCTCTCAAAGGAGATGCCCGAAGTTGACGCCTTCGTGGGATGCGGTGAGCTGACGAAAATCGCCGATGCGTGCCGCAATACTCTCGAAGGAGCAAAATTCTCCGCGGTCGGAGCGCCCGAATATCTTTACGACCACACGACGCCCCGTGCGCTCCTGGACGGAGTCACGTCGGTGTACGTAAAAATCGCCGAGGGCTGCGACAACAGGTGCGGCTACTGCGCCATCCCCAACATCCGGGGACGTTACCGGAGCCGCTCGACCGATTCGGTCGTCAAGGAGGTTCGGAATCTGGTCAATCAAGGCACCAAAGAGATAAACCTGATCGCGCAGGATACGACCTACTTCGGTGTGCCCGAGGCCGGGGAAGAACAACTCACACACCTTCTGCGAGAGCTGGACAGAATCAGGGCGAAGAAATGGCTGCGGCTGCTGTATGCGCATCCGGCCCGAATCACAAACGCGGTGGCGCGAGCCATCTACGACTCGCGTTCGGTGTGCCATTATCTCGACATGCCCGTCCAGCACATATGCGACAGCGTCTTGAAAGCGATGGGACGCAAAGGCACGTCCGACGACATCCGCAGGGCGGTCGACACACTGCGAGACGAGATTCCCGACCTCTCCCTTCGGACGACGCTCATGGTCGGGTTTCCGGGCGAGACCGACAAGCATTTTGAGAAGCTGCTCAGGTTCGTGCAGGAAACGAAGTTCGACAGGCTGGGCGTGTTCAAATATTCGCGCGAGGCCGGCACCCCTGCCGCACGCCTGCGGAAGCAGGTGCCCGAAGAGGTCAAGGAAGAGAGATACGAGGCCTTGATGCGGGAACAGTCGATGTTGTCGCGGAAGTTGAACCAGTCGCTCGTCGGGAAGAAAATGGAGGTCCTGGTCGAGGGCATGGATGATTCCGCGTCGAATACACTTGTTGGGCGAACGTATCGCGACGCCCCCGAAGTCGATGGGCTTATCCGGATATCATACAGTGGGTCCCCTCCCATCGGCGAATTCATTCAAGTCAGGATAACCGAAGCGCACGACTATGAGCTTGAAGGGAGACCGCTATGAGCTCCATCAATCTTCCGAACAAACTCACGTTGATACGAATAGGGCTCGTTCCGCTGTTCCTCGCGTTCTTGTCAGTGGAAAGCATCTATTCGCACACGCTTGCGCTCGTCACATTCGTCGTCGCCGCGATCACCGACTACTATGACGGCAAGATTGCGCGAGAGCGCTCGCTGGAGACCGATTTCGGCCGCCTGATGGACCCGTTGGCGGACAAGATCCTCATCTCCGCCGCGTTCATCTACTTCGTCGGCTCGTACCCGTACATACCCGCGTGGATAGTCACGATTATCATCGCGCGCGAATTCGCCGTTTCGGGCATCAGGATGCTGGCCGCATCGAAGGGAAAGATAGTCGCGGCCGACAAGGCGGGCAAGCTGAAGACGATAAGCCAGTTGACGGTGATCATCGCTATTTTGAACGTTCTGGTTTACCACAAATTGTCGGAGAAACTGCCGGCGGTTTCATACTGGGAATCGATCAAGGATTGGGCGCAAATAGGAATACATGTGCTCGTTCTCATCACTCTCATCATGACGGTCATCTCGGGCTACAATTACCTGCGCGCAAACAGGCACCTCTTCTGGGAATCGCTTAGAGCGCCAGCCACGGCAGCGTAAGCCGGATAGGACGATAATACATGGACGAACGAACTTCCGCAGTGGTGAATCGAGGACGGGGGGACAGTGTGGCATTAGGTTTTGCCTCCGTTCTGTTCCTGGGCTATTCGCCGGTGGCTTCCGGAACAGTCGGGAGCCTGCCGGCCATAGTTGTCGCGCTGTGGCTCAATCACAGGCCGACGCTCCTCTTGCTGCTTGCTCTCATCTTGCTCGCGCTCGGCACGGCGGGTTCCTCTCGGGCCGCAACGATACTCGGCCGAAAAGACCCGTCCGAAGTAACGATAGATGAATTCGTAGGGATGCTCGTCGCGTTTCTGTGGCTTCCGATGACGTGGAGTTCCGTCGCCGCGGTGTTTGTCCTCTACAGGGTCTTCGACATTTTCAAGCCGTTTCCGGCCCGTCAATCCGAACGGCTGCCGGGCGGGATCGGAATCATGGCGGACGACGTTGTCGCGGGCATTTACGCTAACCTTGCGTTTCGTCTGATTATGCTGATCTTTTGACCATTTTCTCCGGGGCCGCCGCTTATGAAGCCGGAACACGAACTGGGCGCCCTGCTCACCCGACTCGGTCTCACACTCGCAGTGGCCGAATCGTGCACGGGCGGCCTCGTTGCGCACCGAATAACGAACGTGTCGGGAAGCTCGAACTACTTCGAGCGCGGGTTCGTCGCTTACAGCAACCGCTCGAAGACTGAGCTGCTTGGAGTGAGAGCGGGGCTGATAAGGAAACATGGAGCCGTGAGCCGACCGGTCGCCTGCTCGATGGCCGCGGGAGCAAAGAAGGCGGCCGGGGCAAGCGTCGGCCTCGGCGTGACGGGCATAGCAGGACCCACCGGCGGCGGTCCGAAAAAGCCCGTCGGCCTCGTGTACATCGCCGTCTGCGCTCCGGACGGGTCGGTTCGCGCGAAAAAATACAATTTCAAAGGCACAAGGCTCCAGGTGAAGAGACAGTCTGCGGAGGCTGCCCTGGAGCTTCTGATACAGACGCTAAAGCGCTGAAAGCGCGGCCCAGTCTTCAGCTCATCATAAATCATCTTTTCCAAGGGGAGGCGGAAGCACGTTGAAACACGCTGATTTCGTACATCTGCACGTTCACACCGAGTACAGCCTGCTCGACGGCGCATGCATGATCGGAAGACTGCTCGACCGCGCCTCCGAGTACAAGATGCCCGCAATCGCCATCACCGATCACGGCAACATGTTCGGCGTAATCGATTTCTGCAACGCCGCGAGAAAGCGCGGCGTCAAGCCGATTGTCGGCTCGGAAATGTACGTGGCGAAAGGCAGCCGGTTCGACCGTAAGTCTTCGGAGAAAACCAGAGACTATCATCACCTTACCCTTCTCGTAAAAGACGAAACAGGCTACAAGAATCTCATGTACCTGTCCTCCGTCAGTTACCGGGAGGGATTATACTACAAACCTCGCATAGACAAGAAAATCCTCCGCGACCACTGCGAAGGACTTGTCGCCCTCAGCGGATGCCTCGAGGGAGAGCCGGCCAATCTGCTGCTGCACGGGAGGAAGGAAAAGGCGCTGGCAGCAGTGAAGTCCTGCCAGGAGATGTTCGGGCCCGAGAACTATTTTCTCGAGGTGCAGGACAACGGCCTGAAAGACCAGAAACGCGTCATCCCGGCGATGATGGAGCTGGCGCGCCTCTCCGGCGCGGGACTCGTCGCCACGAACGTCGTTCATTACGTGGACAAAGATGACTCTCTCGCGCAGGATGTCCTCATGTGCATCCAGACGAATACGACGATAAAAGACCCGAACCGGCTTCGCTTCGGTTCGCAGGAATTTTATCTGAAGACGCCCGAGCAGATGGCGGCCCTGTTCAAAGAGATACCCGAGGCCGTGCAGAATACCCTCCAGGTAGCCGAGCGCTGCAACTACCAGCCCAGAGAGGCCGCGCCGCAGTTGCCCCACTTCGACGTGCCCGAAAGCTACACCCCCGACAGTTACCTCCGCAAACTCTGCGAAGACGGCCTGAAGCAACGGTATGCGGAGGCGTCGGCCGAAATCCGTGAGCGGCTCGAAATAGAGCTGGACGTCATCTTTAAGATGGGCTACTCCGGCTATTTCCTCATTGTCTCCGATTTCGTCAGGTTCGCGCGGTCGCGGGACATTCCCGTGGGGCCGGGACGAGGCTCCGCAGCGGGCAGCCTGGTGGCATATCTGCTGAGGATAACGAACCTCGACCCGCTCAAACACGGGCTTCTGTTCGAGCGATTCCTCAACCCGGAACGAATCTCATTGCCTGACATCGACATCGACTTCTGTTACGAGCGTCGTGGAGAAATCATAGACTACGTCGTCGAGAAGTACCACAAGGACAACGTGGCGCAGATAATAACCTTCGGCACCATGGCGGCGAAGGCGGCCATTCGGGACGTAGGCCGCGCCCTCGGCCTCCCCTACGGAAGGGTCGATGAGATAGCGAAACTCGTGCCCAACGAGCTGAACATAACGCTCAAAGACGCCATCGCGCGCGTGCCTGAACTTCAGGAAAACATCAAGCAGGATGACGACGTGAGTCAACTGCTCGACATAGCGCAGTCGCTCGAGGGAATCTCGCGACACGCGTCTACTCACGCGGCGGGAGTGGTCATCTCGCCAAAACCGATATACGAGTTCGTTCCTCTCTATCAGAGCAACACGGGCGACGTCACCACGCAGTACTCGATGACGAACCTCGAAGAAATAGGCCTGCTGAAGATGGATTTCCTGGGCCTCAAGACGCTCACCGTAATCGACCAGACGCTGCAGATGATAAAGCGCCTGCGAGGCGAAGAGGTCGATATCGACAAAATTCCCCTCGACGACCCGAACACGTTCGCGCTTCTCAACAACGCGCAGACCTTCGGCGTGTTCCAGCTTGAAAGCGCGGGCATGCGCGATCTCGCGCGCAAAGTCGGCATCGACAGTTTCGACGACCTCGTCGCAGTGGTCGCGCTGTTTCGGCCCGGCCCCATGCACATGCTGCCCGACTACATCAAGCGCAAACACGGCGAGACGGAGATCGACTACGACACACCCGAGCAGGAGCCGATACTCAAGGAAACCTACGGCGTCATGCTCTATCAAGAGCAGGTCATGAAGATTGCAAGCGAGCTGGGAGGCTTCTCGCTCAGCGAGGCCGACATTCTGCGCAAGGCGATGGGAAAAAAGATTCCGGCGGTCATGGAGCGCAACCGCGAGGCCTTCATCAAGGGAGCCGCCAAGAACGGCATCCCCGCTAAAACCGCAGAGCAAATCTACAAGAAGATGGCGCAGTTCGCCGGCTACGGGTTCAATAAGTCACACAGCGCGGCTTACGCGCTGATCGCATATCAAACAGCCTATCTGAAAGCCAACTATCCCCTCGAATACATGGCTTCGTTGCTGAGCAGCGAGATGGGCAACACCCCCAAGCTCGCCACCTACATCGAGGAATGCCGCAGGATGAACATCTCCGTGCTCCCGCCCGACGTCAACCTGAGCGACTTGAGGTTCACGGCGGCCGAGGGCGAAATCCGCTTCGGTCTCGCGGCAGTCAAGAACGTGGGCGAAAACGCGATCAAAGCCATTATCGAGGACCGTGAGAACGAGGGCCACTTCAAGTCGCTCTTCGATTTCTGCGCGCGAGTCGACAGCCGGCTCATCAACAAACGCGTGGTCGAGAGTCTGGTCAAGTGTGGAGCTTTCGATACGGTGGGAGCCAAGAGGAGCCAGCTCTTCGGCGCCATCGACATGGCGTTGGAACAGGGACAGGCGACGCAGCGCGACAGGGAGATGGGGCAGGCACATCTGTTCGACATGGTCGGCGGCGGCGAGGAATCGCTCGGGCCGGTCCGCTATCCCGACGTCGAGGACTGGCCCGATTTCAAACAGCTCAAGTATGAGAAAGAAGTGCTCGGCCTTTTCATTACGGGCCATCCCCTCGCCAAACATGCCGACAGGCTGCGCGCCCTCACCACGATGGGCTCGGCGAACCTTCAGAGTTCGAAGGACGGCGATGCCGTCGTCGTGGGCGGAATAGTCTCGAAAATCAAGACGTATGTGCCCAAGCGAAAGCAGGAGCGCATGGCTTTTGTCACGGTGGAGGACATGGACGGTTTTTTTGAGGTGCTCGTGTTCTCCGACTTGTTCAGCCGAACCTCCATGCTGCTCTACGAAGATTCACTGATCATGATCTCGGGACGCATAAGCTACAAGGACAGGGAAGCGAAGGTCATAGCCGAGGATGTCGTGCCGATCGAAAAAGCGGAGGAGCAGTTTGCCCGCACCGCCCACGTTAAATTCATGACGGCAGGGATGGAGGAGAAAACGCTCGAGGAACTGTCCGGCATAGTTGCCGCAAACGAGGGCGTCTGCAAGCTATTCATCCACTGCGTCACCCCCGACCACCACGTCGTAATAGTAGAGTCCTCTTCCGGCAAAGGCCTCAAGCCCGACGCCCGGGCCAAGCAGCAGATCGAAGCGCTGATGGGAGAGGGTTCCGTCTGGTTCAGCGCTCACGCCAATGCCAACTCCCGATAGAGCCCGGAATGAAAGGTAACGGCCTGCGGCGAGGCGTTGCGGCCGCCTTTTGACAACGGCGCAATCCCGTGCTATATTTCTTTATTGCGCGTTCAGACGACAGACCCCAAGAATCGTTCCGGCAATCCCCTGGCAAGGATTCGCACGGAGGTGAGTTCTATGTTCTATAGAGATTCCGGAGCCAACGGTGACATGTGGAAAGGATATCGGAATGCGAGCATCACTGGTGTGTGTCTCCTTGTCCCTCCTGTGCTCACTTCTGTCCCCCTTCAGATGCTTCGCGGAAGAATATCACATGCTCGACACGGAAGAGGCGTATACGGTCGGGCAGGGAATTTTTCAGACCGAAATTGAGTTCGGCGTCACCAAACAGCCCGATGCCTCCGAATTGTACAACCTTCCCCGCGTGCGACTGACCTACGGCCTGAGCGATTGGGCCGACCTGGAGTTTGAATATGAATACCTCATCGTGAGGGGCACCGACTTCACCGAATATGCCACCGGAAAAACCAACATCGACCACGATGACGAAGGCACGGGCGACCTGAGAATCAAGCTGAAGGTCGTCCCATACGAGTTCGGTCGCCACCGGATGGGCTTTCAGTTCATAACCAAGCTTCCCAACGCCGACCAGGGCGAAGGGCTCGGTACAAATGAGACCGACTTTACCTCGCAAGCGCTCCTCTCGAGCGATTGGGGCCGGCTCACCACACATCTGAACGCCGGCTTCGCCGTGCTCGGCGACCCCTCGAGGAATTCAAACCAGAACGATTTCTTTGTCTGGGGTGTCGGCGGTGAGTATGCGCTCACGGATTCTCTCACGCTGATGGGAGAAATCGAGGGCTCCACCGCGGCGGAACACGGAACCGTCGGGTTTACGGAGAACATCGCAGAGAGTTCAGAGGGCGTGGCACGGGCGAGAGCCCGGCTGGCGCTCACAGGCCCGATAGGCGATTGGAGATGGGGCGTCAGCGGCTTCAAGGGCGTCAACAGCCACACGGAGGACTGGGGCGTTCAGTTTGGCATGAGCAGAATGTGGGGCCCCGGCGGCCCGACCGAAGTTGCGACACCCCCTCGCAGAGAAGGCGCCGCCCCCGAGTCGTACTATAATCCTCTTAAGACCGAGGAGGCTTACACGATCGGCGAACGCAACTTCCGCGCGGAACTGGCGCTCGGTTATGTCAACCAGCCCGACGACTCCGACCTCTACATCCTGCCCGACCTGACCGTAGGATGGGGAGTCGGGCCGTGGGCCGACGTCGAGCTCGAATTCCAATATCTGAAGGTTGAGGATAGCGTGCGCTTCGGCTCGGGAGGAGCCGTCGTGGAAACCGATGTGAATGAGCACGGAAGGGGCGATGTGAGGATAAAGTTCAAGGCATCGCCGTTTGAATGCAGGTACGGAAGGGCCAGCATCCAGTTTGTGACGAAGGCGCCCAGTTCAGACAACGAGAAGGCTCTCGGCACGGATGAGGCCGACTTCATAGCCAAAGCTCTCTTTTCAACCGATTGGTCGCAACTAGCCGGCGACTCTCCCTTGGGCCGCCTGACGACCCACCTGAACGCCGGAATAGCCATACAGGGAGACCCGCAAAGACTCGCGCGCCAGGACGATTATTTCGTCTGGGGCGTTGCGGCGGAATACGAGATTGTGCCCATGCTCGTGCTGTGGTCAGAGGTCGAGGGCTCCACCAATGGGAAGACCACTGCCAACATTTCTCAGGGCGACTTCGGCAATGCATATGCGGAGGCCCGCCTGGGTCTGACCGGACCGCTGCCCGACATCGGTTTCCTTCACGATTGGAAATGGGGCGTCGCCGCGTCCACCGGCCTGAACGACCACTCGCGCGACTGGACCGCCAGCATCGGGTTCAGCCACACGTGGGGACTGTAGCTCGTTCGGAAAGAACTGTCTCCGGACTCCTTTTCTTCAACGCTTGAGTTTTCAGCGCCATTCCCCTATAATGATATTCAGACTATAGTCCCTTGCATGCTAACAGGTTACGACAATACACGCCGGCTGGGGGTAGATGAAGGGAGCTATTCTAAGATGCATCGCAGCGGTTCTGACACGCTTCTTCGGTCGGTTGTCGCCCGTCGCCGCCGCTCGCGTCGGGATAGTCCTGGGAGATGTCGGGCGCATTCTTGACGCACGTCATCGAAGAGTGGCGCGCCACAACCTGCGCATGGTCTTCGGCGACTCCAAGTCGGACGAAGAGATCGACCAAATAATAAAGGATGTCTTTCGCAATGTCGGTCAGACCGCAGTCGAATTCATGCGGATTCCGTCGCTCACCTACGATCAGGGCGTCAAGTTTATTACTCCCGAACACGGGGAGCGGCTGGATGCGTGTCTGGAGGCGGGAAAGGGAGTGGTGCTGCTCGCCTCTCATTTCGGCAACTGGGAGCTGATGGCCGCAGCAGGAGCGATAGCCGGATACAAGATATCGGCGGTGGCAAGGCCGCTCGACGACCCCGAACTGGAGGAAGTAGTACGCAAAATCAGGGAATCATCGGGGCTGAAGATGATGGCGCGGCGCACGTCGGCGCTCGGGATAGTGCGGAAGCTGAAGCGAAACGAAATAGTGGGAATTCTCGCCGACCAGAATACCCGTAAAGAGAATGTCTTTGTCGATTTCTTCGGAATTAAGGCCGCGACGACGCCCGGACCGGCAGTGCTCGCCCTGAGAACGGGCGCCGCTCTCGTGCCGGCGTTCATGCTCCGGGAAGCCCCGGGCAAACACAGGCTGATAGTCGAAAAACCGATAGAGGTCGTCCAGACGGGCGACCTGGAAGCCGACGTGGTCGCCACAACGCAAAAATGCGTGGACGTCCTTGAAGAGTACGTCAGAAAGTATCCGGGCCAGTGGTTTTGGGTTCACCGCAGATGGCGAACCCGGCCTCCCGGAGAGGCTCCACTATACTGACAACATTCAACCGGCAGGATTCGATGGCAAAGAAAAAGAAATATAAACCAGCCAGCCTCAAGCGGGTGAAGACACACGGCGTTACCGACCGGAAGACGAAGGTGTCGCTGCGACAGTTCGCTTCCCTGCCCGAGCCCGACGCCACCTTCGCCGAGTTCATCTCATCGCTCCCCGAAGTGCTCGCAGCCTCGAACCTGAAGGCGCTAATGAAGGACATCGTCGCCGCGAGGGAACACTCCAGGCCAGTCGTCGCCGCCTTCGGCGGGCACGTCGTCAAGTGCGGGCTCGGCCCTGTCGTGATAGACCTGATGGAAAGAGGATTCATCACAGCCGTCGCAATGCACGGAGCGACCGCCATACATGATTACGAAATCTCGCTCGTCGGCCGCACCTCCGAGGATGTCGATGCCGCGCTCAGGGACGGCTCGTTCGGGATGGTGCGCGAGACTCCATCGGCATTCGCCCGTGCCGCCCGCCTGGCCGGGAAGAAGAGAACCGGACTCGGACAAGCGCTCGGCAGGCTGATACTCTCGCAGAAGAACCCGTACTCGCGATACAGCATCCTGGCCGCCGCAGCCGAACTCGACCGGCCCGCCGCCGTGATGCTGGCGCTCGGAACCGATACGGTGAGCATGCACCCGAACTTTGCGCCCGAGAAGCTGGCCGCAGCCAGCCACGTGGATTTCCGCACGCTTGTCTCGGTCGTGGCGGACCTCGAAGGAGGCGTGTGGATGAACATAGGCTCGGCGGTGATCATGCCCGAGGTGTTCCTCAAGGCTCTCAGCGTCGCCCGCAATCTCGGCAACCGGATAGAGAAATTTACGACGGCCAATCTGGACATGCACCAGCATTACCGGCCCAACACGAATGTCGTCGGCAGGCCGACGAAGCGCGGCTATTCCATAACCGGCCATCATGAAATCATGCTGCCGCTGCTGCGTATGGGAATCATCTGCATGGCCGAGGGGAAAGGTCGATGAAAAGTACGCTCCTTGCCCGGTTGGAATCGATTCAGCCACCCACCGTCCTGGTGGTCGGCGATCTGATGCTCGACCTCTACGTGTGGGGCGACGTCGAGCGAATCTCGCCCGAGGCGCCCGTGCAGGTGTTGAAGGTGAAATCGGAAGAGTCCCGGCCAGGCGGCGCGGGCAACGTCGCGGCCAACCTTGCCGCGCTCGGCGCGCGCGTGCTCTGCTGCGGAGTCGTGGGCGACGACACCCACGGCCGCTCCCTCTGCCGGATGCTCGGCAGGCTCAAGGCCGATACATCGGGAGTACTCCGGGATAAGACGCGCCCGACCATTGTGAAGACCCGGATGATTGCTCACAGCCAGCAACTGCTCCGGGTGGACAAGGAGGAGGCGCGCGAGCTCAGCCAATCGCTTCAAGCCAAAATGCTGAAAAACATCGAGCGGCTGCTTCCTTCGTGCGACGCCGTGCTGCTCTCTGATTACGGGAAGGGAACGATTCCCGACGAACTGGTCGCGGATATTCTGTCGGCGTGCAGGAAATACGACAAGCCTGCGCTCATCGACCCGGCGCGGCAGAGAGACTTCCGCTCTTACAACGGATGCGCCGTGCTGAAGCCGAACAGCGCGGAGGCCGCGCAGGCGTCGGGCATCGAGATAGTTGACAAGCCTTCGCTCGAGGCGGCGGCCCGCAAGCTCCTGAGCATGACAAAGGCAAAGCATCTCGTCATCACGCAGGGAAGCGAGGGAATGACGATTTTCAGGAAGGCGTCCAAGCCCGTCCACATCGCCGGTCTGAGCCGGCCTGTGTTCGACATAACGGGCGCGGGCGACACTGTCCTCAGCCTGCTCGGATACGTGCTTGCCGGAGGAGGAACCATCGAGGAGGCCGCCGAGATCGCCAACGTGGCCGGAGGAATAGTCGTCGGCAAGGTCGGCGCCGCGCAGGTCACGAGGGCGGAAATCATTCAGGAGCTGCTCGGTTTTCATCACATCGCGTCGCACAAGGTGAAACCGCTCGACGAGCTCATTTCCATCTGCAAAGAACACCGGCGGCGAAACCAGCGAGTCGTGTTCACCAACGGCTGCTTCGACCTGCTTCACGTCGGCCATATCAAGCTGTTTCAATTCGCGAAGAACAACGGCGAAATTCTCATCGTGGGCCTGAATTCGGACGCGTCGGTCAGAAAGCTCAAGGGAGCGGGAAGGCCGGTGTTGGACCAGAACGAGCGCGCTTACATCCTTTCGGCCATCGAGCAGGTGGATTACATCGTGATATTCGGCGAGACCACACCGCTCAGACTCATCAAGGCCATAAAGCCCGACGTGCTCGTGAAGGGGGCCGACTACACGAAGGATACCGTGGTCGGCCGCGACTTCGTGGAATCGTACGGCGGCCGGGTGGAGCTTGCCCCGCTTATCGAGGGAACATCAAGCTCGGGCATCATGTCGCGGATTGTGAAAAACAGAAAACGAATTTAACAGCATGAAGATTCCGGAGCGCAGTTTGGCATGAAGGTGCTCTTCATATATCCGAACCTCAACGCGCAGGTGGGATTCAACTACGGCGTGGCGTTCCTGTCGGCGTGTCTGAAGGAGCACGGCCACTCGACGGCGCTGCTCAATATGAACGAGCAATTGGGTTTCGGGTTCGACCTTCCAAGGGTGCGGGAAGAGGTCGCCGCCTTCGAGCCCGACTTGATCGGATTTTCGGTGGTGACAAACCAGTACTCCATCGCGCGCGAGATCGCGTGCGACATCAAGAGCTATTCCGACGTTCCCATCGTCTGCGGCGGCATTCATCCCACGATGGACCCCGAAGGCGTGCTGCAGGAGGACTGCTTCGATTATGTGTGCATCGGCGAAGGCGAGCAGGCGATGGTGGAGCTTGCCGATTCAATGGACAAAGGGAAACCGGCGACCGAAATAGAAAATATCTGGTGCAAATGCAACGGCAGCGTCATCCGCAACAAGGTGCGTCCGTTCGTCCCGCTCGGATCACTTCCCCGAAAAGACTACGAAATCTTCGACTTCCAGAAAATGATCGACGCGAAGGACGGATGGGTCGGCATCATGAGCTCGCGAGGCTGCCCGTTCAGTTGCTCTTACTGTTTCAATCATCGGCTGCGCGAGCTCTATCAGCGCGACCTCGGCTGTGCCGCCTCTGAGCTCGGCTACATCCGCCACCATGCCGTGAACGATGTCGTCGAGGAAATAGAAACGCTGCTTTCGTCGTACGCGAACATCAACATGATAATCTTCGACGACGACCTGTTCACGCTCAACAAGAAACACCTGAAAGAATTTTGCGAGGAATACCGCTCGCGCATCGGCATGCCGTTTGTGTGCAATGCGCACGTGAAGGCGTTCGACGAGGAGGTGGCCGGCTGCCTGAAGGACGCCGGCTGCCGCATCGTGAAGTTCGGACTGGAAAGCGGAAGCGAGCGCGTAAGACGCGAGATACTGAACCGACGCATGTCGAACGACGACATAGCGCGCGCCTTTTCCACCGCCGAACGCTTCGGACTTCACACGTCGGCCTTCGTCATCATAGGGTTCCCGCACGAGACGATGGCCGAAGTGCACGAGACAATCGACCTCCTTGCGCGCATAAAACCCGGCCGGTTCCGCTGGTCGGTCTTCTTCCCCTATGTGAACACGCGGGCGTACGACATCGCGCGCGAGGGAGGATTCATAGATTTCGATAAGCTCGACAGGCTGACGAATTTCACCGACGAATCCGCGCTCGACTTCGGGCCTGAGCACAACCTGTTCCTGCAGAAGCTGAAGACGACGTTTCCATGGCACGTCAACGCCCGCGCGGAGTTTTCGAGTTCTTCACTGTACGCCAGGCTCATCGAGCACGCCGAGAAAATCCCGGCCGCAGACTGGGCCGAGGCACAGGACTCAATCGTGCGGATTGACAAAGAGGTTTCGCGGGCGCTGACGCTCTCGCGGGAACCGCACTACGGCTACAAATACAATCTGTTCACAGCGGTGAGGAGCTATTAATACCTCTTCGGACTACAAACGCATTCTCGTTCGGCTCCCCAACTGGGTGGGCGACGTCGTCATGGCGACGCCCGCGCTCCGCTGCCTCCGGCTGCATTTCCCCAGCGCGCGCATCGACCTGATGCTGGTCCCGTATGTCCGCAAGATCGTCGAGAGCGCGCCCTGGTTCGACGGGATTATCGAATACTCTCGCCACGGCGAGCACAGGGGAGTGACGGGGCTCCTCGGCTACGTTCGCGCGCTTCGACGGAACCGGTACGACCTCGCGGTGGTGCTCCCCAACTCGTTCAGCTCCGCCCTTCTCGCGTTCCTCTCCGGCGCGAAACGCCGCGTCGGATACGACCGGCAGGGACGCGGCTTCCTGCTGACCGACCCCATTCCCCCTCCCACCGATAACGGCACGTTCGTGCCTCAACCGATGGTGGACTACTACCTTCGGCTTTGCGAGGCGGTCGGCGCCACGGCGGACTCGAAGAAGACAGAACTTTTCGTCGATGCGGCCTCGGAGCAGCGCGCGGAGGAATTGTTCGACAAGCACGGAATCGGAAAGGAAAAGGCGGTCGTCGCTATCAATCCAGGAGCGGCCTATGGCTCGTCGAAGCTATGGGAGCTGGCGCGCTTCGCCGAGGTGGCCGACAACCTTGTCGAGCGCAAGAACTGCGACGTGGCGCTCCTGGGAGGACCGGGCGAAAAGCAGATAGTTGCCGATATCGCCGGAGCGGCTCGCTCACGGCCGGCGAACTTCGCCGAAGAAGACGTGGCGCTCGACCTTCTCAAGTCCGTCATCAAGCGATGCGATCTGTTGATAACCGTCGATTCCGGGCCGCGGCATTTCGCGGTCGCATTCGACAGGCCCGTTGTGGTCCTGATGGGGCCGACCGACCCGCGCTACACGAACTGCAACCTCGAAAAGACGACGGTGCTCAGAGTGGACGACCTTGACTGTGTCCCCTGTCACATCAAGGAATGTCCCACGAACCATGAGTGCATGACGAGGATCACGCCGGAGATGGTCATAAGCGCCGCAACGGAGATGCTCGAGAAGTACGCGAGGAGAGGTTGATCCGGAGCAGAATCGCAGACTATCCCGCTTCCACCGATTCCCTACTCCTCTACACAGTAGATGGGGTCGGTTTCTTGTTCTCAATGCAGCGCCGACGTGGCCTGTCCGGACTCGCTCGCTTGAGAGAGTTTTGCCAAGGCGCTCGCAATGGTCAACACGGAACATTGACGATTCGCGCTGTCGAACCATGCGCAGTGGTTGTTGCAGGAGGCGTCCCTCTGGGTGGGGCACTTGATGGGCATTCTTGTTTCCGGGTTCATAAGCGCCTGGTACTGGCTCATGACATGCCTCCTTCCGCCGTCTCGAATCAGACAGACGGTTTCGCCCGGCCCGCTGCCGTCGTCATGGCTCATTGACGCGGCATGCTGTCGGCGGGTGATCCCCCCAAAAAAGAGTCTTGCAGAGCTATCGAGTTAATGGTACCTCTGTAAATCGGATAAGTCAAGAACGGCGGCGGGCAGTTTAGGCAGGACGTTCGACGCAGCTTTACCCGCCCCGTCAGGCATAGCGGACGAGATACTGGTCGATGTAGCTGCTCACCTCTTCGCGCGGACGAAAGACGCCGAAGTGGCCTTCGCAAAGGATGTCGGCATCGAGAGCCTTCAATTTTCTGAGCGACGCGCCGACCTCACCCATTATCGCTCCCCATTGGGCCACATAGGGACCGTGGACATCCTGCCCGAACAGCACCCGCAACCCGTCGGCCTCCGTCCACAGAGCGATCGAGCCCGGTGTATGGCCCGGAATGTGTATCGCGTTCAACTTTACGCTTCCCACGCGCAGTTCCTCTTCCGAGCCCAGCATCATTCTTGCCACTGTGCATGGTTCGTATGACACCCCGTAGAACTCGGCCCCGACCATCTCGCCGGTTTCGATTCGGTGCGCGTCGAGCTGATGCGCGAATATCTGGCAGCCGAATTCGCGGTTGAGGTGAGCGTTTCCGCCGATGTGGTCGATGTGGGCGTGGGTTGACACGACGAGCGTTATCTTCTCGGGAGGGAAGCCGAGCGCCCTTATGTTCTCGATGATGTTGGAGATTCCCGGTCCGGCGCCCGAGTCGATCAGAGCCAGTTCCTCTCCCCCGTCGATTAGATAGACCGAACAATCGGCGGGATGCGAGATTTCGCTCCCGCCGACGAGGTAAACATTTCCCCACACTTTCTCGGCAAGCTCGGCCATGGCTGGCTCATTCCACCGACGCCTCTGCGCGAGTCATTTCGATTACGGAAATATCGACCGCTTTATCGCCCAGAAGTATCTTGACGAGATGAGGCGATGCGCTGCGATAGTTCAGCGTGGCGCGCACGGTCAGCGGCAGCTTGGCGTCGGCCGGGACGTAAGCGGCGTAGCGCTCGATTCGGTAGCCTTTCGGCGCGATGCGATAGTCGTACAGTATGCGCGAGCCCTCCCACACCTTCCAGGTGGGATTGCCGTTCGCATCGCCGACGACGGTGTGATAGACGACGGCATCGGGCTCAATCTCGCCGTGTTCATCCAGCGCGCCGGAACGGTAGAGCTCATTGCCGTCGGCATCGGTAACGCTCACGTCGAGCCACATCTCGCGGGTCTCGGTCAGGCCGGTTGGCAGATAATGTCCGCATCCGACGTTGCTGACCTTCACCGTGAACTCCAGCAGACCGGGTTGCTGAATCTTGTCGGGCGGAGCGATTTCCACCTTTGCGGCCGCCTTCAGACGATTCCTTGCGTAATCGCTGTGCATCTTCGACCCCCTCAGCTCGGGGACGACGACATTGCCACCAACGAATTGGTGGGTCCACCAGTGCTCGCGGTCGGGCCCCATGACGCAGGCCTTTCCGGGATTTTTCGTAAACGCCGTCGGCGGGTTGGGGGGAGTCATGTGGCAGTCCTGGCACGTGACTCCGGCCGCGCGATACGGTCCCGCGAGCCATTCGCTGTACGTCTGTTCTATCGGAAGTCCGCTCGCCGGATGCGATACATTGTGGCACAGGCCGCAGAACTCGGCAGAGGTGTGCAGCGTGGAAAACTGCACCTTGTGAAACGGAGACTTGAAGTCGTTGAAGGGTCCCCTCTTCACAATTCCCGGCTCTGAAATTGCCGGGAGATTGCCCACGCCCTTGGTCTTGCTGACCGTATGGCAGAAATCGCAAAAGACGCCCATCGCGGCGACCTCGCTCAGCTTGGCGTCGGCGACGGGGGGAACTTCTCCCGAAATCAGGCCTACCGGCGTGTGACAGCCGAGACAGAGTTTGTCGGTTGCCCCGCCGGTCTCCTTGCTGGCGACCTTCACCAGCGCCTGAAAGAGAGGGTCGTTCCATGAGTTCGAGTGCATCGAGCCCTTCCATTGGGCGTAGATTTCCGGGTGGCACGTCTTGCAGCGGTCCGGATTCAGAAACTGTTCCGACGAGACAACCTCTCCTGTGGCGGTCTCGAGCCTGGAGGGTGCAAAGGGGTCGGTCTGGGTGGCGATGCCGAGCAGCGGCGAATATTTTTCTGCCCCCTGTTCCGGCGGGGCCTTTTCTTCTTCACAGAGCGCGGTCATCTGTAGCACAACTCCGAGCAAAACGACAAGCACGCCAATCGCAAAAACGACTTTTTGCCGATGCAGCATCATTACCTCCTCTTGGAACGAAACATGTCTTCTTTCAGTGTGAAACAGGGAAGAACATTCATCCGCCCGTTGTTTGTTCCGGCGTTGCGACACGTGTCTGCGTGAGCAGTTCCCGCGCGGCTTCGAGCACGCCCTCTGGCGTGACCGCATCCATGCACCGTGCGAAATCGCAGTTCTCGTCGCACGGGCAGCAGTCGAGACCGCTCGACACTATCTTGTGCGGCGGCCAATGCGGCGCGTTGACGCGAATGTCGGTCGGTCCGAAAATCGCCACCACGGGAGTTCCCACAGCGGAGGCGATATGCATCGGGCCGGAATCGACCGTGATCATAAGATCGCACATCTCAAAGAGAGCGGCAAGCTCGAGCAGGCCGTTAGTTTGTATTCCGATTTCGGGGCTCGTGCGCGCGAGCGAACGGATGTGCTCCACTTCATCCCGCTCGCCCGGTCCCCATGTGAGCATCACCCTCGCCCCAAGCGACTCGGCCATCATATCGCAGAGCCGGGCAAATGACTGCGGAAACCATTTCTTGAGCTGCCGGCTTGTTCCCGGGTGAACGGCCACGACGGGATGAGAGTCGCCGAACTTTCCTCTTATGAACGCAGTCGCCTTGTCGCGGTGCTCGTATGCGGGGGCGAGCAGCGGTCTATCCGTAAGGTTTTCGGGACGGACGAACGGCTTTATCAGTTCGAGGTTCCTCGTCACTCGCGACAATCTCGCATCCGATGGGCTCACCCTCGTGTTGGTGAACACGTAGCTGAACTCTTTCACGAACCCCCTTCTGAAACCGACCCTTTTCGGCGAACGCGACAGGGCGGCGATGAGACCGCTCTTGAATATCCCGTGGAAATCAAACGCCAGGTCGTATCGAGGGCGGCTTATCCTCACAGCAAATCGAGCGAGCAGAGAAAGGCCTTCGTGAAACCGCAAAGGGTTCCTGAAGGATTGGACAATTTTCTTCCTCTCAAGCGTCACGATTTCATCGAGATGAGGATGCCCCTCGAGCAAGCCGCTCGACTTGTCCTCGACGGCCCAGGCAATGTGGGCGCGTGGAAATTGCCGCCTGAGAGAGGCGAGCGCGGGCAGGGTGCGGACGACGTCGCCGATGGAACTCAGCCTGATAATCAAAATGCGTTTCGGCGAAAGATTTTCTGGCGGAACACTCATTATGACGGTCGCTCGTGCGTGTGTTTCTAAGAATAATATTCAGTGTGAATTATAGCTGAGTCGAACCGCCATGTCAAAGCATTCGGCGCTAGAAAAGCGGCCGGACAACGGCGAGGGAGCCGCCCTTGTCCGGACATTACGACTTGCAAGAAACTACCCGCAGGTGGCTTCCCGCTTCATCTTGTCGGCGGGGCATTCCTCCAGCACCGGCCCCTTCGCAAGACGGGTGCCGGTGAGCTTGTCGGCCAGGTTCTTCATGCGACCGGCGGGCTTGTCCTTGACAAACTGGCCGATCTCGACCGCCCTGCATATGTCGGCTTCGGCGACTCCCGCTTCCCTGAGCTCGGGGACGATCTTGTTGATGCACGCCTCGCAGTTGGCGGCCATCGCCGCGCCGGCCGCGATGAGCAGCGTGACCTTGTGGTCGATGAGCTGGGGAGCGTCGTCTTGCTTCTGCTCCCTTTTGACTTTCTTCGCCGCTGACTCACCGCACGTCGCCTGTTGACTGGTTGCGCCGCAGCATCCTCCGTTGTTCGTTGTCACGGTGTTGCTCCTTTCCTTTCCGCCCGAGGTTCCAACTCAGGCGTATGTTCCAAGGCGTCTTTCCGATAACGCCCGATTCCCGCCCATTTATTGAATTATCGCTATTATCCGAAGTAATAGCCCAAAAATTTTTCCCCTGTTCCGCCAATCTGCTGGCAACCATATTCAAGACATCTGCCTCCTCTGCTCCATAACTTCGATGAAGCCCTCAAGCCGGGTCTTCGTCTGTTCGGGTGAATAATTGCGCGGGTCGCTGATGTCCACGTCGAGCATGAGAAAAGGAATGCCCAGCTTTGTCACCGACTCCTTCAGGACTCCGTAAGCGCCATTTGCGTGCCTGCACGCCGGCGTGGCGAAGAGCAGCGCCCCGTCGATGTGGTATTCGTCAACGAGCTTGTCGAGTCCTTCGGTTCTCCTTGTCGCCGGTCCGATGAAGATATTCTTCAGGCATTTCAACGCGAGCCCTTCGAACGGACGGTCCTCGTCGATCTCGTCCCAGTGCACCCTGAGCGTCTCGCAGAGCGGCACGCCGACTTCGTTTTCTTCGAGGACGTCGAAAAGGTTGCATTCATACGTCGGGAACCACGCAAACCAATAGAGCCTGTATCTTTCGGGCCTCAGCTTTCCCGTTTGGATTATCCGTTCAGCCCTCCGTATGAACGCTTCATTCAGCTTCTCCATGATCTCGGTTCCTGCGAAGAGCAAGCTATTGATCGAAAACCCGATCATCTGGATCCCGCCCCACGGGGCGGGACGGTGTTTGAGCAAATCCATCAGTCTCAAGCGCGACTGCCTTGCCCGGTTCGAACTGCGGACGGCCTCCTTGAGCCGGTCTTCGTCCAGCTTCTGCCCTGCGACGTCGCCGACCTTTTGCGCGATTTCCCGAAGCTGTTTCTCCACGTAGGCGACCGACTCTTTGTTTATCTCCGAGGGAACATAGAGGAGGAACGGTTCCTTCCCCTGCAGGATTGAATATATCTCGTTCGCCTTTGTCTTCTGGTCGCAATAGTACGAGGTCGTGAGAAGAATATCCGGTTTTGGAAAATAATCGTTGAAGGAAGCGCCCAGGGCGGTCCGGTGGAAGGAGCACACGTCCAGCGCGTATCCCCTGTCCTCGGCCTCTTTCATCGTTGGCACGCCCATTTCTGTTGAGGCGATCATGGCGCCGGCAATCTCGAAGTCGAACGGGACGACGTCGAATGCGGCAAGGAGCTCCATGGGAAAAGCATAGGCGGAGGTATAGACGACCTTGCTGTCCGGCTCGTACGCTTTCAAGAAGAGCTTGGCCCACTCGTTGAGCCAAAGCGACGTTGCGCTCTCTTTTTCAGCGAGTACGGCCTGGGCCTGCCCTTCCATCATCTGAAGCATTGTCTTGAACATTTCAGCTTGACCCCCTTTCGACGGCCATCGCGAGAAACGCCTCCATTCGCGTCTTCATCTGTCCGAGGCCGGACCATTCGTAATCGTTTCCGAGAAAGAAAACGAGCGTATTCCCACTATATTTTTGCCGTTCACGCTAATACGACTGCGGGTCCACTGCGAGCCGCCCCTGTTCGCGATGCGACCAGACAAGACCCATGATTGCAGGAAGAACAAACAGATCATACACGAGCGCCAGCATCACAACAATTGCCGCAAGAACCGCAAATTGGGCGCCGGGAACGAACTTGGAGGGGAGCACCGCCAGGAACCCAAGCCCCAATATGAGACTTGTAAATATTATCGGCCTGCCCACCTGGCTCATGGAATTCGCGATGGCGGTCTTGATATCGAACGCCTTGTCCCATTCCAGTCGTAGCCTGGAAAGAAAATGAATAGTATCATCGACAACCAACCCCAACGTGACGATGGCGGGCATCGTTGTGCCGATGTCGAGATGAAATCCCAGAATCGGCAACATCATCGCACCAAGCAGAATCGGCAAAAAATTCGGTACCATCGCGAGCATTCCCAGCCTGAAAGAGCGGAGTATGACGGTCATTACTATTTCTATCACGATGAAAGCGAGAACGAAACTCCGAATCTGGTTTGTCACGATGTATTCTTCCATCCTTTGATGCGAATAAAGGTGTCCGGTGGTTGTAATACTCGCGGAATCGCCGAATATCTCATGCATGGCTCTTTCAATTTTGGGCATCTGTTTATAAACGCTCAGTCCCCTGTCAGCCTTGACTCTTGCCATGACTCTCGCTTTAGAATAATCATACGATAGGAACCGCTCAAGCTCTTCGCTTCCTTCGATGATGAAAAGCTGTTGGTTCACTTCGGAAAATGAATCCGGAATTCTGTATTCTTCCTCTTTCCCATCATGAAATGCCCTGTTCAATGTCTTTACGAGATCAACCGCCGAATAGACCTCCGTAACTTCGTCGATTCCCTTCAGGTAATCCTGGAAGCGCTCTATCTTCCTGAGAAAAGAGGGATCTTTTGCGGCGTCTTCCCGTTCGCCATCGATGGAAAATTCCAGTGAGCGCGTCCCGCTGATGTTTGTATCAAGCCATTCAATCTGCTTTCGAACATCGTCGTTCTTTCTCAAATAGCGAATAGTGTTTGTGCCGACAACATTCATGGGCAAGCACAATAATGCTGGAATAATGACCACGGAACCGGTCAGGATTGTTATGACCGCCCGGCTTTTGTGCCAGCGGCCGAGCCAGATGAGGGACTTGGCAATCAGACCTCCTTCGATCCGCTCACGGTATCCGCCTTTGGGGAGAGGAATTATTGAAAGCAGTATCGGCAAGAGAAATATGCTTATGATGAAAGAGAACATCACACCCACTGCGCCCGTCAACCCGAATTTTCGGAGAGGCGCTATATCCGAGGTCAGCAGTGATAACAGCCCGATTGCGGTAGTCACGGCGGCCATGAAACAGGGTGTGACCACATCAAGAAACGCCCGCCCAATATATTCTTGCTTCGTATGGTTGCCTACGGCTGCTTTCTGGAGGTAATCGGCGATGAAATGCATCGAGCCCGCGGTCGCAACTGCCATGAGCAGCGCTCGGATAATGATGTTGATGGTATTGACCTCGTACCCCATAAGAACCATGAAGCCATGGGTCCAGATTGTTGTAAGCAGAACAACTGCCATGGGCAAGATAGTCATTGCTACCTGGCGAAACATGATATATGTAATAGTCAGCATAAACAGTGCGCTCAGCGCGACCATTCGCATATTATCCCCCTGAGTATAGCGGGATAGGGCTTCTTCAATAATGAGATTGCCTCCGATGTAGAAGTTTTTGCCGGTTCTTTTCTCCTCTTCCTTAAGAACGCTTTTTATTCTTCTTGCCAGTTCGATCTCATCTCTGTAAGACTCGCCGACGACATGATCGACCTCGGCAATGATCGCCGTATTCTCCTTTTCCGGTGACATCAGAATTCCGGGAATAAAGGGATCGTCAAGAGCCCTTTGCTTGATGTGGGTTAGAGCTTGCCCGGTGGGGGGAATTTCATCCATCAAGTGCTTGAAGTGGACGGTATCATCTTCTCCATAAATCGTCTTGGCAGTGGTGAGGCTGTACACCCTATTGACAGTCGGCAACTCTTTAATTCTAGTGCTGATCGAGTCGACAATCCTGAGGTTCTCGGGACTAAAGGGGTCCTCTGTTTCAAAGGCGATGGCGACAACTTGATCCGTCCCGAACTCTTCCAAGAATCGACTGTAACGTTCGACGTCGTCTTTCAAATAGAAATCTTCAATGTCGGTGTTAATTTCGATTCTTGCAGCATGCCAGCCGAAGAATATCGTGAGGCCTAGCAGCAGAGTTGAAACAAAAATCTTGTGGTTGATAATGAAGTGGAAAAGTTTCCTTTTCACGACATTCCTTTGTTCTTCTCATCGACAAATGATAGACTTGGCCTCTCGCGCGCGCGATGTGCAGACACTGCATCGTGTTCCATTATCCTTACCATCGTGCTTAACAGTTCAGCCTGCGTCCCTTTCGACGGCCATCGCGAGAAACGCCTCCACCCGCGTCTTCATCTGTCCGAGACCGGACCATTCGTAATCGTTTTCGAGGAAGAGAACGGGCACGCCCACGTCCTCGCACGCGTTGCGCATCAGCGGCGACTCATACAGGTACGTGTCGCAGAACTTCACCGTGCTGTAGATGATGGCATCGGCATTGGATTCGGCCGCCAACTTCTTGAGCCGCTGAAACCGTTCCTCGATTCCTTCCATCCTGGCGCAAGACGCTCTCGTCAGATACCTCCGCGCCAGCGCCAGCATAGGATCGGCCGTGTCTTCTTCGACGAGTGTGTCGTAATGTCTGACGCCCGGGCATGTATCGAGCACAACGACCCGGCCACCAGATTCCTCGATGAGCGCAATCAGGTCGGGCCTGTGGACGACGTTGCCGGTCAACAGGATCCTTCGCTCCGCCTCGGGGACCTTCCCACTCTTGGAACTCGAAATGAACTGTCTCAGTCTCCCGGCGAATTCCGCCGGATGGGAAGAGGCGCCCTCCACGCACAGCTCGAAGACGGACGAACCCGTTACGCTCGAGTGTGCATCTCGCTGGAGTTTGAAGACCTCGTCCATTAGGAGGCGCACGCCATTGCACGCGCCGATCGCCTCTCTCAAACTTGCATCGGTTACTCTTGAACCGGGAAACGCCTGCTTCAGACTGCCGGCGAATCTTTTAAGCTCGGAGGCGAAGAACTCGATTGAAGCCGGGTCTTTCTTCTTTGGAACATCGATGAAAAGCGCGGGCACGGTTTTCACATATTCCGTCCAGAGGTCGTGAAGCCTTCTCATCCCGTCGCAGGAATTAGCGAACACAATGCCGTCCGCCCGTGAGGCGTCTCCGGCGAGGGCCGCACCCAACAGGCTTTTCACATAGTGGCACGTGTTTGGATGCATATAGGCGTCGGCCTCGGAAGGCCGGAGCTGCGGAATCATTCGCACCGGAAGCAGGCCCGCCGCCATGATGATTTCCTCGGGCACATACGAGCAGGTATAGAACACGCTTCGCGAGCCGGCCTTGTTGCTCCGATTCACCATGGCTCGGATCCTCCCTTACGGATTCATCTCTTGTTGTTGCGCCACGTGCCGATTCAGGTCGATTCTATTGACTCATCACAATATAGGAATTTAACGAAATAGTTTCCGAAAAAAAATCTCATTCCTGCTGGATCAGGTCGGTCGCAAACTGATGCAGGTACTCGGCAAGCTTCTCCAGCTTGCTGCGGTTAACGGTATAGTACACCAGTTGCGCCTTCTTGTGGCGTATGAGCAGGCCCGCATTGTGGAGCTCCTTGAGATGCTGCGATATCGTTGACTGCGCCATATCGAATTGCCCGACGATTTCATCCACGCAGCAGATGGCTCCCTCTTTCACATCGTACAGCCCGATGTCCTCCGGACAGCAGGCGCATTGCATCTGGTTGTTCTTGATGGCTTCGAGTATCTTCAGCCGGTTTTCGTTCGCGAGCGCCTTGAAGATTTTGAGAAGTTCTTCTTGATTCATCGTGTGTGGCCCCTTAATTCGGAATATCGCGTTCTAACGATATATATTGTACCAGCCCCTATCGAGTTTGTCAAGCCCTTTTTTCTTTGACAGCGAAAAACGACCATTTTCCCCGATTCCAAAAGCCCTGCGATCAGCGAAAGAGGTCATGCGAAGCTTGTCCAAGGGAGACTCCGCAAGCCGGCTGTGGTTGAAAATTGCAGCGGCTTCGATTATAATTAATCTTTACTCTTATCAGCAGTCAAGACGCGAACGGCTTTACGGAGGTTCTTGGGAAATGCCGACCTACGAATACGAGTGCAACAAGTGCGGGCACGTGTTCGATGTGTTCCACAGCATGACAGCGAAACCGCGTGTGAAATGTCCCGAGTGCGGAGGTGGCACGAAAAAAAGGATAGGAGCCGGCGCGGGCATCATCTTCAAGGGATCGGGCTTCTACGAAACCGACTACAAGAGGAAATCCAATTCCGGCAGACCGGCTCCAAAAAGCGAGACTCCGGCGGCCAAGCCGTCGGAACCCAAGAAAGAAGAAAAGAAACCGGAGAAATCGAAGGAAGACTGACCTTGCAGCCGGCCCTTTCACCGGCATGGAAAGCAACGCGGATGAACTCAAAAGAAATCATTGAAATGAATCACCGATACGTGATCGACACTTACGGGAAGCACCGAACCCTGGCGCTGGTCAGGGGAGAAGGCTCCAGGGTACAGGACGCCGACGGGCGCCTTTACCTCGACTTCCTGTCGGGTCTTGCCGTCAACGGTCTGGGCCACTGCCATCCGAAGGTCGTCGAGGCAATCAAGACTCAGGCCGAAACGCTGATCCATGTGTCGAACCTTTATTACATTGAGCCGCAGGTCGTGCTCGCCGAGCGGCTTGTCAGAAACTCCTTCGCTTCCAAATGCTTCTTCTGCAACAGTGGCGGGGAGGCTAACGAGGCGGCGATAAAGCTTGCCCGCAAATGGGGCAACCTAGCCGGCAAGGGCGCCGGGATAGTGACACTTCTGAATTCGTTTCATGGTCGAACGCTCGCCACCATAACGGCCACCGGCCAGGAAAAGTTCCAACACAACTTCCATCCCCTGCCGGAGGGCTTCAAGTACGCTTCGCTCAACGATTTGAAATCGGTCGAGCGGACGCTCGACGGAAGCACGTGCGCGATAATGATAGAGCTCATTCAGGCCGAAGGCGGGGTCAACGTTGCGGACAACCAGTTTGCGAAAGGTCTGCGGAAGCTCTGCGACGAGCGCGGCCTGCTCTTGATACTGGACGAGGTGCAGACGGGCATGGGCCGCACAGGCCGGCTG
Organism: uncultured bacterium; assembly: GCA_964607485.1. Lineage (GTDB taxonomy): Bacteria > Abyssobacteria > SURF-5 > SURF-5 > SURF-5 > CAZSKP01. Next base: position 21,044 of record CAZSKP010000015.1, on the reverse strand, counting down.
TTCGCATATGAGCACTACGGCATCGAACCCGACATCATAACACTGGCCAAATCGCTCGGCGGCGGGGTGCCCATCGGCGCGATGCTCGCCGGTCCCAAGGTGGCCGACGTTTTCAAACCGGGCGACCATGCGGCCACGTTTGGCGGAAACCCGCTCGCCTCGGCGGCGGCGGTTGCGACGCTCGAAGTCATGCTGGGCGACGGATTCCTCGAGAGGGTCCGCGACCTCTCGCAATACCTCTTCACAAGGATGAGAGAGATTACGGCAAAACACGACTTCATCAAAGAAGTTCGCGGCCTCGGGATGCTCATAGGCGTCGAGTTCGACGCGCCGGTCAAGAAGCTCGTGAGCGATTGCGCGGAACGGGGCCTCATCGTGGGCACGGCGGGCGAAAAGGTGCTCCGGCTGCTGCCGCCGCTGACCACGACGCGGGAGGAGATCGACGAGGCGATCTCCGTCATCGAACCATTGCTGAAGGTTTTCACGCATGAAGAAGCTCAAGCATAAAGACCTCATCTCCATTTTCGACCTCACGAAAGGGGAGATTGAGGAGATACTGTCGCTCGCGGCCACGCTGAAGGAGCGGCTTCACAAGAAGGTCCAATTCACGCCGCTTGCGGGCAAGACTCTCGCAATGATCTTCGAGAAGCCCAGCCTGCGCACGCGGGTCACGTTCGAAACCGGGATGACCCAGCTCGGCGGTCACGCCATATTCCTCGGCCCCGCTGACATCAACATGGGCGTGCGTGAGACCGTTGCCGACACGGCGAAAAATCTGTCTCGACTGGTGGACGGAATAATGGCCCGCACGTTTTCTCACGATGCCGTGGTGGACCTGGCGAGAGAGGCGACGGTTCCGGTCATTAACGGGTTGACCGACCTGCTCCACCCGTGCCAGGTGCTGAGCGATTGTTTTACCATACAGGAGAAGCTGGGCTCCTTGGCCGGGATGAAGGTCACGTTTCTCGGAGACGGCAACAACGTCGCCAACTCGTGGCTCTATGCCGCCGCGCGGCTCGGCCTGGACTTTTCAATCGCCTGTCCTCAAGGCTACGAGCCGAACAGCGACATTGTCGACAAATGCCGCGCCGAGGCCGGGCCAACCATATGCGTGACCCACGACCTCGCCAAAGCGCTCGACGGAGCCCACGTCGTGTACACGGATGTATGGGCGAGCATGGGACAGGAGAACGAGGCCGAACACCGGCGCCAGGTGTTTGCGCCGTATCAGGTGAACAAGGCAGCCCTTGCGCTCGCGCGACCGAAGGCGCTGGTGATGCATTGCCTGCCGGCGCACCGGGACGAAGAGATTACCGATGAGGTTATCGACGGCCCGCAGTCAATTGTTTTCGATCAAGCCGAAAACCGGCTCCATGTGCAGAAGGCGATATTGACGCTCCTGATGGCTGAGACTTGAAACACTCTAAAGCGGTTTGGACGAGCGTGACATTCCCAAGGGACAGCGTGAACAGATGAAAAAAGACGTCAAAAAGATTGTTCTCGCCTATTCGGGCGGGCTCGACACCTCCGTCATACTCAGGTGGCTGTTGGATAACTACAGCGCGGAGGTGGTCGCGTTCACCGCCGACCTGGGCCAGGGCGAGGAGCTCGACCCGTTACACGAAAAAGCGCGCAAGACCGGCGCGAGCAACGTGTACGTCGAGGACTTGAAAGAAGAGTTCGTGCGCGACTTCGTCTTCCCCGCGCTCAAGGCGAACCTGGCCTACGAAGGCACATACCTGCTCGGCACATCGATAGCGCGCCCGCTGATTGCGAAGAAGCAGATCGAGATAGCGCGCAAAGAGGGCGCCGACGCCGTCGCCCACGGAGCAACGGGAAAGGGCAACGATCAGGTGCGCTTCGAGCTCACCTATTTCGCCCTCGAGCCCTCGATAACGGTCATAGCGCCGTGGCGCGAGTGGACGTTCAAATCGCGCTCAGATCTCATCACGTATGCCCGCGACTGCGCCATCCCCATCACGGTCACCGAGGAAAAACCGTACAGCAGCGACCGGAACCTGTTCCACATCAGCTATGAGGGCGGCATTCTCGAAGACCCGTGGAGAGAGCCGCCGGAGGACATGTTCACGCTCACGACCTCGCCCGAGCGCGCTCCCGACAAGCCGACCTATATCGAACTGGAATTCGAGAGCGGCGTACCCGTTGCGCTCGACGGACAGCGGCGAGGCCCGGTGGCGCTCCTGACCGCACTGAACGAAATCGCCGGCAAAAACGGCGTGGGACGGGTCGATATGGTGGAGAACAGATTCGTGGGCATGAAATCGCGGGGCGTTTACGAGACGCCCGGCGGCACCGTCCTCCACGCCGCCCATCGTGCGCTGGAATCGATCGCGCTCGACCGCGAGGTGATGCACCTGAGAGATTCCCTTGTGCCCCGCTACTCGGAGCTTGTCTATTACGGCTTCTGGTTCGCGCCGGAGACCGAGTTGATGCGAAAGATAATCGACGACACTCAACAAGGCGTGAGCGGCGTCGTCAGGCTCAAACTATACAAGGGCACGTGCAGTGTGGTAGGCCGCAAGTCTCCCCGCTCGCTGTATCACACCGATTTCGCCACGTTCGAACACGAAACCGTGTACAACCAGGCCGACGCCGAGGGATTCATCCGGCTGAATGCGCTCAGACTGCGTATCCGCGCGCTGCTGGGAAGATAGGAAGGACTCAGCCGATGCCGAAGAAACAGTGGGGAGCAAGATTTCAGAAAGAACAGGACCGGCTCGCCCTGCTCTACACCCAATCGATCTCGTTCGACTGGCGGCTCTACCCGTACGACATTGCTGGGAGCATCGCGTACGCCCAGATGCTGGCCAAATGCGGCATCATTAAAAAGACCGACTCGAACAAGATAGTGAAGGCGCTGGGCGAAATCGGCGACGACATCGCCGAGGGCAAATTCGCATTCGAGGTGGAGCTCGAAGACATCCACACGAACATCGAGGCGGCGCTCGCGAAAAAGGTCGGCGCCGACATCGGGGGCAGGCTGCACACCGGCCGCAGCCGCAACGACCAGGTCGCGCTCGATATGCGCATGTACATCCGGGACGAAACGCTCGCGGTAGTGGAGCTCATTCGCGAATTTCAGAAGGCGCTCGTCGCTTTGGCCGAGGAGAACTCCGAGGTCATCATGCCCGGCTTCACCCACATGCAGCACGCGCAGCCCGTGCTGTTCGCGCATCACATGCTCGCTTATTATGAAATGCTCCGCCGGGATGAGAACAGATACATCGACTGCTACCATTCCGCCAACGTGATGCCGCTCGGTTCGGCCGCGCTGGGGGGCACGAGCTTTCCCATAGACCGCAAGATGCTGGCGAAGGAACTCGGCTTCGACAAGATCTCAGGCAACAGCATGGACGCCGTCGCCGACCGCGATTACCTCATAGAATTCCTCTCCGCGTGCTCGATACTCATGATGCATATTTCACGGCTGAGCGAGGAACTCGTCGTCTGGTCTTCCACGGAGTTCGGATTTGTCGAGCTCGGCGATTCGTTTGCGACCGGCTCGAGCATCATGCCCCAGAAGAAGAATCCCGACATCGCCGAGCTCGCCCGCGCGAAGACGGCGCGCGTGTACGGCAACCTGATGACGCTGCTTGGGCTAATGAAAGGACTGCCTCTTGCATACAACAGCGACCTGCAAGAGGATAAGCCCTGTGTATTCGATTCCGTGGACACCGTAAAAAGCACGCTCCGCGTTTTTGCGCGAATGACGGCGAGCCTCACCGTTTACAGCGACCGGATGGAAGAGATGTGTCAGGCCGGTTTCCTCAATGCGACCGACATGGCCGACTACCTGGTGAAGAAAGGGATGCCGTTCCGCCGGGCGCATGAGGTCGTCGGAAAAGTGGTGACACACTGCCTGAACGAGGTCATCCCGCTCGAAGAGGTTCCGCTCGAGAAGCTGCGCCGGTTCTCGCCCCTGTTCGAGAAGGACATCTTCGAAGCGATTCGGCTCGACAAAGTCGTCAATTCGCGCCGGGTCGCCGGCGGCACCGCGCGCTCCAACGTTCTTCGCGCCATTCGCCGGGCCAAAAAGGAATTGGAAGTCTGAGCATGCCGCCCCCTTCATCTCCTCCGCCATATTGCGCTCCATTGGCCGAGCGAGAATGAAAGAAGAGCAGTACCTTCTCGGTCTCCATAACCTACACCAAACATCTACGACATGATTATCTGGATTTGGACAGGCTTCATCGCGTTTGTGCTGGCCATGCTCGCCCTAGACCTGGGCGTGATCAACAGAGAAACGCACACAATCGGCATCAAAGAAGCCTTCGCGTGGACAACTCTTTGGATCGCTCTGGCGCTTGCGTTCAATGTCGGCGTCTATTTCATGTATGAGCATCACTGGCTCGGCATCGGCATGCAGCCCGGCGCCGAGGCCGGCGGCCGACAGGCCGCGCTCCAGTTCCTCACCGGCTACGTCATCGAAAAGAGTCTCAGCCTCGACAACATATTCGTTATCGCCCTCATTTTCTCCTATTTCCGCGTCCCCTCCAAGTATCAGCATCGAGTCCTCTTCTGGGGCATTCTCGGAGCGCTGGTGTTGCGTGGAGTGATGATCGCGGCCGGGAGCGTTCTCATCCGCCGTTTCGACTGGATAATTTATGTCTTCGGCGCCCTGCTGATTCTGACAGCCATACGAATACTCATAGTGCGTCACGACAACCTCGTGCCCGATAGGAATCCGCTGGTCAGGCTCGCCCGGAAGCTGTATCCCGTCAGCACGGATATCGAGGGGGCGAGGTTTTTCACGAGTGTCAACGGCCGCACCGCCATCACGCCCCTGTTTCTCGCCTTGCTTCTGGTCGAGAGCAGCGACGTGCTCTTCGCCGTCGATTCCATACCGGCCATTTTTGCGATTACACACGACCCGTTTCTCGTCTTCACCTCGAACATCTTCGCGATACTCGGCCTGCGGTCGTTGTACTTCGTCCTCGCCGGCATAATGAACCGGTTCCGCTACGTCAAGATAAGCCTGGTCTTCCTGATGGCGTTCGTGGGTGTCAAGATGCTCCTCTCCCACCATTATCACATTCCGACCTTTGTCTCCCTCGTGGTGATCAGCATTATCCTTCTTGTCGGCATAGTCGTCTCCGTTCTGGCGACTAATAGGAATGCCGCGGCCCTCGTGTCGCCTCTCGCCGACGAGTTGGAGGAACTGCTGACGCTGACATACAAGCAGGCCAGACGAATCGTGGTCCTCGTCGTGGGAACGAGCGTGCTTCTTGTCGGCGTGGCGATGATTGTCCTGCCGGGGCCGGCGGTGATTGTGATCCCGGCCGGGCTTGCGATACTCGCGACGGAGTTTGTCTGGGCGAAGAAACTCCTGCGGGGAGCGGCGCAGCGCGCGGGTCTGCTTGGGAAGCGGACTGAGACATCGGAAGGGGCCGCGTCGGACAGCGATTCAAGACCGGACTGATATTGCATTATAAGTACAAATTGGATATACTACGGCTGTCTCTGCCCGCTCCGGCAAGACACCGCCTCAAACTCAACATTGCGAAGAGAAGAATCGGGAGGTGAATCGAGCAATGGCTAAGACGGTAATCAAAGGCCTGGACGAAATGAAATCGATGAAGGGAAAAGAGCTTGGAGTAAGCGAGTGGCACGAGGTCACTCAAGAGGAAATCAACACGTTCGCCAAGGCCACCCACGACCATCAATGGATTCACATCGACCCGGAGCGTTGCAAGAAGGAGTCCCCCTGGGGACAGACCATCGCGCACGGATACTACACCCTGTCGCTCGCGCCGTACCTGCTCAGCCAGATACTGGCGGTCGAGGGCGTCCAGATGGGAATCAACTACGGAATCAATAAGCTGCGCTTTCCCTCTCCGGTCAAGGTCGGCAAGAAGGTACGGGCAAAGGCCGACCTCGTCAACGTCGAAGACGTCGCCAATGGGCTGCAGAGCACGATCAAACTGACATTCGAAGTCGAGGGCGAAAGCAAACCCAGCTGCGTGGCCGAAGTGCTGTACCGTTATTTCGGGTAGCTCTTCCGTAGAGAGACAACCAGGGCAGCGCCCTTTTTGCCTTTGTCGCGCCTGAGAGATTCATTCGACACAGAGAGAAAGGATGCTGCCCCGCTTTATGCGTTCACCCCGGCGCGACCCGCGCATAAAGCGCCGATAGCGATTCAACGTGCGGCGTGATATGATGTTATGAGGCTATCGGCCCTTCGATTCTGACCGCGCAAAATCGGTGTAAAACAGATGACACGGCGCATTTCAAGGAGAGCATTCATTCAAGCCGGAGCAGCGGCCTCACTCGTGGCCGCAACGGGGGGCAACGTATTTTCCGACGAATTGGAAGGAACGCCTCCGGCCACGCCACCAGGCGGTCCTCCCGTTGAGGCAAAGGTCGCGATGGTCCGCGCGCGCGACGGGCTCGAGGCGGTCAATCGTGTAATCGAGATGGCCGGCGGGCTCGATTTTGTCCAACCGGGCGAAAGCGTGCTCATCAAGCCGGCGATGAACTCATCGAATCCTTTCCCTGCAACGACCGACCCGGCGGTGGTGTCGCTGTTGGTGGAGCAATGCGCGCGGCGGGGAGCCTCCCGCGTCGCAGTAGCCGACAAGCCGTTCTTTCTCAAGAGCGCCACGGCGGTTCTTGAAAGGTCGGGCATCGGGCCCGCCGCCAAAAGAGCGGGCGCGGAGGTGATTCCGTTCGACAAGGCGAAGTGGAGCGTCAGCCGTCAGCCGGCCGCCAAGAACTGGGGCGGCGAATTCCGCATAGCGGCGCCCGTCTCGGAATTCGACCATGTGATTTACCTCCCGACCGTGCGCACACATATGCTGGCCAACTTCACGATGTCGCTGAAGAATTCGGTAGGCTTGCTTGCCCCGTTCAACTGCATGCTGATGCACATGTCGTTTTCGCTGCCGGAGCGAATAGCGGAGATCAACCTGGCGGTTCGGCCCAGCCTGTATGTTCTGGACGGACGCAAGGTGTTCGTCGAAGGCGGGCCCGATTCGGGCCGTGAGCGCGAGACGGGCATAGTGTTCGCGGGAAAGGACCCGGTTGCGTGCGATGTCCTCGGCCTGGCGCTCCTCAAGACGCTGGGAACTCGCGAGGATATTCAGCAACGGAGCGTCTGGGACCAGAGAATGATAAAGCGAGCCGTCGAACTGGGGCTCGGAGTGGGCAGCGCAGACATGATCGAGGTGAAGGCAGAGGGAGTGGACGAGGCGGACCGGATAATCCGGAATCTGGCATGAACGATTCCGATGCATATGAACGTTCCGTGGATGACTGACCAAAACAGGAGGAAAGAAGAAGAATGGGAACCAACGATTTCACGCCGCGCCAGATACTCAATCGGGCGATAGGCAAGGAAGTGGAAGCAAAGACGATGTACGAGATATACGCCGGAAAGGTCGAGGATAAGCAAAGCAAAGGCCTTCTCAAAGAACTCGCGCAGGAAGAACTGGGTCACAAGCAGGCGCTTGAGAAAATCGACCCCGACGATGCGGGAACGTTCAAAACGCCGAAGATTTCACGCTCGGAACTAAGCGGCGTTTCCGACAGGCCTCAGATTTCGAAGGAAGCCACGATGCAGGAAGTCCTGAAGTATGCCATCGCCGAAGAGGTTGATGCGTTCGACTTCTACAGCTCTCTCACCAAGCATGCCGGCGAGAGCCTTCAGAATCTTCTCAACAGGCTCGCCTCGGAAGAGAAGAAACACAAGCAGAGGCTGGAGCGGCTGTACGACGACATGTTCCAGCCGGAAAACTAAGTTTTGCTCTGTGCTATCGGTGAGGAGGGATTAATCTATACTTATTCGGGCGCAGCACGTTGCGCCCACACATGCGACTTAGGAGCGGAGCAGGAGGGATAAACAGAATGCTCGAACTTTACCAAAAAGAAGGATGCCCGTATTGCCAGAAGGTACGCGCCAAGATGACCGAATTGGACTTGGACTACATCTGCCGCAACGTGCGTGATTCAGGCAGCAAGAAGGAAGCGCTTCTCGAAAAACTCGGCGGCAAGGTGCAGGTCCCGTTCCTGATCGATACGGACAACGACGTCCGCATGTACGAGTCGGACGACATAAACAAGTACCTGGAAGAGAAATACTCTTCCTGAGCTAATGCATCAGGGTTTTCCAGCGTCGTATCTTGCCCGATAATTCGGGACTTGACATTTCGAGTTTATTCACTATAATTGAAAATGGAGATGCGGTATTCGAAAAATTCTCTTAGGTCTCGGGGAATGTTCTGACTTTGAAGCAGAAATCATTCGCAATAAAGTCTAATGACAAACCGCAAGTAATTACTATTCGATCATCGCAATCCAAGAGAGCAATACTGTACCGCCGATACGCGAGTGAGCTTACAGCAAATCCAGACCTTTCCCGCACCTTGGTTTCTTTTCAAGCTAATAAGAGTGCTCCTTTCTATCGTTGGCTGAAATATAAGGAAGCATTTTCTTCCCAACTTGTTCGGTATTTTCTTGACCACTTCCATGTAATCCCGGGTTCGACTCCCAAAGTTCTGGACCCATTTGCCGGTGCTGGAACAACCCTAACAACCTCAGCAAGGGCTGGATGGATGGCGACAGGCATTGAGCTCCTTCCCGTGGGGGTAGCCGCTATTCGGGCCCGGATCTTGGCTGACACGGTAAGTATCCGATCCTTCGAGTACCACTTGGAAAAGCTCGAAAAAGTCCCTCTAGATTTCTGCTATGGGAAAAGATTCAACTTTCCTCATCTGCAAATCACCAGAGGAGCTTTTCCAAGAAACACAGAAATAGCCCTTTCAGCCTACAACAGCTTCCTTGCTTCAATCCGAAACGTCGACGTGCGCTTCTTGTTCTGGTTTGCCTGTCTGGCAATACTGGAGGAAATAAGCTACACGCGCAAGGACGGTCAGTATTTACGTTGGGATTCTCGCTCCAGTAGGTCTCTAAGATCAAAATTTAATAAGGGTAATATCCCCGATTTTAGGGAAGCTATCCTCCGCCAATTACGAGTAATGTTGGAGGACATTAAGAAGCGAAACGATGAAGTTGTGTCCTCTTACGTGGAAATCATCGAAGGCTCTTGTCTTACAAGACTTCCCCTGCTTCCTGATTCCTTTTATGATTTGATTATAACTTCTCCTCCCTATTGTAACCGTTATGACTACACACGAACCTACGCCCTTGAATTGGCATTTTGGGGATATGACGAAGTTGCACTCAAGAGGTTACGCCAAACCCTCCTCTCCAGCACCGTGGAGAATAAATCGAAACGTGAGCAACTAGCACAAGAGTACAGCTCCCGCAACCAGAGCGATCTCTTTGGAGCCGCTGTAGAGGCCTTCAATGGACAGGAGGCTTTACACGAGGTTTTGCAGATCTTATACAATAGCCGTGAAAACGGCGGTCTTAACAACAACAACATCCCCATAATGGTGGAGAATTATTTTCTTGAGATGAATCTGGTTATAAGGGAACTTTCCCGCGTTCTCGCTCCCGGTGGACGCATTGTAATGGTTAACGACAACGTCCAATACAATGGCGAAGAAGTCCCGGTTGACCTCATCCTTTCGGACTTTGCTGACAGTGCCGGACTGTCAATCGACCATATTTGGACCCTCTCGCGAGGGAAAGGAAACAGCAGCCAGCAGATGGGAGCTTACGGACGAAACGAAATTCGCAAGTGCGTCTATGTCTGGTCAAAACCGACGAATCAATAACGAACCGCGAACAAGACACTTAGGTCATGTCAGAATCAAACCCTTACTCAGATGAACTGCGCCGCATCAAGTCGCTATTGATTGTCACTTCTCTCCAGAAACGGAACGACCTTCAAGCCGTCAAGCTCATTCAAGAGTTTTCCTCACATCTTAAGTGGAAACCGTTCAGTAATCTTTCGATCGACCCTGAGGTATGGGAATATGCCGTAACAGCCCAAGGATATGATCCCAAGTTTGTTTTCTGTCATCCGGACATACTCTTGGAAAGACCGGTTACGAGTTTCTACTACCGAGGCCTTTGCGGCCTCTCTTTAAAGGCTGTTAGAGGGTACTTCGGATCTGTTGATTCTCTCGAGGCGGGCAATCCTCGAGCCCGATTGAGTAGTGAAAAAGCTCTCAAAATGGCTCGAACCTATAATGTCTTTATTTGTTCTATTATCAAGAATTCTACTGATTGGACCCTTGAGGACGGCAACCGCACAATCATTGCTAACCTGGGCATAACCCTCGATGGTAGAATGCGGAACAAGGTTGGTGAAATAGCTGAAGAGCGAATCCGAACCCTTATCCTTGAATGGCTGATTGAAAAGAACCTTATTCTTGAACCTGAACTGAGCAAGCAAAAGGTTTACGAAAGTATCCCTCGTGTATGCACTCTGCGGGATAATAGCATCATGCGATTCGGCTCGGAACCAGATATTTCATTCACCCAAGGAGACGTTTTAGCCGTCGTTATCGAAATCAAAGGTGGAACGGACCCCGCCGGAGCTCTGGAACGTTACGGTGCTGCAACAAAGTCGTTTCAACACGCAATCCAAGCAAGCCCACGATGCAAGAACTTTTACCTTGGAGCCGTTTACACTCCCGAGCTAGAAAGGCGTATTGGCGAAGACCGTCTCGTTGAGAAAAAGTTCAGCATTATCGAAATTCTTGAAAAACCGGAGGTGCGGGAAGATTTTTTCACAGAGCTCTTTCACCATACCTTGCGTCTAATCTAATCTCTCTTACGCCTTCCCCTCCTTTTTTTCAACGACCATGTGTAATACTCCATCAAGCATCAATTTCCGAGGTTTTTGGCCGTCACAAACCGTCCGTAAGAAGAGAAAAGAAAGAGAGGTCAAAACAGGGGATTCCCTGGTTTCTTGACACCGTCCCCGCGGCGTGTTAGAATTATGGTGAGCTAGGGGTGTGCTGAGACACTGAGAGTCTTCGTGACAACCCTTCGAACCTGATCTGGGTAATTCCAGCGTAGGGAAGCGGACAGAGAAGCTGCTTTCGCTGAAAATGATGAGTTCAGGGCCGCATTTCCTACGGGAGTGCGGCGTTTTTTTTGGAGCGCTCGACGGCCAATGCGGATTCGGTTGAACGGTGAGTCGTATGAGAGCCCCGACGGCCTGACGGTCGCCGGTTTGCTGGAGCGATTGGGAATTCAGGAAGCCCGCGTCGCGGTGGAGCTCAACCTGAACATTCTCCCGAAAGAGCAGTATGCCACGACGTCGCTCAAAGAAGGCGACCAGCTCGAGGTCGTCCATTTCGTTGGCGGAGGAAACCATCATAACGTCTGGGGGTACGAATAATGACAGATGAACTTGTTATCGCCGGTCGCAAATTCCGCTCGCGCCTGCTGATCGGGACGGGCAAGTACGCGACATTCGAGCTCATGCGCGAGGCACTCGAGAAGTCCGGAGCCGAGATCGTCACTGTCGCCGTTCGCCGGATAAACATCTCAGACAGGAGCAAGGAGTCGCTGCTGGACTACATCGACGCGAACAAATACGCGCTCCTGCCCAACACGGCCGGCTGCTACACGGCCGAGGACGCCATCAGGACAGCGCGTCTGGGAAGAGAGGCGGGCCTCTCCGACATGGTGAAGCTCGAGGTCATCGGAGACGAGAAGACGCTGTTTCCCGACAACCAGGGCCTCCTCGAAGCCGCCAGGGTGTTGGTCAAAGAGGGCTTCATCGTCATGCCCTACACCAACGACGACCCGATTATGTGCAAGAAGCTGGAGGATGTGGGATGCGCGGCGGTCATGCCGCTGGCGGCGCCCATCGGCTCCGGGCTCGGGGTGCGCAACCCTTACAACATTCGGATAATCGTCGAGAACGCCAAGGTGCCCGTCATCGTGGACGCCGGCGTCGGAACGGCGTCGGACGCGGCAATCGCGATGGAGCTCGGCGTGGACGGCGTGCTGATGAACACCGGGGTCGCGGGCGCGAAGGACCCCGTGTTGATGGCCGAGGCGATGCGGCTGGCCGTCGATTCGGGCCGGAAGGCGTTCCTCGCGGGCCGCATCCCCCGCAAACTATACGCGACGGCCAGCAGCCCGCTGGAGGGAGCCATTGCCGCGAGTTGAGTTTGATCTATACCTGATAACCGACCGGAATCAGTGCGGGGGCGGCGACCTGGTCTCCGGGGTGGAGCGAGCCCTGCGTGGAGGCGTGCGCGCGGTCCAGTTGCGCGAGAAGGACCTCTCGACGCGCGAGCGATTCGAGCTGGGCACCGAACTCCGCCGCTTGACGTCCGAATTCCAGGCGAAGCTTTTCGTCAACGGCAACGCCTCGCTGGCGCGCGCCATTGGAGCCGACGGCGTGCATTTGCCGCAGGATGGGCTGCCCGCCGATGTCTGCCGGAAGGTGCTCGGGCCGGGAATGCTCATAGGTGTTTCCACTCACAGCGTCGCGGAAGCGATGGAGGCGGCGGAAAAGGGCGCCGATTTCATCACCTATGGACCAGTCTATCATACTCCGTCGAAGGCGCGGTACGGCCCGCCCGTCGGGGTGGAGTCGCTGCGCACGGTGTGCGGAACCGTCAGACTGCCCGTCTTCCCGCTGGGCGGCATTGGAGCGTCCGAGATCGAAGAGGTAGTATCAGCTGGCGCGGCGGGAATCGGGATGATTTCGTCCGTTCTGTCCGCTCCCGATGTCGAAGCGGCCGCCTCCGAAATTGTGAAACGCCTGCGAGAAGCCCTCGCGGCCCGAACACTTGCGGAAAAGAAAGGTTGATTCGAATGACTCAGCTTTTGAAAGCCAGACAGGGCGTCATCACGACAGAAATGGAACAGGTGGCCGAAGCCGAAAGGCGTTCTCCCGAATACATAAAGCAGGGAATCGCCGAGGGCAGCATTATCATCACGCGTAACAATCGCCATCCGAACGCTGATACGCTGGCAATCGGCAAAGGCCTCAGGACAAAGGTCAACGCCAACATCGGCACCTCAGGCGACCACGCGGACATCAAGGAGGACATGCAGAAGCTCGAGGTCGCAATTGCAGCGGGCGCCGACACGGTTATGGACCTGAGCGTGGGCGGCCCGGTGGCCGACGTGCTCGGCGAGGTGCTCGCGCGCTCCACCGTCCCCGTGGGAACCGTTCCGATTTACCAAGCCGCTTTGTATGCCAGGCAGCGGGGAAAATCCTTCGTCGAACTCGAAGCCGACGAGATTTTCGAAACCATCGAACAACATGCGAGCGCGGGCGTGGACTTCGTTACGGTGCACTGCACCGTCACGCAGGAGTCGGTCGCCCGGCTGAAGAAACACGCGCGCATACTCGACATCGTCAGCCGGGGCGGTGCGCTGATGCTCGAGTGGATGGCCTTCAACAAGAAGGAGAACCCCCTGTACGAGCATTTCGACCGATTGCTCTCCATCGCCAAAAAGTACGACATGTCGCTCAGCCTGGGCGACGGGATGCGCCCGGGATGTCTCGCCGACGCGACCGACAGAGGGCAGGTTCAAGAGCTGATTCTGCAAGGGGAACTCGTCGAGCGCTGTTGGGAGGCCGGGGTGCAGGTGATGTGCGAGGGGCCCGGCCACGTTCCCCTCGACCAGATAGAGGCCAACATGGTCCTCCAGAAAAGGCTCTGTCGGGGCGCGCCGTTCTATGTGCTCGGCCCGCTCGTCACAGACATCGCGCCCGGATACGACCACATCACCGCCGCCATAGGCGGAGCGCTGGCTGCGTTGGCGGGCGCAGACTTCCTGTGCTACGTCACGCCGTCCGAACACCTGAGGCTTCCCACCGTGGAGGACGTAAGAGAAGGCGTCATAGCATCCCGCATAGCCGCCCATGCCGCCGATGTCGCGCGGGGCGTTCCCGGCGCTATCGAACGCGACAATGCCATGGCCCGATGTCGGAAGAAGCTCGATTGGGAAGGCCAGATCGCGCTCGCGATAGACCCGGAGAAGGCGCGCGCGCTGCGCGAGAGCAGTCGTCCGGCGGACAGTGAAGTTTGCACGATGTGCGGCGAGTTCTGCGCCATCAAGGTAACGCGAAAAGCCACGAGCATGTGAGGAGCGCCAATTGAGGCGGCCGAGATACGCAGACGCCGTTATTCTCTGCTTGATTGTACTCCTGGCGCTCGGGCTGCGCCTTGCATTCTACACCGGGCCCATCGGCAGCGACGACCACGACTATTACCTTGCCGCGTACCAGATATACGAGGGAACCTACCACCCGTCCGGCAACTACTGGATGACCCGCTACGGCATGCTCCTGCCCATCGCTGCATCGTACGAGCTGTTCGGGACGAACGAGTTCTCGGCGGCGCTCTGGCCGATGTTGAGCGCGCTCGGAGCGGTGGTGGTGTGCTTCTTCCTGGGCAAGTCCGTGCTCAACGCACGGACCGGATTGCTCGCAGCCCTGCTCCTGGCGTTCTATCCTCTTGACATTCACTATTCCGGGTTGATACTTCCCGACATTCCGCTTTCCTTCCTGATGGCCGCATCGGTTCTCGCCTTCATCCGGGCGGGCCGAAGCGAGAGATACAGGCCTGCGCTCTTTTTCTTGTCGGGTCTGCTGCTGGCGATAGCATACTCCTGCCGTTCGATGGCGGTTATTCTCATCCCCTTTCTGCTCATCTACACCGCTTTCTTCGAGAAGAAACTGAGGTCCTCGCATCTGTTGTTCGTGGCCGGGTTTCTGGCGGTTGTCTTCTCAGAAAGCCTGTATTATGTTATGAACGGGCTGAGCCCGCTGCACAATTTTCGGCTGAACGCGAAGGCGGCCATCGCCGTCAACACCTCGGGCGAATGTTCGACCAGCCAGTGGTACTACCCGACGGTCGTATTCCAGAACTTGACCGTTTTCGGCCCGTATTTCTTCCTCTTTGTGCCCGCAATGATCCTCGGCGCCGTCAAGCGCGAGCGCGGCGCGCTCATACTTCTGGCGTGGGCCGGAACCATCCTCTTGATTCTGCAATTCGGCGTCGTGAGTCTTCACCCTCTTATTCCGATTGTGAAAGTGCGCAAGTTCCTCAACTTCGCCACAGTGCCCTTGATGCTGCTGGCCGCATGGGCGCTCATGCAGCTGCGGGGGTGGTATCGCTCGGCCGTGGTGGTCGCGGTGCTGGGAACTTCTCTGTACCTGCTGAAACCGTATTCATACTCGTCCAACATGACCCCCGAGCTTTGCGGCGGGAACATGCGAAAGGTGGAGGAGTATTTGAGAACGATGCCGCCGAAGCCCATCTATGCCGACCTTCGCACGACGGCCATACTGAGGATAACGTCGGGCTTCAAGCTAAAGCCCGACCGGTTCCACAACCTGTATGACGTCCGCTCCGCCGACCAGCTCGCGAACTGCTACGTGATAATAAACAGTTACTATGCCAGGTTCGACCAGCAGAATCCGTACGTCAAGGTCCCGTACTTCGTGGCCAATTATCCCCAGGGGGTTCCGCTTTCCTGGAAGATGAAGAACTTTTATCAGTCAATCGTGTTGGATGTCCCCTAGTCTCTTGGCGACCATGAACAGAACATTCACCGAAATAAAACGCCATGTGAACAAGCCGACGGAGCGATATGAGTGTGAGCTGTTGGTCAGCGAGCCCGGCCACGCCGTTCTTCGGTACGTCAGCGACCGCACGTTCGCAAGCGCGAAGCTTGGCATAACGTTTCCCCCCGGCTGCGTGACCATCGCCCTCTATTGGGAAACGCGCCCCTATGTTTTCTGGGGAATCTTCTCGCCGGAGAAAGAGCTGCTGGGATACCTGGTGCACATCTGCAGGGATGTGTCGATTTCAGACGGTTCGCTGAGCTATCTCGACATGCTGCTCGACATATGGTTTTTCCCCGACGGCAGGCACATCGTCCTCGATGCGGATGAGGTCGAAGAGTGTTTTCGGGCAGGCCGCCTGACGACGGAGGACACGCAATACATCGAGGACTCGAAAAAGGCCGCCATCGACGATTTTTCCGTAAACGCGGAAAAGCTGCGAACCGCCTTGGCCGCGCTTGACATTTCGGACCGGCCCAAATAAAATATAATCCCAATAAGTCGAGCCGTTCCGCTCTTATTGCCGTTCGCACAGCTTCCCTTGAAATTCGGTTCCTGAGAAAAGGAAAATTATAAGATGTCATCAAAGGAATTCTTCGATGTCCTGAACACCATCGCCCTTCAGACGGGCATATTCAGCCTGAAATGGGGGCACTTGGTCATGTGGGCGATAGGGCTGCTGTTCATGTATCTGGCGGTTGTGAAGAAATACGAGCCGCTCCTGCTCCTCCCCATCGGCTTTGGGATTTTTATGGTCAATTTCCCGCTGACGCCGCTCATGGGCGTTGACCCGGTAACGGGAGACAGGCACCTGTGGCAAATCTTCTATGACTTCGGCATCGGCTGGGAGGTCATCCCCTGCGTCATATTCCTCGGGTTGGGAGCGCTGACCGACTTCGGCCCACTGATCGCCAACCCAAAGACGTTGCTCGTGGGCGCCGGCTCTCAGCTTGGGGTGTTCATCACGTTCTCAGCCACGCTGATATTCGGGTTCACGATGAAGGAGGCGGCATCCGTGGGTATAATCGGCGGCGCCGACGGCCCGACGACCATCTATCTCACGAGCGCCCTTGCCCCTCATTTGCTCGGCCCGAACGCGCTGGCCGCCTACTCGTACATGGCAATGGTCCCAATCATCCAGCCGCCGATAATTCGCCTGCTGACATCGAAAAAGGAGCGCCGCATTGCGATGCGTCAGCTCAGGCCGGTTTCGCAGAAAGAGAAGCTGCTCTTCCCGCTCCTGGGGACAGCTCTGATAGCGCTGTTGATTCCCGCCATCATGCCGCTGATGGGAATGCTGATGCTCGGCAATTTCATGCGCGAAAGCGGCGTGGTCAGACGCCTGAGCGACACGGCGCAGGGCTCGCTCATGAACATCGTTACCATCTTTCTCGGACTCTCGGTCGGCGCGACCATGAGCGCCGAAAAGTTTCTCAGCACGAAACCGCTCGTTATCTTCACCTTCGGGCTGGCCGACTTCGCGGTCTGCACAATGGGCGGCATCCTGACCGTGAAGGCGATGAACCTCTTCCTGAAAGACAAGCTCAATCCGCTCATCGGCTCCGCAGGCGTTTCCGCCGTTCCCATGGCCGCGCGCGTCTCGCAGATGGTGGGCCTCGAGGAGGACCCGGAGAACTACCTGCTTCTGCATGCAATGGGTCCGAACCTCGCGGGCGTCATCGGAACCGCCGCGGCGGCGGGCCTTTTCATCGCGATGTTCGCGTAAAGAGCATTCGGCGCACGCACTCACCGCAAACTCTCCCCGGGAAAAGAAAAGGGTCTGTTCCTATTTAAGAAGGAGATATGGATGAAAAAGGAGGTCCTTGATTTCGGAAGCCTCGCGCGCCCGACCGGTCCATTCAATCACGTTGTCAAGGCGAGTGGGTTCTTGTTCCTCACAAGTCAGTTGTCGGCAGACCTCAAGACGGGTGAAATTCTACCGGGTGGCATTTCCGAGCAAACGCGGAGAGCTTTGGAGAATATGAAACTCCTCATAGAATCGTCCGGCGGCAAAATGGAAGACGTTGTGAAGGTCGTCGTCTATCTTAGGGATGTGAAGGACTTCGACGAGATGAACGAGGTGTATCGCGAATACTTCCCGCCGGGCCAGGAGCCGGCGCGAGTTACCGTGCAGGCGCTCTCTCCGATAGAATCGATAGATGTGGAAATCGAGGCAATCGCCGTCGCGTGAAACCCGCCGTGGGGCGTTGGGATTGGTGGAATTTCGAAGAACAGCGTCGGTCTCAGTCTATTGAGTGGGCCTTCATCTTCCGCCACAGCGTCGTGCGGCTCATACCGAGAATCCTGGCGGCGCGGGTGCGATTGCCCGAGGCGTCGGCGAGCGCCTGCTCTATCATGGAGCGCTCGGCCTCCGCGTTGGTGCGGCTGTTGCGTCGAAAAAGCTTCTTGACATCCGGAGACGACTCCGACTCCTTGCCCCTCTTTGTTTCCATGGGGAGTTCGGAGAACTCGATCATCTGGCCGCGCGATAGGACCATCGCATGTTCGATGGCGTGCTCGAGTTCGCGTATGTTGCCCGGCCATTCATAACTCCACAGAGCGCTCATGGCATATTCGCTCACGCCCCGGATTCTCTTGCCCATCCTCCTGTTCAGTTGGTCGATGAAATGGTTGATGAGGAGCGGAAGGTCGTCTTTTCTCTCGCGCAGAGGGGGGAGATAGATCGGAATCACCCGCAGGCGGTAATACAGGTCGGGACGGAAACGGCCGTCCTGCACCAGTTCCATGAGGTTGCGGCTCGTCGCGGCTATTATCCTGACGTCCACCTTGCGCGAGACGGTTTCGCCCACGCGCTCGAACTCTTTTTCCTGGAGCACGCGCAGCAATTTCAGTTGGATGAAGGGGCTGAAATCGCCTACTTCGTCGAGGAAAATGGTGCCGCCGCTGGCCGCCTCGAAGCGGCCTATCTTATCGTACAGCGCTCCCGTGAAGGAGCCTTTTGCATGCCCGAAAAGTTCGCTTTCGAGCAATGTCTCGGCGAGCGCCGAGCAGTTCACCTTGATGAACGTACCGTCCGAGCGGTGGCTGTGATAGTGTATGGCATGCGCGACGAGTTCCTTGCCGGTGCCGCTCTCACCGTGGATGAGCACGGTCGAATCGCTGTCGGCCGTGAGCAGAATTCTGTTGTACACCTGCTGCATCAGGTAGTTCTTGCCTATGATTTGGTCGAGCTTGTATCTTCCCCGCAGTTCCTGCTTCAGGCTGTAGATTTCGGTCACGTCTGCAATGCTGATGACTGCGCCGGGAGGCTCTTCTCCATATAGCCCGGAGAGAACCGTGCTCGTGATGTTGATGGTTTTGAGCCGCCCGTCCTTGGTCGTTATTTCAACCTCATAGTCTTCGATACGGTGGCCTTGGCGGATGGCCTCGACTATCTTCTCGGTGAGACCCGCCTCCTTGCGGGAACTGAGCACTTTGTGAAGCGGCCCTTCCAGCGCCTCATCTGCCGTGAAGCCGGTTATCTTTTCCGCGGATTTGTTAAACTGCTGGATTCTTCCGGCCGTGTCCACGGTGATGATGCCGTCGTAAAGGCTGTCGAAGATCGACCTCAGATTTTCGGCCAATCTGAGAAAGTAAGGCGAAAAATCGGTGTTTGACTGCTCCTCGCGCATTTCGTGTCTTCTCCGTTCAGATGCGGGCCGATACTATGATACCACCCGCGCGTCGGCGAGCGCAAACCAAGCTGGTCGGAGCATCAGGGGGCAGGAGCATCAGGGCTAGGCCCACAATAGACGCTTGATAAAGACCAATTGCTGTGTTAATATTATGGCCGGTGCTTGCGGACGCAGACATTGAGAGGCGCTCCGTGTTGAGTCTTAGTACAAATCAAATCTCATATTAGGGGGAATTGATTATGAGTGTGAAACAGGTAGGAGTCTTGACGGGCGGCGGCGACGCGCCGGGCCTGAATGCGGTGGTGCGGGCAATCGTGGTAACCGCCAATAAGCACGGCATCAGTGTGGTTGGCATCCTGCGCGGATGGGCCGGGCTGCTGGGCGAAGGCGAGGCGAGACCCCTTTCGCTGACGGATGTGGACGACATCCACCGTACCGGCGGCACGATTCTGCTGAGTTCAAGAACGAATCCGGCAAAATATCCCGACGGAATGGAACAGATAAAGAAGAACCTCGAGAAATTCGGCTGCGACGCGCTCATCGCCATCGGAGGAGACGACACGCTCGGCGTCGCCCAGAAATTGCACGAAGCCGGCGTCAAGATTGTCGGTGTGCCCAAGACCATCGACAACGACCTCTCCGCTACCGACTACACGTTCGGTTTCGACACGGCCATAAACATCGCCACCGAAGCGCTTGACCGGCTGCACACAACCGCGAAATCGCACGACCGAGTGATGGTCGTCGAGATCATGGGACGCTACTCGGGGTGGCTCACGCTGAACGCCGGCATGGCGGGCGGCGCTCACATCATACTCTTACCCGAGGAAAAATTCGACCCCAAGGAGATTTGCGACGTGGTGAAGGAACGCCGGAAAGCCGGCTACAACTATACCATCGTGGCCGTGTCGGAAGGCGCGATACCGTCCGATACGCGTGAATTCATCACACAGGATGATAAGGTTGACGAGTTCGGCCACGTCAAGCTGGGCGGCATTGCGAAACGACTGGCCAAGGTCATAGAGAAGAATACGGGACAAGAGACCCGTTCGGTTGTGCTCGGCCACGTGCAGAGGGGCGGCGCGCCGACGGCGTTTGACAGGATGACCGGCACGCGTCTGGGCGTGAAGGCCGTGCAGCTTATCGTCGATGGCAAATTTGGCGAAATGGCCTCCTTGAGAGGGACGGAGATAGTGAGCGTGCCCATCGCCGAAGCCGTCGGCAAGATAAAGAAGGTGGACAAGGCCCGCCTCGAAGAAGTGAAGCTTTTCATGGGACGCTAGCTTCCCCCTCTCCAGTCGGCAAGGAGGGATTCGCATGATATTCGTCGCGGGGGGCACAGGCTTCATCGGCAGTCACTGTGTCAGAAAGCTCGCCGACGGAGGCCACAGCCTCCGCCTGCTCTCCTACTCGGGGCTTGGTCTGGCGGGCGGCCTCTCTCCTGAGCGGATGGAATACGCACAGGGTAGCGTCACGGACCCGACTTCTCTGAGAGGAAAGATGGACGGCTGCGACGTCGCCGTCAACTTCATCGGCATAATCGTCGAGGCTCGCGAAGCCACGTTCGAGCGCATTCACGTTCAGGGCGTTCAGAATCTGCTGGAGGAGGCAAAGAGGGCGGGCGTAAAGAGGTTCATCCACATCAGCGCGCTGGGCACGTCGGACCAGCCGGCGAGCGAATATTTCCGGACCAAATGGAAGGCTGAACAGCTCATCAAGGAGAGCGGAATCGCTTACGTGATTCTCCGGCCATCGCTTGTCTTCGGTCCTGAAGACAAGTTCTTCAACACGTTCAAGCCGATGCTCTATTCGCCAATTGTTCCAGTGGTGGGTGATGGAAAGACACGGTTTCAACCCATCTGGGTCGAGGACATCGCCTCATGCATCGTCAAATCGGTCGAGGACGACAAGCCACTCAACGGTGTGTGGGAAAT
>CAZSKP010000014.1:36084-113440 GCA_964607485.1 uncultured bacterium | reverse complement strand
GCATTCCGATTTCCCACAAGGACTTGTATCAGACAAAGGGATTGCGCACGACCGCCGGCTCGAAGATATTGCGCGACTGGATTCCCGACGCCGATGCGACCGCCGTGTCGAAACTGCGGGCGGCAGGCGCGGTCATAATCGGAAAGACGAACATGCACGAATTCGCATTCGGCGGCACCACGCAGAACCCGCACTTCGGAGGCACGCGCAATCCGTACAACACGGGACGCATCCCCGGCGGCTCGAGCGGCGGCTCGGCGGCGGCCGTGGCGGCCGACATGTGCATCGCCTCCACCGGCAGCGACACGGGCGGCTCGATTCGCACGCCTTCGGCCCTCTGCGGAATCGTCGGGCTCAAGCCGACCTTTGGGCGCGTGAGCGTGCACGGCGTCGTTCCACTCGCATGGTCGCTCGACCACGCGGGCCCGATGACGAAGTGCGTGCGCGACGCGGCCGTCATGCTCTCGGCGATGGCGGGTCACGACCCCAACGACCCATCGAGCGCGCGAGAGAGGGTTCCAAACTTTGCGAGAACGCTCAAGGACGGCGTCAAGAAGCTCAAGGTCGGAATAGAACCACCTTTCTGTTTCGGGAGCGTGGACGAAGAGGTTGCGGAGGGTGTCAAGCGCGCGCTGAAGCTGTTCGAAAAACTCGGCGCCCGCATCGTCGAGGTCAGCCTGCCGAGCGTCGAGCTCACTTCCGCCGTCGAGTCGGTCCTCATCACGACCGAGGCGGCCTCGTATCACGAGGACAACCTGAGGAATCGGGGCGCGGATTACGGCGACGACGTGCGCAGGCTGCTGGAGGCGGGCGCGGCGTTCTCGGCGATCCATTACCTGAAGGCGCAGCGCCTCCGGAGCATTATCCGGAAGGAATTCGCCGAGGCCTTCAAGAAAATCGACGTGTTCGCGCTGCCCGGGGCGGCCATTCCTGCCCCGCCCATAGGCGCAACCACCGTGTCGGTCGGAGGGATGGAAGCCGACGTGGATATGACTCTTCTTCGTTTCGCCTGCCCGTCCAACCTGACCGGGCTGCCCGCGATATCGCTCCCCTGCGGGCTCACGAAGGAAGGATTGCCGATAGGGTTTCAACTCGTCGGCAAGGCGTTCGACGAGGCGACGCTCCTCCGCGCCGCATTCACATTCGAGGCAAACTCGGAGCCGCTTCCTAGACCCGAGGTTGTTAGATAGCGTCGCCTATTCCTGCGGAGCCTGTTTCTCGTGGTCGCAGTTTTCGTGGGGTACGCCGCCCGGCTCGGTCGCGCAGCAGTCGGCGTCGCCGGCATGTTCTTCCATCGAGCACGTTGAGGACATGACGGGCGCAGTAATCTTTATCGTCTGTTTCTCCCCATTCGGCAGGGCAAACGTCAGAGCCGCATCGTTCTCGTTGGCGGCTATCAACCTGAACGCCGAATCGTACAGGAACGCGCCGAGTGATCCGTCTTTCATAGGCATGATTCGAAGGTATCGGTCGCCCACCCGGATCGCCTGAGAGTGCGGGGCCTCGGGGGCCGCCGCAGGGGCCTTCTCGGTCTTCGCGACCGCATCGCCCGCGCTGGCCGCTACCTTCTGAGCCAGCGGGGTCCCCAGTACGAATATCGCTATTCCCGCTCCTGCGAGCAGCCAAGTTCTCCACTTTTTCTGCATGGTGTTCTCCTTACGGACATGAAAATTTCGGATTCGGCGGCGTCATCGATTATTGAAGGCCCACCGAAGACAAGCATTGTCGGGGACTATCAAGGCAATTTCCGTGCCCGGGACGCGACGCCATGAGGGAATAACGCAACTCCTTGATTTTCCCGACGATTCCGACATTCGGTATCTTTGCGGCTCCCGCATGCCACTGGGGTATTTGCCCACTTTCAGACCAACGGTGTGTGAAATGCCACAATCCTGCAAATTGACAACACAATCAGCCGCCCCTATAATGAGGCCGAACACGGTAGATGGCTTGCGGCGTTCGGGTTATAGTAATGTAAGTGTGAACGTCGGCTGAGGCGACCTGTCATCATACATCATCGGCGCTGAACTTCTTTCCCGGATTATGAACACATCGATTGAAAAATATGCGGAGCGGCAGGCCAGAAGGCCGTTCCGGCGGAGAAAATACGCGGTTGTGCCGGCCAGCGTTCCCAGCCGGCTCCCGAGGATGAAGGATGTGCGGGCCGTCCTGTGGGACGTGTACGGCACGCTGTTGGCGCTGTCGGCGGTTGACTTGGAGGACTTCCTCACGAAGAAGGAGACGATGCGAGGCACGTTCAGGCTGACCGCGAGGGAGTTTGGGCTTGAGAGGTACTTGGACGGCGACCCGGCGCAAAAGCTCATGGAACTGTATTTCCGGGAAATTGAAAGGACCCACCGGCGCAAGCAAAGCCGAGGCGTGTTCTCGCCGGAGGTGAACATCGAGCGGACATGGCTGAAAATACTGAAGAAGCTGGAAACGAAAGGGTACAAGCCGAGAATCAGCAGGGGTGAGACCGAGCTTGACCTGGCCCTCAGAGTCGCCTATTTCTTCGACGATGTCTATCAGACCAAGGTCCTCTACCCGGGCGCTCGCCAGACCCTCGAGGGCGTTAAAGGGCTCGGGCTCCGGCAGGGAATCATATCGAACGCCCAGTTCTACACTCCCATCGCCATCAACATGCTCCTTCGCCGGGCGGGCAGTCGGGCGGCCGAACCGATGCGCGACCTCTTCGACAGACGGCTCGTGTTCTTTTCGTACCGCCTCGGCGTGTCCAAGCCGAACCCGCTTGCGTTCGAGCGCGCCCGCGACCGCCTCCGGAGAATGGGGATCGAGCCGGCCCGCGTCCTGTACGTGGGCAACGACGTTCTCAACGACATGGTTCCGGCACGCAGGGTCGGCTTCAAGTGCGTGCTCTTCGCGGGGGACAGAGAGAGCCTCACCATGAGGGAAGACCGTCCGGAGTGCGCAGGCTTCGAGCCGGACGGCGTGATAGAGTCGCTGCCGCAGCTTCTGAAAATCGTCGGATGAAGCTCGGCACGAAGCCGGCCGAAGGGCGATCGTGAAGATGGCGAAAGACCTGCTCGACATTAAGCCTGTGCGGCCACGCAGGAAACGGCTCAGGTTGGGCATGATGCACTACCACCTCAAGCCGGGCGGCGTCGTGTCAGTCATGCGCGACACGGCGAATGCGCTCCGGAGGCATTCGAGGTATGAGTCGCTTCAAATTGACGTGATAGCCGGCGTCGGCTCCGACTCTCGCGCAAAGAAAACGTTTGAGCCCGCCGGGACCGAGGGCGACCGGGGGGAAGTGAGAATAGTGGATGTGCCATCGCTCGCCTATCGCAGCAAGCCCTATCCGGACCGCGCATCGTTCCTGAGAGCCGCGGATAAGCTCGCCGGGGACATTCTTCGCTGGCTCGACCTCCGGGAAGCCGGGCCGGATTGTCCATATGTGCTCCACGCGCATAACATCTCCCTCGGCAAGAATCCCGTCGCGACGATGGCGTTCAAGCGAATCGCGGAGATGGCGACAGACCGGTCGCTGCCGCTCTGGCTTGTCAACCAGGTTCACGACTTTGCCGAAAACAATCGGCCGGAGCAGTTGAAGGCGTTCTTCACATGCACCGGTCGTCGCGACGAGGCGTTCGCGCGCAGCTTCATGTATCCCATCGGCTCTAATGTTGTGTACCTCACCATAAACAGCGCGGACACGGAGAACCTGCTCCGAATCGGCATCCCCGGCGACAGGATCTTCCTCTTGCCCGACCCGATCGACGTGAGCCAATTTGAGCAGAAGCCTCTGTGGGAGCAAGACGAGCGTGAGCTTGCGGAACTGGGGCTCCCGCGCGCAGACTACAAGAAGATGATGTTGAAGAGGCTCGCGGACTGCGCTTCGTCGTCGAATCAGGTCTTCGACGACTCTCTATCCATCCTGCTCTCACCCGTCAAAGCGATGAGGAGAAAGAACATCGTTGAATCGCTCCTGCTGCTGACGCTTTTCAAACATCTGGGACGCGGCTACCAGCTCCTCATAACGCTCGACGCCAACTCGCCGCCCGACATCGCCTACTCGCGGCGGCTGAAGAAGTTTGCCGTCAGCCGGGGCATGCCGGTCGTCATCGGCTTCGGAAGGGACATCGTATCCGGGACGGGTCGGAGGACGATAAAGAATGGGTCGGTCAAAGCGTTCAGCATGAGCGACCTGCATGCGCTCTGCACAGCCGTCGTGACGACTTCGATTGTGGAAGGATTCGGACTCATGTACCACGAAGGCTGGCTCAGCCGCAAGCTCGTGGTCGGGAGAAGGATCGCCGAAATAGTGCTCGACTTTGAGAACAACGGCATGAGCTTCGATCACCTGTACGACCGGCTCGCCGTTTCGCTCGCCGACCTGCCCGGCTTGCGCGACAGGTTGCTCGAAGCATACGAAAAGAAGATGAACAAATTGGTCGGCGGCCGGAGTCGGGTTGACAAGTTGACACGCCCGGCGATTGCCGCAATAATAGAAGAGAAAGTATTCCGCTCCGGAGGGGACGATTGCGTCGATTTCGCCGACCTCGGCGTCGAAATGCAGCTCGAGCAGCTCGACCGGCTCGCCGGTGAGCCGGCTCTGGGGGGCCGGTTTATTGACCGCAATCCGGCGGTCGGGACCACATTTCGCCTGCTTGATGACGGCGCCTCCGATTTGATTGAGAGGAATCGCGCGGGCGTGTGCTCGAAATATTCTCTGGAAGCAATGGCCCGGCGTCTGGAACATCTTTTCGAGCTGGGGGACTCGCTGTACAGGAAGCCGTGCGCGTCCGTTTCGCTCGGGCCTGAAAGCCACGCGGCGCTCATTGAGAGATATCGCACGCCTGAAAGAATAAGGCTGCTCTTTTAGTTCCGCGCTCGCCGACACGGCGGATGTGGGACGGGACGGAGAGGAGGTCGTGAATGAGCGATTTCTATCAGACCGGGATCGTGTCGACCCTGCACAGGTTGGGAGAACCGCAGATCGAGCAACTGGAGCTGGAGCTCGAGCGTATGTCGCGCCACCGCCCGATTGCGCTCGTGCTTCCGGTCACGTACTCGGACCTTCATGCGCCGGCGTGCAAGGACATTTTTCGGGAGCTCAGTAACATCAAGTACGTAAAGGAGTTCGTCATTACTCTCGGATTGACGAAAAATAGGGAACAGTTCGAGGAGGCCAGGAAACTTGCCTCCGCCCTTCCACCAAACCGTGTGCTCATCTGGTGCAATGGCCCCCGAATGCAGAAGCTTTACAAGCTGCTTGAAAAGCACGACCTGAAAGTCGGCGGGGACGGAAAGGGGCGCTCGGCCTGGACCGCTTACGGATACGTCATAGCGAAGGGCGAATGCTGGGTAATCGCGCTCCATGACTGCGACATCGTCAACTACACCCGCGAATTGCTGGGCCGGCTCTGCTACCCCTGCACGAACCCGGACATGGATTATGAATTCTGCAAAGGCTTCTACGGCCGCGTGTCCGACCGCATGCACGGGCGAGTGACGCGCCTTTACGTTTTTCCGATGGTGAGGTCGCTCATAAATATTCTCGGCTATCTGCCGTTTCTCGATTATCTCAACAGCTTCCGGTATCCGCTGGCGGGGGAGTTCTCGATGATAACCGACATCGCCCGCGTAAACAGGGTGCCAGGCGACTGGGGCCTCGAGGTGGGCACGCTGGCCGAGGTGTATCGCAACTGCTCGATGAAACGTATCTGTCAGGCGGACCTCTGCGAAAACTACGAACACAAACATCAGCCGCTTTCGCCCGACGACCCGGCCAAGGGGCTGCTCAAGATGAGCATCGACATAGGCAAGGTTCTCTTCCGCACGCTGGCAAGCGAGGGCGTGGTCTTCTCGGAAGCCTTTTTCAAAACCCTCATCGCCAGCTATCTGAGGATCGCTCAGGAGACGGTCAAGAGGTACCACGACGATGCCAAGATAAACAAACTGAATTTCGACATGCACAGCGAGGTAACCGCAGTCGAAGCGTTCACGCGGGGAATCGAAATTTCCGGAAAAACGTTTCTGGAAGACCCGCTCGGAGCTCCACAGATACCCAACTGGAGCCGCGTGACCTCCGCCATCCCGGACTTCCTGGATATGCTGCTCGAAACGGTAAGAGAGGACAATGCCTAGCCGTGTGAGACGACTGATTCTTGGATACCGTAATATCCTTGGCAAACTCTATCCAGTCAGGAGGCAATCCCGATGACAGCTCAGTCGGCTCTTGACAATCAAGCGAGAGCGTTCCTTGAGAAAATCGGAAGCGCCGACGTCGTGGTAGGCGTTCCCAGCTACAATAATGCCCACACCATAGGCCGCGTCGCCCAATCCGCCGCCGACGGGCTCGCCAAGCATTTCTCCGGCGCGAAGGCGCTCCTGATGAATTCCGACGGTGGCTCGTTCGACGACACGCGCGATGTGTTCCTGAAGGCGCCCGCTCCCGGGCACGTGCACAAACTGGCCGCCGAGTATCAGGGCATGCCCGGCAAGGGGACAGCGCTCAAGGCCATTTTCGAGGCGTGCGTGATGCTGGGAGCCCGCGGCTGCGTCGTCGTTGATTCGGACCTGAGAAGCATCACGCCAGAATGGATTAAGCTGCTCGCGGAACCCATCGTGAAGGATGGGGCCGGTTACGTGACTCCCCTCTATCTCAGGCACAAATACGACGGCACTATCACGAACAGCCTCGCCTATCCGCTCACGCGAGCGCTCTACGGCAAACGCGTCCGGCAGCCCATCGGGGGCGATTTCGGAGTATCGATGAAGCTGGCCGAGTCGTATTTGGGAAAAGACGTCTGGGGCACCGAGACGGCCCGCTACGGCATCGACATCTTCATGACGACCACCGCCGTCAACGAAGGCTTCGACATCCGGCAGGCGAACCTCGGCGCGAAAATACACGACCCGAAAAATCCAAGCGACCTCGCGCCGATGTTCAGGCAGGTGGTCGGCACGATGTTCGCAATGATGGGAAGATACGAGGACAAGTGGGTCGGCGTGAAAGGCAGCCGGCCGGTGCCGGCCGTCGGACCTTCCTTCGACCAGGAGCCGGAACCCGTCACCGTCGCGCCGGGTCCTCTCATTCAGAAGTTCAAGGATGGCGTGAAAGCCAACAGAGCGCTGTGGAAAGAATTCCTATCGAAGGACACGCTGTCGAACGTGGAAGCCGCCGCCCGGCTCGACGAGGGCTCGTTCTCCTTTCCCGCGCGGTTGTGGGTCAGGCTCGTGTACGAGTTCGCCGTTGCATACAACTCGGAGGCGCTTGAGCCCGGCAAACTCATGGACTCGCTCACGCCCCTGTACTTCGGCCGCACCGGCGGGTTTGTGAGGGAGACCGAGAAGATGAGCACCGCCGAGGCCGAGAAGGTGATAGAAGGCGTCGCGGAGCTTTATGAAAAAGAAAAACCGTATCTGCTGGACAGGTGGGAGAAAAGATGATCGCCACGACGAAAAACAGGAAGAAGCCGCTTCACCTCGGCATAGCTCACTTCTGGATCGGCAAGCGCGACGGCGTCAACGTCGTCATCATGCGCAATGTCGAGAGTCTGCTCGCGATACATCCCGAGACGAGAATCACCCTCTTCGGGAAGCTGGCGAGCGACCCGGACAAGTTCGTGAAGTCGATCCCCGGCAAAATCGATTATATTAACATCGATGAGTTCGACCCCGACTACGAGATTCCCGGCCTCGCTCGAAAAACCCCAAGCCAGCAGAAGATACAGGACTACATCTGGCACGGCACGAACATCATGGAAATACTGGCTCAGAAGCTCAGGACTGTGGACGTCGTGCTGGCCGAGAACCTGGGAATAGGGATAAACCCCGCGGTGACGTACGCCTTCTACCTCTATCTTCAGTACTGTCATCATCATCACCCCCGGAAACGCATCTTCTACCGGGCCCACGATTTTCTCCAGCAGCGCGCCAAGAATTTCGAGAACCTCAAGAAGTTCCAGGACACCGAGATTCCCCTTATCCCCAACTGGCACGAGGTCATATATCCCAACTATCCGAACCTGGGGTATATAACGATAAACACTCACGACATCTCCCGCCTGATCGAGCACGGAATCGACCGCGACCGGATCGCCTACGTGCCCAACTGCATCAACGGGAGCCTCATCATCGACGACGACGAGCACAAGAACCTGCGCAAGCGCATCATCGACGAGAAGGGACTGGACCCCAACGTGAGATTCGTTCTCTATCCGGTCCGGTGCGTGAAGAGGAAGAACGTCGAAGAGGCCGTGTTCCTCACCTGCCTGTTCAACACGATCTCCCAGAAGAAGATAAAGGTGCAGGGGATGCCGCTCGAGGGAAAGTTTCACCTGTTCGTCGGAGTCATGCCCGACGCGGGCGAGGACCTCGCGTATGCGAAGAAAATCGAAGCGTTCTGCGAGAAACACAAGCTGCCCGTGACGATAGGCCTCCAGAACATCGTCTCGTTCGAGCGGGAAATAGACCCGAGGAAGATGGAGATCGTAAGATTCGCGCTCGGCGACGCGTTCAACATGGCCGACATCGTCGTCACCACCAGCTATCTCGAGGGGTTCGGCTTCGCGTTCATCGAGCCGTGGTTCCTCGGCAAGGCGGTCATCGGCAGAAACATTTCCACTATCACGCATGACTTCCAACGAGCGGGCGTGAACCTCGACCACATGTACAACGTCCTGAGAATCGACGGCCAGGACTACCATTCCATCGGGTACCAGGACAGGGAGAACATCGGGCTGGGAAGGCGCCTCCAGGAGATTCTGAAGCTCAAGAACGTCTCGTACGTAAGGAAGCTGATAGAGGCCAACGAGTACACCATCGGCGGGATGGTCTCCTTCCTCACGCCCGGCAAGAGCAGCGCGCTCATCGAGAGAAACCGGGAAGTGGTCGCCTCCACCTACTCGGAGGGCCGCGTGGCCGAACAGCTCTGGGACGTGCTCACCCGCATGCACCTTCGCCACCCGAGGTAGAGGAAACACTTTCAGCCGATCCTTTCTCCTCTCTCCTGTCTGTGGCCAGGCAATAGTTGAAAAATTGTTTTGACCGTTGTATAATGCAAACAAAAAGGCACGCTTCTAAATGGATATAGACGGCCTTCTTTCCACCCTCGAGTACGAAGACTC
The DNA here is from genome assembly GCA_964607485.1 of uncultured bacterium. Taxonomy (GTDB): domain Bacteria; phylum Abyssobacteria; class SURF-5; order SURF-5; family SURF-5; genus CAZSKP01. Next base: position 104,348 of record CAZSKP010000014.1, on the reverse strand, counting down.
TCCTGCTTTTCTGAGAGATACCCAACTCCGCGACTATCCCGCATATTCGTTTATCTTCTCCCGTGCGATGCGTGACTGCAGTTTGGAGGGAGTTTACACTTTGCGGGAGAAGTTGGGCGGAGAATCATCCAGCCAATCTCTCATTCCTTTGGTATATGTATGTAAAGCTGACACTGAGAAAGATGCCAGGGAAATCCACCGGCTAGTATGGAACCAAAATATTGTGCCTTTCCTTTTCGTTTTGACCCAGAGATCGATACGGCTTTACTTGGGCTTCAAATTCGATCCGAAAATGTATTTCAATGACAGAGATCAGGCGATTTGTACAGCCGAAAAGAGTGCAGATGATGTATTAGAGAAGTTCGGAGCATTCAAGGCCGAGTCAATTGATAATGGTGAAATCTGGCCCCAATGGGGTCACAGACTTGATCCACAGGGCAGGGTGGACTGGACCCTCCTTCGCAATCTCAATCAGCTTGGCTCTTGTCTGCTGAAAGATAATTTAGTACGAAACATCGCGCATTCGCTCATTGGCCAATATGTCTATCTTCATTATTTAAGAGACAGAGATATTCTTTCTGATGAAAAGTTGAATAAATGGCATATCCATCCAGATTCCGTATTTGGCCGCAATGCCACAAAAAAGGGACTTCGGCAGATTTTAAAGGAACTCAATGATTGGTTGAATGGCTCGATTTTTCCTGTTTCTCTTGAAGGGAAAGACGCTCCAACCATTGACCATATTCGGAAAGTTGCATCCGCATTCAAGGGTGATGATCCAGCTTCCGGTCAAATGCATTTGGACTTCAAGGCCTATGATTTCGCGCATATCCCAATTGAGACGTTATCAGTTGTTTACCAGCAGTTCTTGCATGCTGAAGGTACGGGTCGAAGGTCCGGCGCTTACTATACGCCACTTCACCTAGTGAACCTCATTCTCGACGAACTCGATAGCAAAAAGCCTCTTGAAAGAGGGATGAAGGTGTTCGACGCTGCATGTGGTTCCGGCGCCTTTCTCGTGCAATGTTATCGCAGACTCGTGGAGCGCGAACTCAGGTCCGCAACGAATAATTATCTCCAGCCCACAGAATTGCGTGAACTACTTACAAATCATATTTATGGAATGGACGTTGACGCAGACGCCTGTGGTATTACAGAACTTAGTCTTACTATGAGTTTGCTGGATTATGTCAAGCCTCCTGATTTGGAAAAGCGTGGCTATTACACCTTTAGACTTCCGGTGCTAAGAAATAAGAACGTTTTCCACTGCGAGGAGGGATTTTTTGCGCCTGGTCCTGAATGGGAAAAAGAGAAGCCGAAAAGTGGATTCGACTGGATTGTGGGTAATCCACCTTGGAAAGAACTCAGCTTGGAAAACTTGGAATCTAATAGAACGGGAAAGGCTGACAAGACCGCACTCAATTGGATTAGGAAAAATAAAAAATCTTTTCCGGTCTCGTATAATCAAATTGCCGAGGCTTTCGCCTGGGAGGTCACAAAATATGTTTCCGAGAAGGGCATAATTGGTCTTCTAATGCCTGCCACAACGCTTATTAAAACCAGAGGCGAATCGTTCCGGCGTGAGTTTTTTAAAAGAATGAGTGTATGGTGTGTCGTGAACTTCGCCAATCTTCGGCATGTTCTATTCAAGGATGCTATCAGTCCCGCCTCAGTTTTCTTTTACTCACTACCGAAACTCGACAACAGCTCCCGTACAGAAACCATCTTGACCTACGCACCGTTTGCCATTAACCAACTGACAAGTCGCAGTTCCAAAGGCAATAGAACAACATGGGCTATCAGCATAAGCGCCGACGAAATCAGGGAAATTCCGGTTGCTGATGCCAAGACAGGCAGTCAGGCTCCTTGGAAGATTGCCATGTGGGGTTCTCCACGAGATAGGCATCTTCTGATATCCCTCGATGCGCGGTTCCCTTCGTTGCAGAGTTTTGGAGAAAAGCATCAATTGGAGATTCGCGAGGGCCCGCAACTACGCAAATTAAGATCGCCCAAGCAACTCGACCATGAGCTTGGGGAGAATAGGGATGATCCCGAATCTCTGTTCGAAAAGCTTGAGCCTTTCCCGCAAGCCATAAGAAGAAAGAATGCGCTTAAGCTTAATATGACAAAGCTTAGGGGGCTGGGAAAGATCTTCAGATTCCCAGATCAGGCTTTGGAAACCATTGATATGTCATTACATTACGCGCGAAAAGGTCGTGGCGAGAAGGCGCTAAGAATATGCAAACCTCCGCATGTAATCGTTGATGAATCGAGAAGGTTCGCGGTGTTCTCCAACGAATTCATATTGGTTCCTCCCCGGAAGGTTGGGATTGCTGGCGATCCCGCACAAATTGATCTGCTGAAAGCCCTTGCTCTATACCTAAGTTCAGATTTTGCGTATTATCACCAATTCCTTCTCACTGTATTGGGAATCGAACGTGACAATCCTCGGAAGAAAGACCTTGAAAAGATTCCAGTTCCAATTGACAAGCTGACACCAGACGAAATTGCAAAATGGGCAGGATTGTACGACGAGCTTGCAAAAATGCAACAAAGATCAGATAAAGGAGAAGGATTCTTATTTGAATCAGCCTCTTCTTCTAGCACTCCAACAGACTGCCTGCTCGAATCACTGAACAGACAGGTATATGACGTGCTCGGGCTGAAACACACAGAGCGTTGGCTCATCCATGACTTGCTTCGTGCTCGAAGCAAGTTGAATGAAGGAAGAATTCCCAACGAATTGTTGTCACCTGCCAGCAAGAAGGAAATGTTTGAATATGGGAGAGTATTGAGAAGTGAACTAGAATTGTTCCTTGGCGGTCAAACAATAGATAGACATTCTATAGAGATTTTTTACTCTAATATGGAGGCAGTTGTAAAGATAACGCTTTCTCAAAGTATCTCGGAAATCCCAGTTAGAGTTGAAAAGGTTGATGAGTGGAACAGGAATAATCGAGAAAAAGTACTGGAGGGGCGAGGTCAGTGGCTCTATTTTAACAAAAGCCTGAGGGTCTATGACGCTGACGGTCGGTTCACATATCTATTTAAACCCAGGGAAAAGCTTCATTGGCTTAGGAGCCAAGCTCTCGTTGATGCAGATGAATATATAGCAGACATGCTGGCAACATCTGTGGATAGCAACACATAAATGGCCATAGGCGATCACATTCATAAAGATGTTCCCTCTCCAGAACTGTCAGAACACTACAAAACCAGCTTCAGAGTTCATGTGTTTTCCCTGCTTAAGATGGGATACGATTGCATAAACCATAAAGTGCATAATAGCTCGGAGGAGACCGTTATCACCGAAGAGTTAGTGAAAGCAATAAGAAAGATTCTGGAGGATCCTTCACCACCTGATTGGAAAACGCATTACACACTTCACGAAGATCCCCCGCTTAATATACCTGGCCAACATGGCAAACAAAGGCCTAGGGTAGACATTCAATTTGAGCTTGTTCGCCGTGGTCCTCGTCCACGATACGAATTTGAAGCTAAACGCCTTTCTGCAAACAGAAGGGGTGTTACCCAGTATCTTGGGAATGACGGCCTTGGATGTTTTCTTGACGGTAGATATGCTCGCAATGCGAGCGAAGCGGGCATGCTGGGCTATGTGCAGTCTCATACACAAGAATATTGGCAAGACAAGATCAAGCAGCGGTTCGACGATAATGATGAGAACTTAAACGTCTGCTATGGAGGCGGGTGGATATCCGTAAGAATCGTTCCAAATTGTGACCATTGTTATTGTTCGAGGCATAATCGGCCTCAGCTCGGTAGGCCAATTACTATCTATCATTCCCTCCTCCTATTCTGTTAAGCACATGTCCCATCTTATGGCAAGAACCTCTTCGGTTTGAAGAGTTTTTGGAGTGGGTAGGTGTCGGCCAACATACTCGGGGAATCTCGTGTTTTGTTGCGCGATTGACACAACCGTCTCGCGCGTCCTATAATCTGCTTGCATTGTGAGCAACGGAAATTAAGAGGAGTGAGACATGATATCGAAGGGCGATTTGGTGAAGATGCGCCTCTCCGGGGGGGGCGACTCCGGGCGCGGCAGCCAGGCAAAAATGGTCATAATCGGCAGAGTGATGAACTACTGTGAGGACGAGGAGACGTACATTTTGGACCCAATGGCCATCTCGATTCCCAAGGAGCAGGTGGAGGAGACAGAGACGCTGCCCGAGGACTTTGATTTCAACGATGTCTCCATGGAACTCAGAGTGAGCAAGAACGAACGCGAGCGCGAGAAGCCGCCCGCGTTTGACCACATCCGCTTCTCGCGCGACCATTAGCGGAACAGGCTCTTGTTGGTTGCGACCTTGCGCGCGGAGGAGGGGGTGATGACCATCTTTTGAACGAGCTGCGTCAGGTGCTCGTCTAACATCTGCATTCCGTATTTCTTCCCGGTCTCCATGAGCGAGACCATCTGCTCAATTTTTCCCTCCCTGATCGTGTTCGAAATTGCGGATGTGCCTATCAATATTTCCGCCACGGCGACGCGGCCCTTCTTGTCCGCCCTCCTGACAAGCTGCTGCGCCACCACGCCCGTGAGGGCCTCGGCAAGCAGGGCGCGGATGCGGTTGCGCTCTTCGAACGGGAACACGTCGATGATCCTGTTGACTGTCTTTGCGGCGCTCGTCGTGTGAAGCGTTCCGAACACGAGCGCGCCCATCTCGGCCGTCGTCAGCGCCATCGAGATGGTGTCGAGGTCGCGCATCTCGCCGACGAGTATGATGTCGGGGTCCTGCCTGACGGCTCCCCGCAAAGCCGCCTTGAAACTATGCGTGTGCGGTCCCACCTCGCGCTGTGTTATCAGGGATCGGATATTCTTGTGAACATACTCGATCGGTTCCTCGATCGTGACTATGTGGGTGCGGCGCTCATGGTTTATGAGGTCTATCATTGCGGCCAGCGTGGTCGTCTTCCCGCTTCCGGTCGGTCCCGTGACGAGGATGAACCCTCGCGTGGAGCGGGCAAGCTGCTTCACTCCCGAAGGCAGACCGAGCTCCTCGATGGTCTTGATCTTGGTCGGGATGGTCCGCAGGACGATGCCCACGCCCTTCGTCTGTTTGTACGCGTTGCATCTGAAACGTGCGCAGTCAGGCACTTCGTAGGCGAAATCCAGGTCGCCCGAACGCTCGAAGCGTCGTATCTGTTCGTCGGTGAGTATCTCGTAGATGAGGTTACGGGTGTTGTCGGTAGTGAGCACCGAGCTGTCTTGTCCGAAATCGAGCGCGAACAAGTCGCCGTGCACGCGCGCCATCGGCTTCGAGCCCGAGGCAAGCATCAGGTCGGAGCCGTCGTGTTTGACCAGGAACCTCAGGAATCTGTCGATCTCCGCGGGCAAAGAGCCTCCCGAAAAGTCGTTCTAGGTTTTGGCAGGGCTTGTCTTGCCCCCCATCAGGCTTAAGAACTCCTCACGGTCGATCACCTTCTCGAGAGCGTGCTTCGGGTCGATGAGGCCGCTCTTGTAAAGAGACGCAATGTGGTCGTCCATGAGCATCATCCCGTATCTCTTGCCGGTCTGCATGAGCGAAGGAATGCGATACGTGTTGCCTTCGCGTATGAGTGTGGCGAGCGCCGTCGTGCGCAGCAGGATCTCCAGAGCCAGCACGCGGCCCGTGCCCCTTGAATTTCGGATGAGCTGTTGCGAGATGACTCCGGCCAGCGATTCCGCCAGCATCGTGCGTATCTGCGCAATCTGGTCGGGGGGAAACACGTTTATTATCCGCTCGATCGTTTTCGCCGCGTTGCGGGTGTGGAGGGTGCTGAACACGAGGTGCCCCGTCTCGGAGGCGGTTATCGCCATCGCGATGGTCTCCAGGTCGCGCATCTCGCCCACGAGAATCACGTCGGGGTCCTCGCGCAAGGCCGCCCTCAACGCGGTGGTGAAGCTGCGCGTATGCACCCCCACCTCGCGCTGGTCGATGTGGGACAGGCCGCTCCTGTGCACGAATTCGACCGGGTCCTCGATGCAAATGATGTGACGGCGGGATTCCCTGTTAATCAGGTCGATCAATGCGGCCAGCGTTGTGGACTTGCCGCAGCCCGACGGACCTGTCACGAGCACAAGCCCCTGATGAAGCCGCGTGAGATTCTTCGCCGCCTCGGGCAGGCTCAGCTCTTCCACCGTTCTTATCTTCGAAGGAACCACCCGGAACGAGCCGGAGATGCCTCTATCCTCGTGATGAATGTTGACCCTGAACCGCCCGAGCTTTTCCACGACGTACGAGATGTCTATGGCGAGGTTTCGGCCCAGGTCCTCAATCTGTCTGGTCGTGAGTATCTCGAACAGACGCCGCTTGTTTTCCTCCGCCGGCACCTCCGAGTGGGCGGGCAAGGGCTTTATCTCGCCCCAGAGGCGAATCATGGGAACCGTGTTGGCACAAAGGTGTATGTCCGATGCCCCTAGCTTGACGGCTTCGGCAAGTATTCTGTCAACTTCTGCCAAGTGGACTTCTCCGTGAAAACGGGCAGGCCCGACGCTAAGGTGTGGGTTTGGCCGATCCTAAGGACCGTTATGCTGTGAATAGTTGATAGCTTTATATAACACAGTCCGCTGATTTTTGCAAGCGGCCCCGGCGCGCTCCGTCACCTCAGTTTCGACAGGCTGCGGAGGAACTTGGCCGACCTGAGCTCGCGGCCGGTATGATGGAGTATGTACGCGTTGAGCGCGCTCAGAATCTCCTCGGCAGACGCCGCCCCGAGACGGATGCGCTCGAGCATGGTCCAGTCCGAGGACAACAGCCGGCGCATTATTGTGAGCGAACCGGCGGACACCTTCTCTCCCGCGCCGCCGCTGCACTTCCCGCACAGCGCGCCGCCCGCGCTCGCATCGAGATAGGCGCGTTCCCGAAGCCCGCCCTTGCAGCGAACGCACTGGCTCAGTTCGGGCAGAAGGCCGGAGATGTCGAGAAGTTTCATGTAGAAGGAAATCAGCAGGCTCTCATAGTTTTTCGACGTGCACGCAAGCGTCTTCAGCGAGATGAGCAGGAGCACGAACAATCGGGCGGATTCCTCGCCCTCCTGGACGAACTGCTCCATCAGCTCGCACATCACCGAGGCCAGTCCCAGCCGCGAAAGGTCCGAACGAATGGTTGGAAAAGATTCGCGGGTCTCCGCCTGCGAAAGCGTCTGGAGGTCGCGGCCCTCCTTGAAGTGGACCTGCACCTCCACATGGGTCATGGGCTCGAGCGCGCTCCCGAACTTGCTCTTTGTGCGCCTCACGCCCTTGGCCACGGCGCGCACCTTGCCTCTGAGCGGAGTGAGCAACACGACTATCTTGCTCGACTCCGTGAGGTTATACGTGTGCAGAACTATGGCCTCTGATTTTTCAGCCGGCACTCTCTGAGCCTCGCTTCAGCGTATGAAGCTGCCCGGCGCCTTCACGCAACCGCTTGACCCGCTTTGCTTGTGTGCGCGGCGATTGCATCGATGATTTGCGGCCAGGCGCCGACGGGGAGGTCGTGGCCCATGCCCTCGATGACGAGGAGCGATGAGCCGGGCACGGCCCTTGCCGTGGCCTCGCCGCACTCGACCAGAAGCAGCGGGTCGGCGGCTCCGTGGATGACCAGGGTGGGCGTCGTCACCGACTTGAGCGCCGGCGTCCTGTCGCCTTGCGCCCAGACTGCCATAATCTGTCGGGCGACGCCTTCAGGATGAAAACATCGGTCGTAGGAAAGCGCCGCCATTCTTCGTATCCGCTCCTCATCGGGGGGAAAACCGGGGCTTCCGATCGTTCGCCACAGTTTCAGGCCGTGTTCTATGTTCGCCTCGCGCTCTTGCGGCGGCGGTGTGAGCAGGAAGGCCATGATCTCCGGCTTGGGCTGGGGCAGGTCGAGGGCGCCCGTGGTGGACATTATCGAGGTGAGGCTCCTGACGCGCGCCGGATGGCGGATGGCAATGGTCTGGGCGATCATCCCTCCCATCGACGCGCCGCAGACGTGAGCCGTGTCGATGCCGAGCGCGTCCATCAGTCCGACCGTGTCGTCGGCCATATCGTCCAGCGAGTAAGGGGCATCGACCTTTTTGCCTTGCATCAGGGCGCTCAATGCCTTCATCACGTCCGGCGCTCCGGCGTCGTCGAACTTGGTTGAAAGGCCGATGTCCCGATTGTCGAACCGGATCACGTAATGCCCTTTCTGAGCAAGCTGCCGGCAGAACTCCTCGTCCCACATTATCATTTGAACGCCGAGGCCCATGATTAACACGAGCGGCGGCGATGAAATGTCGCCGAATGTGTCGTACTCTAATTGAATGTCGTTTGCCTTCGCCTGTGTCATGTCCCGTCTCCTTCTCACCTGTCTGGTATCAGCACCCCCGGATTCATGAAGTTGGTCGGGTCCAGGGCCTGTTTGATGCTCCGAAGCACTCCGACGCCCGCCCCTCCCAGTTCCCTGGGCAGCCAGTCGCGGCGCAGGCGTCCTATGCCGTGGTGGTGCGAGATTCCGCCGCCGTTCGCGACGGTGGCCTCCAGCGTTCGACGCCAGCATTCGTTGTACGTCGCGGCCATGTCGTTCGGGTCGTCGGGCCGAGCGGCGAACGTGAAATAGAGATTCGTGCCCGAGCGATACGAGTGGGAACTATGGGCGGACGCGTTCAATATGTTCTCGACCTCGCTGAGCGAAGCCACGGCGTCGCGATAGATGGCGCCGATGCGGTCCCACGTGGCGGCTATTTCGATCGTATCGAGAATGACGCCGTTCTTCAGAAACTCTTCAAACGTGGGGACATCGTTGCGTTCTTCCATCCACTTTTCCGCGGCCGCCGTCGGCGCTGGCTCGCAGTCGGCTCCGGCGGCCAAGGTGGCGCATGCCGCTTTTTCCGCCTCGACTCTGACCGCGGGCCCCTCGTGCACGAGGACCAGCAGGGCGTCGTTGCCCCGGGCCTGGTCGGGAAACAGGCGCCATGCCTCCGCCGTGTCGTATTGCCGCATCACGGGCGGGGCCCACCCCGACTGGACGATGAGGCGCTGGACATCGAAGCCGGCATCCATGCTCGGCGCGTGATAGACGCTGTAGTCCTGCTTCTCGGGTTTCCAGCGGACGGAAAGCGTGACCGCGGTGATTACGCCCAGAGTCCCCTCGCTGCCCAGGAAGATGTTTTTCAGGTCGGGTCCCGTGGAGGAGCGGGGGGTCAGGCGCGTCTCCAGCACTTCTCCGTTTGGCAGGACGACTTCCAGCCCGAGCAGCACGTCCTCTATGCTGCCATAAGCGCTCGAGAACTGCCCGGCCGAGCGGGTAGCCACCCAGCCGCCAACGCTGCTCACGTCGATAGATTGGGGGTAGTGGCCCGACATCAGCCCGCGCTTGGCCAGGGCCGCTTCCGCGTCGGCCCCTCTGACTCCTGCCTCGAACGTGGCGAGCAGGTTGTCCACGTCGATTTTGCGGGTCCGATTCATCGCGCTCATGTCCAACAGCACGGTGGCGGCGTCCACCTTCACCCCTCCGCATACGCCCGAACCCAGCCCGAACGGCACGAGCGGCGTCGCGCTCTCGCGGCAGGCGTTCACGACGGCGACCACGTCGGCGGTTTCGGCCGGCTGTACGACGCACGCGGGGTTGGGCGCGCCGCGTCCCTGCATGTCCTCCAACTGGCTCAGCACCCAGTAGTCGTGTCTTCTCTCGCTCAGCGTGTTTGAGTCGGTGAGGACCTTCTCAGGCCCCAATGCCTTCTGCAGTGTTCTTATGATTGATGACGTCATTCCGGCTCACTCTCTTTCGTTTCCTCGGTGCGTTTTGGGCTGCTCCAAGCTCCAGAGAACATATCATGTTTATTGTATTTAGTAAAGCGCCGCTTCCCACAGTAGTCCGTGGGGCCTCCAATTCCAAGAAAAGGGGTCTTGGCCAAACGCCCAACCATTTGAAGCCTGTACCTTCGGATTCGCCCACAGCATTCAACGTTCTCATTCAAGACCTCGTAAATGTGCAGCACATCAAGGCTTATAGGGAGAATAAGCTCCTGTATCGTAAGGCCGATTTGTGCACAGTATACCATTTTCATTCATCAGTGATATAGTATCTGGCAGAGGGGATACGCCGATCCCGGCCTGCTTTCGCAGGCATGACGGGTGGTTGCGGGCAAAATCGCTCAACTTTGATTCCATTTTGTGAGGCTAACGCCATGATAAGCATCGAGAACCTGCAGTTACATATTGAGGGAAAGGAAATCCTTAAGGGTGTCGATCTGCACCTGCAACCCGGTGATATCTACGGTTTGCTGGGGCCCAACGGGGCCGGCAAGTCCACAACCATTTTCGCTTTGTTGGGCTTGCGCGAGCGCAGCGGCGGCCGAATCCGCGTGCTGAATCACGATCCCGCTGACCATGCCCTGGATATCCGCCGAGACGTCGGTGTCATGCCGGAGCAGGCGGGGTTTTATGATTGGATGACGGCGCCCGCCTACCTGGACTGGTATAGCTGTTTGTATGGACAGCCTCAAAACGAGAAGGACATTCGGGAGCTGCTGGAAGAGGTGGGGCTCGGCTCGGTGAGGCATCGTCCCATAGGGACATATTCCAGAGGAATGAAGCAGCGCCTGGCCGTGGCCAGAGCCTTGGCGCCGCATCCCAGGCTCCTGATTCTGGACGAACCCACCAATGGGCTCGACCCCAAGGGACGGCGCGAGATTCACGATCTGTTATTGAATTTTGCGGCCGATGGCAAGACCGGAGTACTGTTGTGCACGCACCTGCTCGACGATGTGGACCGCCTGTGCAGCCGCATTGGAATTATCGATCAGGGCCGCACCCGCCTCGAGGGCGGCCTTGGCGATTTACTGGCGGAACGGGGGGCCGGATACTCTTATCGTCTGCGCATGGAAGGTACGCCGGATACTTCCAATCTTCCGGCCGGGGTTTCCCTGCTGGCCATCGAAGGCGGCTGGTGGCGCGTTCAGCTCCAATCTGGAATCCCCGGCGGACCTTCCGCCATCTGGGGAAAACTGTGGCAACGCGGCTGGCGCGTCCTGGAGATTCGCTCCGAAGCGTCGAGCTTGGAAGAACTCTACTTGAACATCACCGCACCGGATTCCGCTCACGCACAGGAGGCGGCAATATGAAAGCGCATTGGACAATCGCTTACCAAGAGAGCGCGAAGATGCTGCGTAGCCAGCGCGGCCTGTTGTGGCTGATAGCTTATAGCGGCCTTCTGTCCGCTTTCAGTCTGCTCTTGGTCAGCAATACCGAGCTCAGCCTGCTCGACAATGCCGAAGTAGTTTACATGATGACCGGGACGGTCTTGGCGGCCGGAGCCCTGCTTGCAGCCATTCTAGGCAGCGACGCTTACGCCGGTGAAAGGGAGCGAGGCACGCTGGTGCCGCTGCTCTGCGCGCCGGTCGACGCAAACGCTTTGCTTAGCGGCAAGGTCCTGGGCTTGCTGAGTGCATGGGTTTTCATGTTTGTGGTGGCGATGCCTTATCTATGGGCCGTGGGCGCGAGCGGCCAGAATCTTGGAGCGGCCATATTCTACCTGGCCCTTTTTGGAACGCCCGTGGTGCTGGGATTCGGCTATTTGGCCATGGCTCTATCCGCCCGCACGGGCAGTGTGTTGGCGTCGCTGTTGAGCGCGGTCACCTTGCTGATGCTGACCGCAAGTCCGCTTCTGCTCGGCCCGGGTCTGCGGGGCTCGGCCATCGGACGCGGCCTGGACGCGGTAAACCCGTTCGCCGGGGCGCTCAACACCTTCGACAGCGTCATTATTGACAGCGAACCGTTTTCCGCCCAACTGGCAAGACTTACCCTGGTGGCGGCGTGGTTGGTTCTTTGTCTGCTGGCGGCCCGACGCAGTGCCCGCCACCCCAATTTTCTATGAGAGGAAACTATCATGAATATGTGGAAATATCTTCTGCCAGCTTTTATGGTGACGGCCTTGCTCGCACCGGTCGCATTCGCGGCCCAGGCGCCGTTGACCCTTGATCTGCGGCCGGATGAGCAAAACCCACCGGCGCCCATCATGGGGGATCACCTGCGATTCTGGAGCACGATCACCAATACGGGCGCAAAACCCATCGAAGGCTTGGTCGCTTGGATCAGCCTCGTAGAGATCGACCCGGGAAATGAGCAGCCGGTGGATCTGGAAGATTGGAGCGCACACAAGGCCATTACCGGTGCGGCCCTCGGACCGGGTGAGTCGCTGCGGACCGACTGGCCCATGCGGCTGATCAAGGGCGGCGACTACCGGGTGGTGGTGAGCGTCACCGACCGTGGCAGCCATATAGTGTTTACCAGTCCGACCATCCAATTTCACGTCCGGCAGAAACCGGTTCTGCAGACAACTCGGGTGTTGCCGGTTGCAGCGGGGGTCCCTTTGCTGATTGTTGGCATAATGGTTCTTGATCAGGCCAGAAGGCGTCGTAGAAGGGATGTATGATGAAAGTCTGCTCCTCCATTTCCACTATTCACTAGAAATTCAAATTCCGCTGACTTATAATATCTCCTGCTGGCAAGTGCAGAGGCCGTCGTGTCGGATGGACACAAGCGCATCCGGGGCGTCCATGAGCATTCGTTCATGCAATCGGCGGGGCAACGATGCGGATTGATGCCGTATCACCCTGATAGATGATCGTTCCACTGTCCCCATTACCCTAACGCGGAAGTCGCTCCAGATATGCCGACCACGTGGAAACCCATCGTCATCTTTTTCGTCCTCACTGTCCTGCTCCTCGCCCTCGTGCCCATCCTCAGCACGCTCACCGGCGCCACAATGGACTTCGGCGCGGCAGCGGCAAGCGCCACCGAAAAGACGGGTATCGAACAGACCTCCAATCTTCTCGCCGTCGTTCGTCTTGCCCTTGCCGAACCGGCACTGTGGCTGCTGATACTTGGATCCAGTGTCCCGAGCATCGCAGCCTTGATAATGTGCGGCTGGACACGTCGCCCCAGCCTCCGGCAGCTCCTTACACGCTTCAAACCGATCGGGCCGGATACTCGCTGGAGTCAGGCGCTCAGCGCCTACATCCTTCTCTTTATCCTCATCCCCATATGCCTCATCGCCGTATATGGCATCCGCTCGGCCATCCCGGGCGGCGCCAAGTATGCCCAACCCGAAGGGATATTCGGTCCGGCGCTTCTCATCGCCCTTCTGAGCGGCGCTTTCCTCGACCAGGGCGGCGTCCTCGAAGAACTCGGTTGGCGCGGCTACGCCCAATCGGCGATCCAAACGAATCTCACCACCCCGCTGACGGCCGCGCTCGTGGTTGGGTTAGCCTGGGGACTCTGGCACGTCCCACGCGACATCGTAGAAGGAGTCATACAACGACTGGGCCTGCTCCAGTACCTCTTCATGTACCTGCCCGCCTTCTTTGTGGGCACGGTGACCGCCTCTATCATTGCTTGCTACTTCATGAACCGCACGGGAGGCAGCGTCATTCCCGCCATTATGGTTCACGGCCTCACCAACGACGCCGCCGGTCTGTCTGGGTTCGCCAACCTGAACACCGCGCTGACTCCCTATCATCAACTCACAAGATGCTTGCCGTTCTTGACCCTCTCTGTCCTGCTGATAGCCCTCTCCGGCCGCCAGCTCGGCAGAGCGACGAACGCTCTGCCCCGGAGATAATTGGTTTTCCGAACTTCGGCCTTTTGCCAGAGTCGTTGAGCGGCCAAGCTGTCGAGGCCTCATTTTTTTCTTGACAGATTCCGAGGCCGGTGATACAATGTGTAAAGTTACACTATATACTATATGAATGCTCGGGCCAATCGGAGATAACAATGCCAGCCAAGAGTACAAACAAACTCATGAAAATGTCGGACCTCGTGAGAAGGACAGGATTAGACAGGCAGGCCATCCACTTCTATATCAATAAAGGACTCCTTCCACGACCGCTCAAGACAAAGAGGAATATGGCCTACTATGACGAAAGCTACGTGGAACGCATCAGGCTCATCAAGGAACTGCAACTGAAGCGGTTCCTTCCGCTGGATATTATCAAGCAGATTATCGATCAAGCCAATGGCAACCTGTCCCTCTCCGAAATTGATGTCATCAGAGCGACCGGCAGCGAACCTGAACGCCTGCTCGATATCGCGCCGGCTCTCGGGCCTTTCGGTCTGGCGGAGCTCAGTGAGCGGACGGGGCTATCGCCGGAAGAAATACAAGAGATGGAGCGATGCGAGATGATCTCCTCGACGACAAACGAAGCCGGGGAGAAAATGTATGAGGGAATAGATATCAGGATAGTGGAGGCTTTCTCCGAGGTCCGCAAGGGAGGTCTCACAGTGGAGGCGGGATTCTCCGTTGAGGATTTCCGCCTTCAGAGCGACATCATCAGCATGCTCGCGCTGGAAGAGGTGAAAGTGTTTGCCAGAAAATTCGCCAAACGCTTTCCCGAGCAGGCCCAGGAACTGCTCCCCAAGATCGCGGAGAACTCGGTGAAGACCGTCGAAGCCTTCATATCCAACATTCGACGGAAGAAACTCTTGGAGGCCGTCCGCGCCTTTTCCGAGGGTGGCGTCGCCGCTTTGAATGAGGTCGCCAAAGAACAGGAGAGGAACCGGTCATAGGAGAAACATTGGTCATGTCCGTGCGGGGCACGCAGGAGGGTGCACAATGAACTCTACCACCAGCCAAAATATCAGATTAGAAGCTGACGTCGTGGTCGTCGGAACGGGACCGGGCGGCGCAACCGTCGGCCGTGAGCTCACAAAAGCCGGAAAGCGCGTGGTGTTCATCGACCGGGGCACGCAGCCCAAACGCCTGGGCAACCACTTCTCACTCGTGAGGCACGTGGATCGCGCGGGCTTTGTCTATTCCGAAGAGGGGCTGAACGTCGTCCGGGCGCTCGCGATAGGGGGTTCGTCCCTTGTTTTTACTGCAACGGCGACACGGCCGCCTGCTTGGCTCAAGGAGAAATACGGCGTTGACCTCGAGTATGAAGTGAACGAGGCGGAAGAGGAACTGAGAATCACCACTCTGCCGGACGAGTTGCTTGGCCCTCCCAGCATGCGTCTGATGTCCGCCGCCAACGACCTGGGGTACAACTGGGAGCCGTTCAGGAAGTTCATAGACCCCGCAAAATGCGAGCCCGGCTGTTCCGACTGCATCCTCGGATGCAAGCGCGGGGCGAAGTGGACGGCGAAGGAGTACGTGGCCGAGGCAGTCGAAAAGGGCGCCATCTTGCTCAAGAAAGTCAATATCAGAGAAGTCATCACGGAGAATGGAACGGCCGTTGGCGTGAGAGGCAGAAATGCCTCCGGTGTACCCGTGGAAGTGTTCGCCAAGGTGGTGATTGTTGCCAGCGGCGGCATGGGCACGCCCGTCATTCTTCAGCGGTCGGGCATACCGGAAGCCGGCCAGGGATTCTTCTGCGACCCGCTGCGGATGGTCTATGGAGTTCCACGCGACAAGGGAAGGGGCACGTCGTCTGTCCCGCCGATGAGCGTCGGCACCTACGAGCATGTGGAAGAAGGCTTCGTCCTCTCGCCGCTGGTCGAGCCGAGCCTCCTGTTTGCGCTGTCTGTCGGCCTGCGCAACCCGTCGTATTTGCCCAAGGTGCGAAACTACAACTCGGTGCTGGGCATCATGGTCAAGATTCGCGACGACATGGGCGGACGCCTGAACCTTGACGGCTCGTTCTCGAAGCCGTTGAGCTACGATGACCGGCTCAAACTCGATAAGGGAACCCGGATCGCGGAACGGGTCCTCGAGAAGGCCGGCTGCGACGCTTCTGACATCTTCTATTCGGTCGACAGGGGCGCGCATCCGGGCGGCACGGCCCCCATCGGACTCGTGGTGGACAAGAACCTGCAAACGAAAATCGAGAACCTCTACGTGTGCGATACCAGCGTTATCCCGCAGCCGTGGGGATTGCCGCCGGTGCTGACCTGCATCGGCCTTGGAAAGCGACTGGCGAAGCATCTGACGAGCTGAACTCCGGCATCTGACACCATCGACGCTCCGGATTTTGTGAGGACACAATGGACGGCTGCATTGGAGAAATAAGAAGCGTGCTCGAAAGAATCCCCGAGCATGCCCGTGGATCGAGCTTCAGCAGTGGGTCGTCGTCTGCGCCCGAACGTTTCATGCGACCTCAAGGCACGTCGCGGATTGTTTCTCAGTCGGAAACGCATCTGGAGTTAGGACACCCTTCGGTTCCCTCGGCGGCGCTCGTTCTCAGCACGAACGATACATCTCTTATCGATGACGGCCGAATCCTCATAGTCGGCACCGACCTCGGACACCTTGAGCGCGGGCGCTATCCCTTCGCGCACGTCGCGCTTGTCGGCGGCGCCGGCATCAAGCCGGAACATCTGTCCAAACTCAGAATGGCGCTGCCCGCCGCCGGCCAGTTGGACGGCTGCATGGTACGGTTGATGGACGAAAAGATATGGGCCAGGGTGAGCACTAAAGCTGTGCAGGACGGCTTCTCGCTGCAGGTCTGGGGCGAGTATCTTCTTCAAACGATACATGACTCGGCGCCGGTCGTCGAAGCCGCTGAAGCGATCTTCGTCGTGGGCATGCATGACCGGGTGAAGGAAATTATGCGGATAGCCAGGCGTGTGAACGAGAGGCGACGCGACGAGCAGCTCGAAAAAGCCAGGAAGAGGACCGGCAAAGACTATGAATGCGAAAACCCTTACGACTGCGACTCGTGTCCCGATAAGCCGGAGTGCGACGCGCTGAGGGATGTGGCGCAGGAAGTGAAGAGACGCAACCTGCATGCGGAAACATTCAGTGAGGGAGGGAAGTAAGTGGCGGGTGCGACGGTGATTGCCGCCTGCGGCAAAGGAGGCGTGGGAAAGAGCGCTTTCACGGCGGCTTGCGTGCGCGTGTTCTCCGAAGAA
This sequence comes from uncultured bacterium, assembly GCA_964607485.1. Taxonomy (GTDB): domain Bacteria; phylum Abyssobacteria; class SURF-5; order SURF-5; family SURF-5; genus CAZSKP01. Next base: position 87,562 of record CAZSKP010000014.1, on the reverse strand, counting down.
AAGAGGAAAGCTCTCGCAATCGACGCCGACCCCGCCGGTGGGCTCCAGCAACTCCTGGGAATCGCCCGCGAGACGGCAACCATCGGAACTGTCAGGGATCGGCTTATCCAGGACGCCAAATCCAACAAGCGGAAAGAGGAAATCGCTGCATCATTCAATTACCTGCTGATGGAATCGCTCATCGAGACCCCCTCGTTTGACTTCCTGGGGATGGGACATTCGCGGTTCAAAGGCTGTTTCTGCCCTGTGAATCGGCTGCTGAGAGATGCCGTGGAGACTCTGGCGGGCAATTACGACATCGTTCTCATCGACGCCGAGGCCGGGCTGGAGCAGGTGTACCGCGATGTCATGAGACACGTTGACTACCTCGTTCTTCTGATGGACTGTTCCCTCCGCAGCGTCCAGACCGCGGAGAAACTCGTCGAGGTTGCGGGCGATTTGGGAATGAACTGCCAAGTGGGGACTATCATCAATCGGATGGACGAAGAGGATTCTTGCCCGAACGAAACGCTGAGCAGGATGAACTTGGGCTCCTGGGGGATGATCCGGGAGGACGCAACGCTGAGAAAAAACGATAGGGAAGGGAGAACGATCTTCGAAATACCGGCAAGTGCTCCTTTTCTTGCCGACGTGCAGAACATCGTGCGACGATTGTGGTCAAAGAAGGAAGAGGTGTCAGCATGAACGAACAGGAAATCATGAACACATTTCGAGAGGCGATCTCCTCGCCCCGAAATGAGTACCTCGACCGCTGGCTCAACAGCGGCAAAAAGGTCGTTGGGTATTATTGCTCATACATTCCCGAGGAACTGATCACGGCGGCCGGAATGCTTCCCTATCGCGTTCGGGGAGCGGGCAGCAAGGATACCTCCATCGCCGACACGTACCTCAGCGCCCGCCTGTGCACGTTCGTGAGGCACAGCGTCAATCTGGCTCTCGAAGGAGAGATGAAGTTCCTCGGCGGCGTGATTCTGGCGAACACATGCGACCACGTGCGAAGGGCGTTCGACGTGTGGAAAAACAAGGTGGACATCCCGTTCAAGGCGTTCATGTCCATTCCGCGGACGTTTGAGGAACACGTTTTCGATTGGTATAAGGAAGAGATTGCAAACCTGGCAGCGAGCATCGAGGAGCACTTCTCCGTCAAGATCGAAGACGACAGCTTGAAGGCAGCCGTCAAGCTCCACAACGAAACGCGCAGGCTCTTGCTGCGGCTCGCTGACATCAGGAAGAAGGCCAATCCGCCCATCACGGGAGCCGACGCCCTTACGGTTTCCGTCGCCGCACACGTGATGCCGAAGGAAGATTTCAACCCGATGCTGGAACGGCTCCTCGCGGAACTTGGCGACGGAGAGACAAGGAGCTCCTACCGGGCGCGCTTGATACTCACCGGCGGAGAATTCGACGAGCCCGCATATTTGCGCAACATCGAGGAGCAGGGAGGCCTCGTCGTCGCGGAAGATGTCTGCTTCGGCGCGCGCTATTTCTCAGAACTGGTGAACGAGGACGGCGACATCATGGAAAATCTCCTTCACCGCTATTTCTACCATGTGCCGTGCGCGAGAACGGTCGGCGAATTTCCCAAGAGAGCGGAAATCCTCAAGGGCCTCGTGAAGGATTTCAGCGCAGACGGAGTCGTCTTTCAGCGCATGAAATTCTGCGACCCGTGGGCCAGCGACGGTCACAATCTGCAATGGACATTGAAGGAAGAGAATATCCCCATCCTGGTGCTGGACAGGGAGTATGGGGTCACGGCGGCAGGACAGGTGAAAACGCGCGTCCAGGCGTTCCTGGAAAAGATCGGGAAGTAGAAAGGGAGGTATCGGGTCATGGCAATTCTGGGAAAAGATCGCTGGGACGAATGGGAATCCATATACGAAGGGGTCGAAGGCCTGATCGCACTCTACGAAGCCGACCCGGCATCCAGAGGGCTGAGGGCGCATTTCTCGACGTTTAAGCAGTTTATCGAAGACGTTTTCCAGGCGATGGACGACAACGTGCCGATGGTCTGGCACAACTGCGGCATCAGCCCCGAAATCATTCGTGCGCTCGACGGGCCCGTCCAAAGCTATCCCATCGAGATGGTCACCGGATTCAACACGCTCGTGGGCGATTTGAATTTCAACATCGAGAATATTGATAAGGCGGAGGCCCACGGCCTGGCGCCCGAGGTATGCTCAATCGACAAGGGTGCGCTCGGCGCCGCCCTGAAAAAAGTGATGCCCGACCCAACATGCTTGTTCTTCGCCAACACGCCGTGCGACTCGCAGATAGCGGCGTCACAGACCCTCATGCATGTGACCGGCAAGCCGCTTCGCCTGATTGACATCCCCTACCTTTACGGCGAGCGGGAAATCAGGTATGTCGCCAAGCAGCTTCGCAACGCGATTCCCTATCTCGAGGAACACACGGGCCTCAAGTTCTCCTGGGACAAGCTGGCTGAGGTGTGCGAGCTCTCGAACCGGATGTCAACGCACCTGTGGGAGTGGAACGAAGGCAGGAAACATGTCCCATGCCCGCAGGCCAGCAAGGTTTCGTCGCTCATGACGGGGCTGGTCATTGTGGCGTCGGGTTCCGAGGCCGGATGCCACGTAGCCGAGGAGCTTGCGATTGAATGCAGGGAGAGAATCGAGAGGGGCGAATCGGCGGTCGAAGGCGGCGAGGCCATCCGCGGAATCTGGTATCAAGACCCCATCTGGTTCGACCTGTCGTTTTACGACTGGCTCGAGTTCGAACTGAAGATGTGCATTCCGATGGACCTGTTCGGCTACTACGCGCCGGAAGGGTACATCGACACCTCCAGTCCCGACGCAATGCTGGAGGGTTTGGCCAGGAAGCTGATCAGGCTCATGCCCATGTCGCGTCAGTTCAAAGGGCCCATCGAGGCGTATGTCGATGATTACCTCCAGTTGTGTCGCGAGTTCAAGGGCGACTGCGGCATTTTCGCCGGCCATGTCGCGTGCAAACATGCGTGGGGCGGACTCGGCCTGTTCAAGGAAGCGTCTCGCGAGGAAGGAGTGCCGCTGCTCGTGTTCGAATACGACATGTTCGACCCGAGGGTAACTCCTGTCGAGGCGATTCAGGAAGAATTCTCGCGCTTTGTGAACGACATCGTGCTCCCCAGAGTGGAGATGAAAAAGGAGAGAGCGTGAGTGCGGCTGTTTGAGGAGAGGGGAAAATGTCAACAACAATAACGGCGGGCGTCGACATCGGCTCCACTGCGAGCAAGGCCCTGATCTTGAACGACGGCCACATCCTGAGCTATGTGACCGGCCCGAGCACCACCAATCCCACGAAGACCGCCAGGGAGGTTTTCCACGAAGCGCTCAAAAGGGCCGGATGCGGCGAAGCGGACGTCGCCTACATCGTGGGCACAGGATACGGCCGTGCAAAAGTGGATTTCGCGCATGTCAACGTCTCGGAAATCTCCTGCCACGGGAAAGGCGCCTACATGCTCCTGAACGATGTCCGCACGATTATCGATATCGGAGGCCAGGACACCAAGGCGATACGGCTCGACGACGAGGGCAACCTGCTCGATTTCGCCATGAACGACAAGTGCGCCGCGGGCACGGGACGTTTCCTCGAAATGATGGCGCGCAGCATGGGCATCGAGCTGGAAGAGCTGTCCGAGCTCCATTTCCAGGAGGGAGACCCGACGACCATCAGCAGCATGTGCAGCGTCTTCGCCGAGTCGGAAGTGATAAACCTCATAAACGAAGAAGTTCCGCTCCCGAGCATCGTGAAAGGCCTGCACATCTCGCTCGCAAATCGTGTGAGCACTATGGTTGGCAGGGTCGGGTTGAAGGAAGCCATCGCGGTCACGGGCGGCGTCGCAAAGAATCGAGGGGTATTAGACGCTCTGCAAAAGAAACTGAAATTCGACCTGAAGAGCTTCCCCGACGGCATCGACCCTCAGATAATTGGCGCACTGGGGGCGGCGTGCGTGGCAAGTGAGAAGATCCGCGCGTAGGACCGACTCGAATCCAGGATGACAAAGGAGGCAACGAAATGGCCGTTTTCAAGGACGCGGACGAAATGGCGGAAATCATGGGAGGCTTCTTCAAGAAGGTCTCGAAGCTCGCGGCGGAGGGCGACCCCGTCATGCAGCCCGCCTATGAATCCATGAGCAAGGCCAACCTCATTCTCAAGTTTGTATGGCGCGATCCCGAGCTGAGCCTCACCCTCGATGCCACAACGAACCCGATGGGCGTTCTCGTCAACGACAACACGAACGAGCCCGTCGCGACGTTCACGCTCAGCGGCGACACGGCGCACGAGTTCTGGCACGGAAAGGTGAACTTGCCGGTCGCGCTTACCAAGAAGAAGATCATAGCCAAGGGTCCTATTCCCAAAATCCTGAAGCTCTTGCCAGCGATCAAGCCGTTATACGACGCCTATCCCCAGTATTTGCAAGATATCGGGCGGGCGGACCTCGTGTTGCAGTAACCATCCGTCGCAGCCCACGACAATGCGCGGTTTCCGGCTAACTCACTGATACGCTCTTGTGCGGACAACACCTCGAGGTTGGCCCCAACGCGCAGCCATCGAGCGTGAGCAGGTGCGGGGCCTGCCCATTCATGTGACCACTGCCTATTTTATTATCGCGCGAAATGGACCGAACAGAGAGAATGAACGCGACCCTGATTGGCATGCCCGGCGTGGGGAAAAGCATGCTCGGCCGAGAATTGGCCAGGAGGTTGGAATACGTGTTCATAGATACCGACGAGATAATTGAGCAGCGCCTCGGGCTGAAGCTGCAACAAATTCTGGACGATTTTGGCGACGAAAAATTCATGGAGACCGAGGAGAACGCCATATTGGAAATGGGGAAGCTGGATAAATGCATAATCTCCCCGGGCGGAAGCGTAATTTACTCTGAAAAAGCGATGAAATTGTTGGCGGAAAATTCCCTGATCATTTTTCTGAACATGTCATTCAGAAGCATTGAGAGAAGGCTCGCAAACAAGGACACACGAGGAATCGTCGGGCTCAAGAGGAAAGGCTTGAGGGCTCTTTTTGACGAACGATTGATTCTCTATAGAAAATACGCCGACATCGAGATAGATTTGCCTAGTGAGATCGACCTGGAAACGGTTGTCGAGACAATTATTCGGAAAGCTTTCAGCAGATAAACGAACTTCGTGGACGGAAGCCTTCAGTTCTCACCCGTCCCGAAAGAGCGAAGCTTCCGCTTTCTCCTTTCTATCCCACGTTTCCCGGACCACGTCTCGGTGCGGGCGTACGCATGGGAACCCCATCCTTCTCACCGAAGCTTGACTTATTTCTTGCTGAACCCTAATCTATTGAGGACGGAAAGCCTTTCGAATTAACAGTGAGGTTGGCCCAGTCCAACGGAACAAAGATTGTCCGTGAACCTTCGGTGCTCGTCACGTCAAGGGAACGGGACGGTCGAATTCGTTTCTCATGTTGGATAATCCCCGTACAAGACATAGGCTCGGGTTGACGCTGTTTGCGGCAGGCCTGGTATTGGCGCTGGCTTGTCATCTGATGGGAAGTTGGGATCTTCTCCGCTATGGAGGAAAATGGCAGTCGGTCCCTTCTGACAAGCTTGACTATGATATTGCCTGCTACGATTTGCAACCGGATGAACCCGAGCTAGGAAGAGTCGTCATCTACACGGGATTCGGCTCGAGCATTCAAACGTATTTTCCTCTTGCTCTCTCCTTGCTTCGCGACGGCTATGCTGTCCGGCTTGTGGCCAATTCCGGCTCGCCGAATTCCAAGGTCACGATGGCGTACACATCTCACGGTATCGAATCATCGGAAGCCACACATCCTTTTCTTGAAGCCCGACCCGATTCGCGCCATTTCCTGATCGGCCATAGCGAGGGAACGCGCTACGCCTTGCAAACGGCATGGGAGACTCCGTCCGTTGATGGGGTCGTCCTCTTGTCAACGGTTTCAGCCGCACTGGATAAAGAGCGACCTTCGAACGTTCTAATTCTGGTGGCGGAACGCGATCTCGGAACAGTCAAGAGACAGACGCACATTGCACTCACGAACGGCACAAGAGTGAAGCGTCCGGAACTCAACAAGACATATGGCGAGATTGGACAGGGAACTGCAAGAAGGGCGCAGGTCATGCCCGAGACCAACCATTTCAGCATTATTCTCGACAAGGCCTCCCACCGTACAATCCTGCGCTGGATAAACCAAATCAGCGGCAACACGAACGAGCGATTACTTGTAACGAACTGGACACAACTTCTGGTATTGGCAATCGGAGTCTTGCTGGGCGGCTCTATGGCGGTGGCCGGCATAGGGCTGTTCTTTTGGCGAACGGTTGAAGAAAGCGGCAGTCGAGGAATTCCTGCATGGGCAATGCTGTTACTATTCATAGCCGGTTGGGGCATGGCCGCCATCTTCAGTAACTCAATCCCGTCGGTCCAAAAGATCCCGCTTTTGGCATATGGGAGAATCCTTGTCCTTTTTGCGATTGCAGCTGTCCCTCTCCTGCTTCTTGTGATGATTAAGCCGGGATTTGGGATTGGGATACCGCGGGGACCTTGGGGAGCGCGAATGGCGCTCCTTGCAGCGACGCTCATGCTGTTTCTTTTCGATCGTTGGCTGGTGAGTGTACTGCCTGCGGGCCGACGATTATTCTGGTTCGGCCTGGCGTTTCTGGTCAGCGGGATTTACTTTGCATGCGACGAGTTGCTGCGAAGGAGCGTGCAACGTTCGACCGACTGGCAGACGGGTCTTGCTCTGGGACTCGCCGGGAGCCTTATCTCTGCGACCTCCGTCGCCGTTGCGTCTTTCTTCGTCTGGTCGCCATTGGGCCAGTTTCTCGTCGCCGGATCAGTGACCTTGTTTGTGCTGCTGGCCGCCTGCGAGATTCCGGCTACTTATCTCTTTACGATGACAGGCGACTGGCTTCTCTCCTGGTGGATTAGGGTCAGCATATTCAACGGGTTCCTCGCTGGGCTTGTTCCGTTGGTTTCTGAAGCCAAGTTTCGCCAAATAATCCCATGAATGCGAATGAACCCGCTCGTGTTCGCTGTTCCATATTCCAGACATAGAGAAAGGAACGGTTCATGACAGGTTACTTTCCCGAAGTAAGAGAGATTAGATATGAAGGGCCCGATTCCGCGAATCCCCTGTCATTCAAGTACTACAATCCGAAGAAGAAGGTCGGTCGGAAGACGATGGAGCAACACTTGAAATTCGCGGTCGCCTTTTGGCATACCTTTATGGGTACCGGCTCCGACCCGTTCGGCGGGCCGGCCTATGATCGGCGATGGCGTGAGGGATCAAGTCCGATGGATATTGCGGAAAAGACCCTTGAAGCCGCCTTCGAGTTCTTCACCAAGCTTGGAGTGAAACACTATTGCTTCCATGATCGGGACATCGCGCCCAAGGGCGACACGATAAAGGAAACAAACAGGAACCTTCAGAAGATGGTGAAGAAGGCGAAAAAGCTTCAGCGCGAAACAGGCGTCAGACTTCTTTGGGGGACCGCCAACCTCTTCAGCCATCCTCGCTATACCCACGGCGCCGCAACCAACCCCGATCCCCTCGTCTTTGCTCATGCCGCAAGCCAGATCAGACGAGCGATTGATGCGACGGTCGAACTCGATGGGACCGGATATGTTTTCTGGGGCGGACGCGAGGGCTACGTGTCTCTGATTAACACAAACATCGGCCAGGAACTCGAACAGCTTGCGGCCATGCTGCATATGGCTGTCGATTACGCCAAAAAAGCCGGGTTCAAGGGGAAATTCTTTATCGAGCCCAAGCCCAAGGAACCCTCGACTCACCAGTACGATTTCGATGCTTCGACGTGTTTGGGTTTTCTGAGAGAGTTTGACCTCATTGATCACTTCATGCTGAACATAGAGGCGAATCATGCAACGCTTGCAGGCCACTCGTTCGAGCATGAACTGATGGTAGCGTCACGTGCGGAAAAGCTCGGCAGCTTGGACATCAATCGCGGCGATCCGACGCTTGGATGGGATACCGATCAATTCCCTACCGATATCTATGGTGCGGTGTGGGCCATGTATATCATCCTTCAACAGGGAGGGCTCAAATTTGGAGGATTGAATTTCGACGCCAAGGTCAGAAGAGGGTCCTTCGACACGATTGATCTATTCCACGCACACATTGGAGGGATGGATACTTTTGCCAGAGCGCTGGAGGTTGCGCACAAGCTTGTCGAAGACAACGCGCTCAGCCGGCCCCTGCGCGACCGCTACGCCGGCTATTCCCGCGGCATGGGCAAGAAAGCGCTCCAACGCAAGACCACCCTGACGGAACTCGAGGATTGGGCTGTCAGCAAGGGCGAGCCGGAGCCCAGAAGCGGCAGACAAGAACTCCTTGAAAACATCCTGAACAAATATATTTTTGGGAAAACATGACAGTTCAAATACAACTTTCGGAGAAAATTAGTTAAGATGCCGATCATGCTCGGGGTTGACGTCGGGACGACGGGGGTGAAGGCGCTCGCTGTCAGGCCGGACGGCTCGATCGCGGCGGAGAGTTTTTCGGGCTATGAGATCTCGTCGCCGCGCGCGAAGTGGGCCGAGCAGAATCCGGCCGATTGGTGGGACGCCTTCTGCGTCGCGACGCGTCAGCCTATAGAGAAGGGTGTCGAGCCGGGCGAGATCGCGGCCGTAGGGCTGTCGGGACAGATGCATACCTCGGTGTTCCTCGATGAGAACGGTAGAGTCATACGCCCGGCAATCATGTGGTGCGATGTTCGGACGACTAAACAGTGCGAGGAGATAAACGAGCGCGTCGGATTTGAGCTGCTACGCGACGAGGCGTCGAATCCGGCGCTCGAGGGCTTCACCGCACCGAAGGTGCTATGGCTGCGCGAGAATGAGCCTGAGAACTATGGCAAGCTTCGGCATCTGCTCATCGCGAAGGACTACATCCGCTACAAACTGACGGGCGAGCTTGCGACCGACGTCTCCGACGCGGCGGGCACCATTCTGTTCAATGTCGGCGAGCGCAAGTGGTCGGAGAAGATCCTCTCGGCGCTCGATATCGATCTCGAAATAATGCCGCGTGTCGTCGGCTCGCACGAGGTCTCGGGCCGGATAACTCGCGCGGCCGCCGAGGCGACCGGTCTCCGGGAAGGCACGCCGGTGGTCGGCGGCGGCGCGGACAACGCCTGCGCTGCGGTTGGCGCGGGAATCATCGAGGAGGGAACGCTTCAGTCGAGCATCGGGTCGTCGGGCGTTGTGCTCGCAGCGCTCTCGGAGCATCGCGTGGACGAGCGGATGCGGCTGCATTGCATGAACCACGCCGTGCCGGACAGGTGGTACCTGATGGGTGTCATGCTCACGGCCGGGCTTTCGCTCAAATGGTTCAAGGATAATCTCTGCCGCGTCGAAATCGAGCGCGCGCAAGCCGGCCGCATCGACGTATATGACCTGCTCTCCGACATGGCTTCCTCAGCGGCGCCCGGCGCCGGGGAACTGCTCTTCTTGCCCTATCTCAGCGGCGAGAGGACGCCGCATGCCGACTCCGACGCCCGGGGCATGTTCGTCGGATTGAACCTCCGGCACACGAAGGCTCACATGGTGCGCGCGGTGATGGAAGGCGTCGCATTCGGCCTGCGCGACAGTCTGGAGCTCGTGCGGGAACTCGGAGTGGACGTCGGGGAGATCGTCCTCGCCGGCGGCGGCGCAAAGAGTCCCTTGTGGCGGCAGATACAGGCCGACGTGTTCGGACAAAAGGTGTGCACGCTGAGCGTGACCGACGCGGCCCCGTTCGGTGCGGCCCTGCTCGCGGGTGTGGGCGCGGGTGTTTTCTCAAGTTGCGCAGAGGCTGCAAAGGCGACCGTCAGGAAGTCGTCCGAAACCATCCCGATATCCGAAAACGTCGAATTATACAAAAGACTTTATTCAATTTACCGAGAGCTGTATCCGTCGAACAAGGAACACTTCCGGCGGCTATCGAATCTTGATGCGACGCAATAACAAGTCTAGTCGCCCGTAGGTTTGACACTGTCCCCGTCTATTAAGCAATCAATAAGGACGATGAGGAGATTATTCCGATGAGTGACACTTCCGACAGCACGCCTGTCTACAAAGATGCCTCCTTTCCCGTCGAAGGACGGGTCTCCGATCTTCTTGCGAGGATGACGCTCGATGAGAAAATCGCTCAGCTTGGCTCGGTCGAGCTGTACGAAAACATGGCGTACGCCGAGGAGATGACAAAGGAGCGGATTAAAGACGGCATCGGGCAACTTACTCGTGTCGCCGGGGCAAGCAATCTGCAACCAACTGAAGCCGCCGAGCTGACGAACTCGATCCAGAAGCACTTAACCGAAAACACTCGCCTGGGCATCCCGGCAATGGTTCACGAGGAATGCTGCAGCGGGTACATGGCCGCCGGGGCGACGTGTTTCCCCCAAATAATAGGCGCTGCCGGCACGTGGTCGCCGGAACTCATCGAGCAGATGGCGTCCGTGATCAGAAAGCAAATGAAGGCCACGGGCGCGCACCAGGGACTCTCGCCGGTGCTCGATGTCGCACGCGACCCCAGGTGGGGCAGGACCGAGGAGACCTTTGGCGAGGACCCGTACCTCATATCGCGGATGGGCGTCTCATACGTGAAAGGGTTGCAGGGGCCCAACTTGAAGGATGGCATTGTTGCGACGGGAAAACATTTCGTCGGATACAGCGTGCCGGAAGGCGGCCTCAACTGGGCGCCCGCGAAGATTATGCCGAGGGAATTGCGCGATGTATTCCTCATGCCCTTCGAGGCGGCGGTGAAAGAGGCCGGTCTCGCCTCGATGATGAACGCCTACCACGAATTAGACGGGATACCATGCGGCTGCTCAAAGAAGCTGCTCACGGAGATTCTTCGCAACGAGTGGGGCTTCAACGGAATAGTCGTGTCGGACTATCACACGGTACCCACCCTGGCACAATATCACCGTGTGGCTAAAGACAAAGCCGAAGCCGCCGCGATGGCGCTCGAGGCCGGAATCGACGTCGAGCTTCCGCACACAGATTGCTACGGCGGGCCGCTCCACGAGGCTGTAAAGGATGGCATGGTCACCGAGGAATTGATAGATAAGGTTGTCGCTCGAATCCTGAAGATGAAGCTCGAGCTGGGACTGTTCGAAAATCCCTATGTGCCGACCGATAAAATCGAGGCAGTGTTCGAGACAGGCGACCAGCGGGCGCTCGCACGCGAACTGGCGCAGAAATCGATCGTGCTCCTGAAGAACACGGGCGCTCTGCTGCCTCTCAAGAAGGATGTGCCTTCAATCGCCGTCATCGGTCCGAATGCCGACAACATCAGGAGCGTGGTCGGCGACTATTCCCACGCGTCCCAGCCATCGCTCGCCATGGCGCTGCAAGGCGGCAGGAACATGCCGGACGATTTGACGGGCGAAGCCATCACGGTATCGATGACGAGCGTTCTCGAAGCCATAAAGCGACGAGTCTCGTCAGAGACGGTTGTTCATTTCGCCAAGGGCTGTGAAATCAACGGTGATTCGACCGAGGGCTTCGCCGAGGCGGTCGAGGTTGCGAACAAGGCGGATGTCGCGGTGGTTGTCGTCGGCGAGAAATCCGGATTGGCGATGGACTGCACCAGCGGAGAGTTCCGCGATCGCGCCGACCTCAATCTTCCGGGCGTGCAGGAGGAATTGGTTCGCGCGGTTTGCGAAACGGGCAGGCCCGTGGTTGTCGTTCTCATTAACGGAAGGCCGCTTTCGATTTCATGGATTGCAGAGAATGCCGCCGCAATTATCGAGGCATGGGTGCCGGGCGAGGAGGGCGGCGAGGCGGTGGCGGACGTGCTATTCGGCGACTACAATCCCGGCGGCAAGCTGCCGATCACCGTTCCGCGGACGGTCGGGCAGATACCTCTCTATTACAATCACAAGCCGTCGGGTGCGAGGTCGGTCATTTACGGCGACTATGTCTCGACAAGCTGCACGCCGCTGTTCGCGTTCGGTCACGGATTGAGTTATACGAGCTTCGAGTACAGCAACCTTCGAATCGGCTCCGGAGAGGTTAAGGCCGGGGAAAGGGTCGAGATAAGCGTCGATGTCAAGAACGTCGGCGACCGCAATGGCGACGAGGTTGTCCAACTGTACGTGCATGACGCGGAATCGAATATCACCCGGCCGGTTAAAGAATTGAAGGGATTCAGAAGGCTTACGCTGAAGCCCGGCGAGAATCGGACGGTGACCTTCACACTCTTTGTCAATCAGCTTGGCTTCCATGACACAGGTATGCAGTACGTCGTCGAGCCCGGAACTGTCGAGGTCATGGTAGGCGCGGCGTCGGATGACATACGACTGGAAGGCACATTCCAGATAGTTGGCGACGTTACTGATATCGGCGATTCGAAAGTGTTCTTCAGCGAGTCCGAACTTTCATAGCCTCTCATTGATTCCTGCATGAGTAATGCAAGAAATGTCGTCATGCCCGCGAAAGCGGGCATCCAGCAGGCTTGCGCTCATTTTGACATTCTGGATTCCCGTTTCCACGGGAATGACGGAAACAACGGTTTTGCATCACATATGCAGATAGATATAATCGACGGCTGGTGGGGGGAGCCGCATAATTCCCTTCAATTGAATTTCAGGCAAGAATCCGCTATATTGTGCTCATTGCAAATGACGGCGGATGAATAGTTCAGGATAAAGACTTCAAAATGGGTGACGGCTGGAGCGGCGAGATCGCAATCGTGGGCATAGGCGAAAGCGATCTCGGCACGGTTCACGACAAGGGCCCGATGCAGCTTCACGCGCAGGCTGCGAAACGCGCGCTCGAAGACTGCGGGCTCACGAACGCCGACATCGACGGCGTGCTCACCGCCGGTATTGCCAACCAATTAATCCTGATGCACAGTGTCATGTTCTCCGAATACGTGGGCATCAGGCCTCGCTTTACGACCTCGATGCAGATAGGCGGCGCCACCCACATCCAGCTCGTCATCAGCGCGGCCAACGCCATACACAGCGGCATGGCCAGCGCCGTCCTCATTGCGGCTGCCGACACGATCCGCTCTTTCACGGGCTACGGCGAGTTTATGGCAGTGATCGGCGAGGGCATCACCGAACTTTTTTCGCGGATAGGCCACTCGCAGTTCGAGGTCCCTTACGGGCCTACGCTGGTCAGCACGTATGCGCTTGCAGCGACGAGGCACATGCACGAATACGGCACCACGCTCGAGCAACTGGCGCAGGTGGCCGTCAGCATTCGCAAACACGCCTCGATGCATCCCGATGCGCAAAAGCGCGACCCCCTCACGATCGACGACGTCCTTGCGTCCAAGCAGATATCCTCGCCGCTGACGAAAGACATGTGCTCGATCATATCCGACGGAGGCGGCGCGATCGTGGTCACTTCGGCCGAGAGGGCCCGCGACCTGAAGAAGGAGCCGGTACTCGTTCTCGGGGCGGGGTCCCGCACGACGCAGGAGCACGTCACCCTGGCCGGCAACCTCCTTCGCAACGGCAGCGCCGATGCCGCCCACCAGGTGTACGAGATGTCGGGCCTCGGGCCGAAGGACATGGATTTCGCCCAGCTGTACGACTGCTTTTCGATAACGCCCATATTGTTCCTTGAAAGTTTCGGTTTCTGCAAAGAGGGAGAGGGCGGTCCGTTCGTCGAGGGAGGGCAGAGAATCGAAATCGGGGGCGAGATACCGATTGTTACTCACGGAGGCTGTCATGCCCACTGCCATCCCGGACTGCCGTCGGGCATCTTTCACATCATCGAGGCAGTCAAGCAGCTGCGGGGCGAGGTGGAGGGAAAAAGGCAGGTGAGGGGCGCAAAGAGGGGATTGATAAACGGGCTCGGCGGCCATTTCTCCTCGCATACGGCGCTCGTTCTAGGAACCGATTGAGGCGATGTCATGACGGAATATTCAAAACCGCTTCCCGTGCCGGACCTCGTTACGGCGAGGTTCTGGGAAGCCGCCAGGGAGCACAAACTGCTGCTGCAGCGATGCGGCGATTGCGGCGTGTTCCAATTTTTCCCACAGTCGCACTGTCGAAGCTGCCTTTCCGAGAGTCTGAATTGGGTCGAGGCGAGCGGAAGGGGAACGATTTATTCATATACGATCATCCGTCGCGCACCCAGCGCGGCATTTGTGCAGGACATCCCGTACGTTGTCACTCTTGTGGAGCTCGATGAGGGCGTTCGCATGATGAGCAACGTGGTTGGCTGTGTCCCGGAGGAGGTAAGCGTCGGGATGAAGGTCGAGGTACTCTTCGACCATGCTACCGATGAGATCGCCATACCAAAGTTCAGGCCCGCCGGCAAGTGTTGAGGAGAAAATCATCGATGACATCAAGATACCCGTATTTTACCGAAGAGCATGAGATGTTTCGCAAAACGGTGCGCGACTTCGTTCAGAAGGAGCTCGCGCCGCATGCCGAGGAGTGGGACAAAGCCGAAGAGTTTCCGCGCGAAGTATTCAGGCGCATGGGAGAACTCGGCTTGCTGGGAATTCGATATCCGGAGGAATACGGAGGCTCGGGTCTCGATTATTTCTATTCGGTCGTGTTTGCCGAGGAACTCGCCCTGTGCGGGCTCGCGGGGCTCGTGATGTCGGTCCTCGTGCAGAGCGACATGGGCACCGGTCCCCTTCACCTCATCGGATCGGACGAGATCAAGCGCACATATCTGGCGCCGGCGATTCGAGGCGAGATGATCGCCGCGCTGGGCATCACGGAGCCCGGGGCGGGCTCGGACGTGGCGAGCATGAGGACGACCGCCGTTCGCGACGGCGACGAATACGTCATCAACGGAACCAAGATGTTCATCACCAACGGAACGCGGGCGGACTTCATTGCGCTCGCGGCCAAGACCGACACCGAGGCTGGTCACGGCGGCATCAGCATGTTCGTCGCGCCGACCAAGCTGCCCGGTTTCTCTGTGGGCCGCAAGCTCGATAAGGTCGGCAACCGCGTGTCCGACACCGCCGAGCTCGTGTTCGAAGATTACAGGATCCCCGCGTCGCACCTGCTCGGCGTGGAAGGGCAGGGTTTCTACACCGCCATGATAAATTTTCAGGGCGAGCGGCTGATTGCGGCTATCGCCTCCGTCGCAGGCGCTCAGAGGGCGCTGGATATGACGCTCAATTACGCGCAGGACCGCGTCCAGTTCGGCAGGCCCATCGCCAAGTTCCAGGTCACGCGCCACAAGTTTGCCGACATGGCGACCGAACTCGAGGCGGCCCGGCAGCTCGCCTATCACGCGGCATATCTCGTGAACAACGGGGTCGAGTGCGTGAAGGAAGTCTCGATGGCGAAGCTGTTCTGCTGCGAGACTGCTTTCAAGATAATCGACCGCTGTCTCCAGATTCACGGCGGATACGGCTACATGAACGAATACCCCATCTCGCGCGCATGGCGCGATACGCGACTCACCACAATCGGAGGCGGCACCTCGGAGGTCATGAAGGAGATCATAGGCCGGCTGATGGGATGTTAGGAGATCGAGGTCTCAGGGAGAAAAGGGGAAAAGAATATTCGGACCAAGAATTGCGAACCGCACGAATCTCTCACGGCACCGTCTTTCATGTCTTCAGGATCGCCCCGAAGTGAGCGGATGAAACGAGGGCCCGGTACCGGTCAAGATAGCCCCCTGTCTCTCTGTCAGGCTTTTTCCAATGTCCCAACCGGCTGCGAATTTCCTCGTCGGGCAACTCGACCTGAAGGCGTCTTTCGGGGATATTGATTTCAATAATATCCCCCTCCTCAACCACCGCGATTGGCCCGCCTGCGAAGGCCTCCGGACTCACGTGGCCCACTGCCGGACCGCGGCTGAACCCGGAAAAGCGCGCGTCAGTTACGATTGACACGCTGTCCGCCAGATTCATCTGGAATAAGAGCTCAGTCACGGTCAATATCTCTCGCATTCCGGGTCCTCCCTTCGGACCTTCGTAGCGGATAACGATAACATCGCCTTCTTGAAACTTCTTGTCAAAGGCGGCCTCAATAGCTGCCGCTTCGCTGTCGAACACTCGCGCCGGCCCCCTGTGCACCAGCATATCTTGCGGAACACCGCTTTGCTTGACAACGGCCGATTCGGGAGCGAGGTTTCCATGCAGGATGGCAATTCCGCCTTCGTCATGAAATGGCCTGTCGAGCGGCCTGATTACTTCCTCATCGAGTATCAGCGCTCGCGACAGGTTTGCTTCCAGGTTCTGTCCGGTCACTGTCAAAGCGTCGATATGAAGCTTGTCCCTGAGCCGAAGCATCACGGCCGGGACGCCGCCGGCCTTGTAGATGTCCAGTATGAAATAAGGGCCCGACGGCATGCCGCCGCAGATGTGAGGTATTTGCCTGCCCAACTCATTGTACATCTCGATGTCCAAATCAATTCTCAATTCGTTTGCGAGCGCCAGAAGATGAAGCACGGCGTTAGTCGAGCCGCCGGTGGCCTGCTGAACCATGATGGCGTTCTCGAGTGCGTTCTTCGTCAGGATCTTCTTGGGCGTTATGTCCCCTTCGAGCAGCTTCAGGATCTGCATCCCGCTTCTTTTCGCCGCGTGAGTCTTCTCCGAATGGACCGCATGAGTTGCGGCCGACCCGGGAAGGCTCATCCCGAGGGCCTCAGTGAGAAACTGCATCGTGTTGGCGGTCCCCATACCGGAGCAGGCCCCCGCGCCGGGACAGCAGAGCTGGCTGAGAATGCGCGGAGCCTCTTTCGGCAAGAACATGTCGAAGGGAAGCATCGGTCCGCCGGTGACAAAAATAGATGGGATGTCGAGCCTGGCGGCGGCCATGAGCTGGCCGGGAACGATCTTGTCGCATGAGGAAATGAAAACAACTGCGTCCAGATGATGAGCGCGGACCATCATCTCGATGAAATCAGCGGTTAAGTCTCGCTGCGGCAGCACATACTTCATCCCCTCTAAACCATTTCCGTATCCGTCGCAGGGAGCGGGAGTGTTGAATTCAAGCGGCGTGCCTCCGGCCAGCCTCACGCCGGCCTTCACCGCTTCTCCAATCTCTCGCAGGTGCATATGGCCCGGAGTCAGCTCCGTCCAGGAATTGGCGATCCCAACAAACGGCAGATTTATCTCCTCGTCGGTCAGGCCTATCGCCTTGAGCAACTCCCGCCTGACTATTGCAGTGGCGGTCCTGTCCTGATTCTCCAGCAGCACCTTGCTTCTCTTCTTCAGCGACATCTTTGCCCCCTCTTTCCTCGATCTGATAAGATATCTCTCAGCTTGCCAGATATTCTATTGAAAGCGACGTGCTTGGTCAACTGCAATAACCGCGGGAGAAAGACAGTGGCAAACGACCTATCAAGGGATGAAGTGTTACGGCTCTGTGACAGACTGGAGAAGCTCTACACCGCCGCCGTGTCAGACATCCTCGACGAGCTCGGCATGTGGTCGCAAGTGATGGAAGTCGGCTTTGCCCCCATCATTCCCGATGCGGCCATAGCGGGCCCCGCTTTCACCATGGCCGAGGACAGGGACGATCGAAAGATAACGCTCGACGAAATGGACCCTTCTTTTGTAGTAGGACTGCTGGATGCGTTCTGCCAGAGTCTGGATAAGGGGCAGGTCATCGTTGTCAGCACAAACGGTTTTTGGGGCGCGGGCGCCTACGGAGAGCTCATGGCCACGACCACAAAATACTATGGGGGCGCAAGAGGCGCAGTGGTCGATGGACCGATGCGCGACATCCGACGTGTGCTGGAGGTCAACTTTCCCGTGTGGGCAAAGGGGAGCATACCCACCGATTCGGTCGGTCGGTCAAAGCTGGTGGCAATCAACGAGAAGATCGTATGCGGCGGAGTCGAAGTGAACCCGAATGATATCGTGTTTGCCGACCGCGACGGCATCGTCGTCATTCCGCATTCCGCGGACCTGAAGCTTATTGTCGAAAAAGCCGAGGAGGTCGTCGGCGCCGAAAAACGCTCGCGAGAGGAACTCCGGAAAGGAGCTTCGCTCAGGGATGTGTATGAGAAGTATGGGCGTCTCTAGAGCACGGTGGCACTGCCGCCAGGACCAGCCGGCAGAGAATAATCCTTTAGGTCCAAAATCCCGCCGCATTCTGATATACTAATTCTCGCGAGACCTGCCAGAGGAGCGAGTAGAATATGTATCAACCACCCCTGTTTCGGGCCTATCCCGTACTTCAGGATGAGGTTCCGTGGACCCCGATGGGCAAGTACCCTACCAGAGTTCACCCGCTGGAGAAATTGGGCCGACATCTTCAGTGTCCTGGCTTGTGGATTAAGAGGGACGACGAAAGCAGCGCCATTTACGGTGGCAACAAGGTTCGCATGATGGAGTTTGTGCTTGCAGATGCGAAGAGGAAAAATCGGAGCGCCCTCATCTGTTGGGGTTCGCTCGGCTCAAACCAGGTCATGGCTTCGTGCATCTATGGACGCGAGTTGGGCTTCGACAAGATCTCGGCGGTGTTCAGACAGCAACCGATACATGATTATGTGCGCCGGAATCTCTTGATCGACGCCGCGCTCGGAGCCACGATGGACTATGCGAAATCCTCAGCCGACCTGGTCTTGAAGTTGCTCTTTCAGTATCTCAAGCATACGAATCCTTTCACCGGCAAGCGGCCTTACCTCGTTCCCATGGTCGGCTCCTCCGCCCTGAGCTGTCTGGGCTACGTGAATGCGGCCTTCGAACTGAGAGACCAAATAGAGGAAGGATTGCTGCCGGCGCCGGACATCATTTTCATAACGGTCGGCACCGGCGGGACAATGGCCGGGCTTCAGCTCGGTCTGCGTCTGGCTGGCCTTGAGAGCAAGGTCATCGGCGTTCGAGTGCTCGACCGGATATTTTCCAATGAACGCATCATTGCCTGGGAAATCAATCGCGCCGTTCGCTTCCTCAAGCGTTGCAATTGTCCGATACGCTGCCCACGGTACCGAGCAGAAGATATCATGCTCATCCACGATTTCTTTGGAGAGGAGTACGCCGGTCCCACCGTGGAAGGGAGAGCAGCCATCGAAACAACGCGTGAACACGAGGGATTACCCCTGGACGTGACCTATACGGGCAAGACGATGGCGGCTCTCATGAGTTTTGTCGCAAAGAACCAAAACGCGGAGAAGACAATCCTGTTCTGGCACACCTTGAATTCCGTGGACCTGAAACCTTTTCTTGAGAATGCACCGAATCCTCAATCGCTTCCCCCGAAATTCCATCGCTACTTTTCGGCCTCGGGTAACCACCTCTGATCAGTGACAGCCATGCGGAATATTCAAGGTCTCTGCTCCGGAATTGCGAACATCCCGCTCCTTTCCGATATTCACCCTGGGACTCTCCCGATCCCGGAAGTCTCCCGTAAGCACACTGTTGACAAATGCAGAGGCTCGCGGTATAATTAGATTGAATATTCAATCTATATAATATTCGAGGAGACGGCATGGGCAGGAAGAGCCTGGCGGATGAGCGAAGAGCCCAGATTTTGGACGCGCTGCGTCGGTGCATCTCAAAACACGGCCTGCAGAATAGCCCCATCAAGACGATAGCAAAGGAGGCGGGGGTTCAACCCAGCATTCTCTATCATTATTTCAAAGACAGAGACGATATGATTGAGGAATTGGTCGAAAAACTCGTAGATGACCTCATGCACTCTTACTCCGCCCAGATGGGTGAATACGAGGACCCGGAAAAGCGTTTCGAAAAAGGTCTCGAATTTTTGTTCAGCCCTGAAATGAATAACACTGAACCTCCCGGCTTCTACTATAGTTGTATCGTCGAAGCCCAACGCAATCCAAGGGTCCAAAAAAGCATGACCAGATTGTTCCGTCGATATCGAGCCGCAGTACTTCGACTGCTTACGGAAACCGGCAAGACGGCGGGGCTGTCATCCAAGGAGGCACACGACCTCGCAAGTATGCTCGTGGCAATTCAGGACGGGGTATCCTTGCAGAAACACATTGATGACAAGAATATATCCCTTGAAAGAATGCATAGGCTGACGAAGAACTTCGTCCGGCTCTACCTGGACGAGAAAACAAAGGATTAGGGGAGGATACTGCCATGATGAAAGAAGTACTGGAGCTTCCCATCATCCAGGAGTTGATGGTCAAGCAGAAGAAATGCATGGAGGCCCACACACAGAGGCAAGAGGACGGGACAATCTCGTTCTTCACCGAGGGACCGCGCAATTCTCCTTTCATCCCGATGATCATCAAGCAGGCGAAGGGCTGTCGATTCATCGACCTTGACGGAAACGAGTTTATCGACATCGCGATGAGCTACGGGCCGCACATCCTGGGCCATTCGCCGGAGGTCGTCGTAAGAGCGGTGCAGGAAGCGGTTACGCGGGGCACCAGCGTGGTTGTCGGGCATGAGTTGGAGCATAGGCTTGGAAAGTTGATAATTGACGCGGTTGCATGCGCCGAGAGGTCTCTGTTTACAAATTCCGGCACTGAGTCGACGATGCAGGCAATCAAGATAGCCCGCGCGTTTTCGGGGAAAGAGAAAATCGCAAAATTTGAAGCCGGATATCATGGCACCCACCCGGATGTCAGCGTAAGCTCCAACATAGGAACCGAACGCCGCGGTCCGATAGAGAGACCGGAGGGTGTCCTCGATACGCCGGGCATATGCCGTCATATCCTGGAAACGACGATTGTGCTTCCGCGCGACCATGAGGCCGCCTTCGATATCATACGCGAGAATGCGAAAGACCTTGCCTGCGTTATCGTGGAGCCCATGGGGCCCGGCTGGCCGAAGCTGAACATCGACTTCCTGAAAAAGCTGCGAGAAGTCACGAAGGAACAGGACGTGATACTGATCTTTGATGAAGTGGTGACGGGATTCCGGGCGTGTTACGGGGGCGCGCAGGATCGATGGGACATAAAGCCCGATTTGGCGACATTCGGCAAGATTGTCGGCGGAGGGCTGCCGCTTGGCGCTGTCGTCGGCAGGCGCGACATCATGGAAGTGGCCGTTACGACGGGCAACCCGCTGGAGGACCTCAACACGAAGATCCACGCCGTCGGGACCAATTCCGGAAACATGGTCTCATGCGCGGCGGGCAGCGCGTTGCTGAGTTACCTCAAAGAGAATCAGGATGCCGTATATCCCTATTTGAAAGAGCAGGGAGAACGACTTACCAAAGAGGTCAACGAATACGCCCGAGAGAACAACATGCCGTTCTGCTTGATGGGATTGGAGAGTGCGGTGATCGCAAGATTCCTCGAAGACGACCCGCAAGACTTGCGCCAGATGGAGCAGAACGCCAACGAGATAGCAGAGAAGTTGCTCCCCTACTACATGCGGCGGCATGGCGTTTTCATGCCTGACATGCACGTCGTCTTCCTGTCAACGGCGCACACGCCCGACGATGTCGATGCAATAATTGGCGCACTGAAGTCATCGTTGGTTGACATGAGAAACGACGGGCTCTACTAATCGTGACGAGCTCAGTCTAATCCAGCAACAGGTGCAACGTTTACCCTCCTCAGTGGGGTGACTTGCCTCCTGAAAAACAGTGCCACAATGAGAGGAGTCCCTTCACAAGTCAAGTACCCTCCACACCATAAGCCTGTCGCCGGCCCGCCGTTGACTATTCTCGGAAATGAGGGTAAAATTACCGTAGGCTGAATTCTGTTCGCTCCCACCTTTCAGGTTGTGACGCGGATTGCATAAGTATTGTGCTGCCAAAAGTATAGGCGTGTTACATCTGAGGAGCGCGATTATGCTTTTGCCAAGCCCACCCGAGCTTCTCGCCCGTCCCGAAGGCTTCTCTCAGATACCGATAATTTTGCACCGGCCCTCTTCAACTTACATTCATCGACTTGTGGAGACAGCTGCGCGCGCCGACCCGGCGCTTCAAGACATAGATCTCGCACCAGCCCTCGAACAATTCCCTATAGCGACACTCGCCGACAATCAGGGAATCATCTATTCCGATGTCCTCGACACGTACTCCTTCCTCGAATGGATCTGTCGCTCAGAGATAACCGCTCAAAACTCGAACGAAAGCTTTCAGCATCGTCGCCGCCGCGTATTGAACCGGACGCTCGTTCACGAAGGTGTCGAGTGGATGGCGCGACGCCTCCAACTCTTTCCCCTTCTCCACTCCGGGCTCCGGGAGTTCATGGCGAGGGAAGGAATCGGGGAGGAAGCTCTTGCAGAGGAGTTCAAGGCGGCATACGGGACGAACATATTTGACGGCGAAGACGGCGTTTACCATCTTTTCGCCGAGTTCTGTGACGACTTCAATCGTCCCAGTGTTCATCGACACGTGCCTGAAGGAATTCTGTCGGAAGCAGCTTCGTTCATGTTTAACATGCAGGCTCGGTCGGGTGCACTCGCCGCGATGGCGAGAAGAGTCGAGAAGCAAACCCCCGAACTTTCCGAGGAAGCATACGTTATGGAGGAGGTGGGCCATCCCTCGCTTGACGCGGTTCGTGCACTGATTGAGCAACGAGGGATGAGGATAGCGCCGGTAACGGAAGTTCGCGAAATCGACAGGCTTCTCGCTCAGTTGGATCGTTTTCAGAGGGATCCCGAAAAGAGGAAGCGCTCGCTGGATGAGTTAGCGAAGTTTGTTCCGGGGATGAATGAATTCTACGATGTGTTCAGACTTTCGGAATCGCCCTTCCTCGAGCTCGAGGCCGGACATCTTGCGGCCATTCGTTCCCGTATCTTGGCGCATCTCTCACCCGGAAACGCACCGCGCCGGATTGCGGTTGTCGGATACAACCAGAACATTATCGCCGCTCTGCGCAGGATCGGCAGCGCGTATGTCAATGAGCTGGAGGCAGTGGTCTTTGTCGGGCAGAAAGCCAAAGACATTATGCAGTGGCTGAAGTACAACTCGCAGCTTGGAATCTATGAAGAGGTCGAGGGTGATGAGAAAGGCTTCCTTTCTATCGGCAAACAGAAATCTGCCATCAGTGTGTATCACGGGAGCCTGACCGAAGCGCCGGCCGTTCTTGAGTCCCTTCCCTGGAAGGCTTTGGGCATCGACTATATCCTCATCAGCGAAGATCACGCTCGTAAGATTGAGCCGCAGTTACTGGAGCGTATTCGTAAAGAAGGGGCACAACTTGTTGTCGCTCGGACACAGACAAGTGACGATGCGACCGTCCACTCCCTCTTAAATGAGAAATACCCTGAAGGAAGAAGCGCGTTCGGCATCATGCCTGCCGAAGAAGTTGCGTATGCGCTCGGGATATCCGCCCTTTCCGAGATGGGGAAGATCTTTGTGCTGGGAGCCGATATTGTCGAGAAGCATGACGAACCGGCAGTTGTCCAGCCAACATACAGAGTAGCCGGAGTGTACCAGGTCATCCATAAGAAGAATCCGAAGCGCTTCGCCGGTGTGGCGAGGATGCTGGGGCTGGCCGGTGATGATACAAAGCTGCTCGCCACTAACGAATTCAAGACGAATATTCCGCGCGGCAAGCTTCTCCGCTTGAACGCGGTGGTCGATTCGAGGCTCTCGCGAGAGAGGATAATCTCGCTCTTCAAGGCGAAAGCGCAGGAACTTGAAGTGCTCAGCCTGCCCGAATGGTGGGTGCAGTTGACCTCGAATCTCAATTTCGGAAGTTCCAGAATTATGTTCGACCCTAACCAGGTCTATGTCAGCCAGAACGATGCCGGCACCCAGGTGAGCATCGCCTTTTTCCTCGACGAGGCTGTGGCGGATGTCGAGGAAGCGCTGCGCCTCATCGCCGGCCATTCTCTTAAGCGAGAGCTCGGAGAGAGGGCTGACACATTCACGCCGGGTATGCCCGCGGCAAGCCGTCACTGGGCAAAGCTTGACATCGCTCAACAGACCGACTTTTCAAAGCGTCACATCCCGCGTCTTGCCCGGAAGTATGAACAGAAAACGCAGGCGCACGCCACGAAACGTCGAGCCCGCATGTACGCAGGCTCCATGGGGGGCACGGGCACGATCCGCGTATCCGACCGCGAATTGACCGAGGACGCTGTGAGGCTGCTCTTCCTCGAGTCGCAGCCTATCATCCTGCAGGAGGTTTTGCGTGACGAGACGGGAGAGGCTGTCGCGATGGTCGCGCTCCACGAGAACCGGCACAAGCTGTACGCGACTTCGCTGCTCACCGCCGCGTCGCTTGAGAATGTGCATCATGTGATGGGGCGATACTACGATGCGCTTCGCAAATACGCGCTCCGGCTCAGCCGCGAATACGACTGGGAAATACTGATACATGATGTATACGAATACGGCGACAAGCTCCGGGCGACCATCCGGGTTCATCACCTGGATTACAACGAGAAGACGGAGCTCTTCGACCGGGTGACCTTTCTGTCGATCGACCAGTATGATGGACAGCGACAGCGATGGCAGACCATCAGCAGGCCGAACTCGATACTGTATCCCTCACTGCCGGGAGTGTACAACATCACCATCAACGCTCCGGGCGGCCGCATGGGAAGCTGCACGTTCCGCATAGCCTCGAAGAGCGACACGCTGCGCGTCATCGCGGTGGGCGGCCCCGATGCCAAGCGCCTCGCCGAGCTGATGAACGAGAAGGATTATGTTCAGGGTCGCTATCCGGGCACCGTTCAATACGGTCGTGATTGGATTGAGCTGGACGGGAAGCGATCGCTCGTGTTCAGCCACCCGGTATTCAGAGACCCGGCGAACTATCCGTGGAAATGCTTCATACTGGCCGGGATGCCTGTACACGTCGCCATAGATGCGACTGGCCGCTTCAACAACTTGGACGGCGTCAACCGCCACAGGCGCGCCGGCGCCCTGCGGGCAATGATCACCGCGCCCGGCTCGAGCAAGGAAGACGAGTGGCGCGATGCCACCTTCATAAGGCACATCAATGACCACAAGTATGATCCCGCGAAGCATTACTTTCTTTCCCCGGCCTCGTGCACGACTGGATGTCTGGCCAATCTGAACCGTCTCGTCGAGGTGGCAATGCACCGCGGCGCCGAGGAGGGCCGGTTTGACTGGAACGGATTCTACGAGGTTGCCGGCGCAATGGTGCTCGAGGGAATCGGGCCGACCTATCACGCGCTCACCGGCGAGCACGTCGGCCCCGACATAATCGACCCGATAGAGTACAAGAAAGACATACGGCGCGGCACCGACGCGACAGGAAACATCTTCGAGACGACGTCGGGCGCAAGCGCCAGCACCGCTCTCGTGGACGCCGCGGGAACTTCACACACGCCGGTGTACTCGATACGGTTCCCGATAGAAACTGTTTCCATCATGGCTCCCACCTATGTGCTCCGAGGACATTACACGATTGATGATATCGAGGCTGCCGCCAAAGTGCTGGAGGATGCATGCCGCGAGGGCGACCATCAGAGATTTCAGTTCCTCAGGGACAAGGAAATCGACCGCTCAACGCAAATCAGACTGCTGCGAGAGCTTGCGGAGGCGGGCGTAACGCTGTGTAAGAGGAACGTCGAGGTCGTCCATTTCGTGGCTCCCAGCGGCGAGCCAATGACCGTCATCCAGTTGATCGGCTGGTACGAAAACGAGTGGCGACCGTCGAAAATGTACGTCGAATTCCTCGAAGAAGTGATGCTGCCTGCGGAAAAGGCGTACCAGAAGGATTTCACACAATTTCCCTATGTGCCCGACGTGCCCCCGAAATCCGAGAGTCCCTATTCAAAGAAATCCTCGCTTCTCGACCTGCCTGACGAAGCGTTCGACGGCATGTACTGGATGGTACGGGTTGACCATAACGTCGTGGAGCCGCTTTATGACCCGGCCACCAACACCATAAGACCTTCAATCATCGATGACCATCGGATATTTGCAAGCGCGGACGACATTGCGCACCTCATCAAGCGAAACGCGAGAGTCATTGTGATGTCGCACAATGGGCGCAAGAGAGATTTCCAGTTCCTCCAGACGGAGGACGGTCAAGTCATTGACCTGTTCAGTTTGAGGATTGCAGGCCAGCGGTTCGCCGAAATACTGCGGGACCGGAATGTCCTTGTTCCCGAGAGGGATTTCTTCATGGCGCCCGGCGTCGTCGATGCCCAGACAGCGTCACTCGCGCGCGGCCTCGGGCCCGGTCAGGTTCTCTATCTCGAGAATCTGCGTTTCCACGAAGGAGAGGAGTCGGGCAATCGGCATTTCGCGAAGGCCATTTTTGACACGCTCTTCGGCCATCTCGACCCGGACTCGCAGCGACGGGTTAACTATGTCAACAGCGCGTTCGGCGCCTCCCATCGCGGGCTTCACGCCTCGTTTCTGCCGCTGATGAACCTCGTCCACGGGCATAAAGTGTTGGGTTTGCTGACGGGGAGCGAGCTTGAAACTCTCGATGGAATACTGCGCGAGGCCAGCCGGCCCGTCGTCGCTTTCGTCAGCGGCGTAAAGATAAGCGAAAAGATTCCCGCGGTCGAAGCAATGATACGCCATGGCGCCATTCAGACATTTGTGACGGCATCCCCGGCCTTTCTCGTTGCGAGCGGCCTGTCGGCCGGCAACTCGCTCTCGGGTGCCGACGTGCTCGAGGTCGAGCGCGAGGTGGCGGCCGCCCACAGGCTGATAGAGCTGGCGGCTGAATTCGACGTCAAGGTCGTGATTCCCAAGGACGTGCACGTTGCCTTCGAGCTGCCCGACAAGTTCAGGCCGCTCCTGCGAGTGTCTTCGCGCGTTCTTGATGCGGAAAGCATTCCTTTCGGTTCATACCTGTTTGATATTGCGGCCGCGAGCGACGGCGCCGCCACAAGGACGGCGGGCGAGATTCAAGCCATTCTCGCTGAAGCAGGCACGATCATCTACAACGGAACCGTCGGGCTCTACGAAGTGGAGCAATTCGCTGAGGGAACAAACTGGATTGTGGACGCCATCGCGCAGTGCCCGGCCAAGGCAAAGCTCGTGGTCGGCGGCGACGGAGTTGCCGCCGTGAATCGTCGCATGGGCGGAATCGAGGCGGCGAAGGAGAAGTTTACCTTGTGTACGGGCGGCGGCGCGGCCTTGAAGTATCTGGCGACGCGGACGCTGTCGGCGCTCGACGGGCTGGATGAACGCTGAGGGAGCATCTGACGGCAGAATGAGTGTTGAGGTCAAAGAATCAGAGTTTGAGCCCATCAATAGCTGGGAGAAGGTGTTCGCCTGCATCGAGCGAATTGTCTCCGACCCGCTCGGCAGCACCGACCTCATCAAGGCGCTCAACGTGAATCTGCGCGTTGAGACGGGCAGCCTGGCCGGCTACCGGGGCAGCGGCTTCGCCGAGAAGGCCGATAGCATTGCGCTCTCGAAGCAGATGCGCGAGAAGCTCGAAGAACTGATGTGCATAGACCTGTCCTCGGACGACATGTATCTGCTCGTGCGGCAACTGGTCAAGAGCCTGCCCTTCTTCGGCGCGTCGCAAGACGAGATTCGGGCGTTGCGCGGGCTCGCCGAAGAGATAGAATACGCGTTCCCATCCCCCATCACCGAGGATATCAGGGGAGAAATCCACAGCAAGCTCTCTCCGCGCAACCTCGACCTCGTGCGAGCGCTCCTCGCCTATGTGGAGAACGCCGACTCCGAGCCTCTGACCGCAATAAACAAGTATCAGAAAGTGTTTCAGTACCGCCCCGACAAATTCCAGCCGATACTCGGCTTGTTGAAAGAGCTGGAGAGGGAACTCGCAAATGTTTTTGAGCCCCATCCGGGGAACATCGAAGACCGGGTAGAAGACATATACCAACTCCTCAGCAACATTTCGCAGATTGTATCGCCCCGGGTCAACAGCCAGCTTCGGTATCTCCTCGGCAGTATCGAGAAGCGGAACAGATCGTTGATTGAAACCAATGTGGAGATTCTCGTCAATCTGCTCGAAGAATCGATTCTCGACGCAGAGAATCCCAATGTCAAACGACTTTTCGAGAACTTGAGGGCCGGGCTGACAAGCGCAGACAAAAAGGAGCCGGAGGAGATACATGCCCTCATCGATTCATGGCGGCGCGAGGCGGTTTCTCTCTTCTTCCCCCATCTGTTCGAATCGCTCGAGCGATTCATCGGGTATCTGCGAGCGCGGGACATCCTCAACGCCGCCTTGATGCTCGGCGAGGTGCGGATATCGCTGCGCGACACAATCAAGAATCCGCTGGTTCAAACGCGGACAATCGAGGTAACGCTGGAGGCCATCTGGCTCGACCTGACACTCGAACGTCTCGGCTACATTATCTACGGCGAGGCGAGCAATGTGATTCTGGCCGACATCACGGTCGAGGCGCTTCCGCTGGCCATCGATGTGATGCATTCGATGATTTTGAGCGTGCGCGCCAAGGGACAGTGCACGAAGAAAATCAGAGACTACGGCAGGCAGCTCCTCGCGCTCAAGGAATCGAGCGACCTCAACTTCTATACCGTCTATTCGATCGTCGAGCGTATCAACGCCGAGATAGGAGCGGCGACGGACAAGATCGTTCAGACCTATTACGATACCACGCGCGAAATTCTTTCGTCACGCCAGATTCCGCACGCCGACGAGGCGGCGAGCGCGTTCGTGGACGGCCTATTCCGCGAGACGACGCTGCAACATCTTTCCGAGCTTACGCTGAGGCTGCTCAATTTCTCTCGCGCGCGCATCGCCGAGTTCATGAAGCGCGTGCGTCATCCGCCCATCAGGGAAATCTCCGCCATTAAGGTGGCCCGAATCAGGCGCGACCTGGACGCAATCTCTAAAAAGGTTGACCCGGCCAAACTCGCCTATTTCTTCCGGCCGGGAGCAGCCGAGGGGCAGGTGGCGCATTACCCGATACTGGGGGAGAAAGGCGCATTCCTTGCCGAAATGGCCCGGCTGGGGCTGAATGTGCCTCCCGGGTTTACGCTCACATCGAAAGTGTGCAACATGTTCTTCTCCGACGGCCATGTCTTGTGTAACCGCACCCAGAAGCTCCTGTCCGAGAGCATCGAGGAGCTGGAAGAAATCACCGGGTGCAGGCTCGGCTCTCCGGAGAAGCCGCTTCTGCTGGCGGTGCGGGCGGGCGCGTGCGTTTCAATGCCGGGGATGTTGGACACCGTCTTGAATATTGGGCTTAACGACGAAACAGTCGAAGGTTTGGCCCATATCACCGGTGACTCTCTGTTTGCGTACGAGTGCTATTTCAGGCTGATATCAAAGTACGCCTCCTCCGTCATGGGCTATTCCGACACGCGCGAGCCGGCTCTTGCCGAGAGTAATCCGGCGTGCGCGTCCGCGGAAGAGATGAAACGGATGGTGAAGACCCTGTTGAAGAGAGTTGCGGACGCCATCGGCGCTCCCCTCCCGCAGGACCCGCGAGAACAGCTCATGGGGGCGCTCAGAGCGATATTCTTGTCATGGCAGAGCGACAGCGCCATCACTTACCGCCAGATTTTCAACATCCCCCACCAGTTCTGCACGGCGGCCACCATCCAGCAGATGGTGTTTGGCAACCTCTGCCCGGAATCGTGCTCGGGAGTAGTCTTCTCGCGCAATCCCGTAACCGGAGACCGCCAAATTTTCGGAGAGTATCTGCCGCGTTCACAAGGCGAGGTGCTGGTGTGCGGCCACGGCGAACCGCTGCCGCTGAGCTCGGCACGCGATGGCACAGACCCCTCTTTCTCGCTGGAACATCGTTTTCCGGAAACGTTTCGCGAGCTCGAGGCGGTGGCACGCAAGCTCGAGGCGCACTTGCGCGACGTGCAAGACATCGAGTTCACGGTCGAGGGGAATGCGCTCTATCTGCTCCAGACGCGGCCGGCGAAGCGGACGGATTTGGCGGCTTTGAGAATTGCAGTCGAGCTTGCCAACGAAGGTATCATTGACCAGCAGACAGCCGTCGGGAGGCTCGACGAGACCGGCCTCAGACAGCTTTTTCTCCCCATGTTCGACCCGAGCGCATCGAGACATTTGCTTGCGAAGGGAAATCCCGCATCGCCGGGAGTGGCCACCGGCCACCTCGCGTTCAACAGTGAGGACGCCATCATCCGAACCCAGGCAGGCGAGGACATTATCCTGGTAGCGAACCGCACGACTCCAAGGGACATCGGCGGGATTGCATCCTCGAAGGGCGTGCTCACGCGAGAGGGCGGGATGACCTCCCACGCGGCAATCAACTCTCGTCGCATGGGCAAGCCGTGCATCACCGGGTGTCAGGGGCTGATCATCGACGAGCACGCGAGGATTTTGCAGGCCGATTCGCTTGCGTTCGGGGAGACGGACGCCATCAGCATCAACGGCTCCAGTGGAGAGGTATTCGCCGGAGCGATTGAGATCATCGAGCCTGAGGGAACGTCCGTTGACTCTGGATGTGAATCGGAAATCCTGCAGTATTACAGCACGTATCTGCAGTGGAAAGAGGAGCTGTCGCCCGGCTCGAATGCAAGCCCGAGGACGCAGGATGAATCGAGCTGATTCAACATATTGTCAAGAAGCGATGAGAATCTGTGTCATTACCATTTTGATGCGTGCGTATGCGGGACTGGGTGTCTATTTTCGCTTTGCCAAAAGCGGCACTATGCCCAAGTGAAGAATACTAACCTTTCCAGAAGAAGACCTTTCCCCCCCCCATTTCTTGCGCCTTCCATACAACAACTGCATCTTTTTGATACATACGATTTACACAAGTCCACATCTCCTCGGAGAAGTGTCATTATGACCACCCCTCAGTTAGTTGACAGGCTTCAGAAGCTCTCTATATAATATACGCGCAAATCCTCGGCTAAGGGGGGAAACTTTTCTTTTCATGAGAAAAGGGAACACGAGCGAAATCACAAGTCGGGACCAGTCTAAAGACACAGGCATGGCATTAGTCCTGATTTGCCTTTTCGTGGCTTACTTCGGAGAGCATCCAAGGTTCTTGCTTCTGGCGATGCTGCTCCTGGTAGCTGATATGGTGTGGCCAAACCTTTTCTTCTATCCGGCGAAAGTCTGGTTTGGTATTGCCCATCTGATGGGTACGATAGTCTCAAGAGTGGTCCTGACAGTGCTCTTTTACGGAGTGGTAACTCCGCTGGGGGCGGTGCGGCGGATGGGCGGTTCCGACCTTATGCGGAAGAATCAGTGGAAAAAGGGAAAGACCTCTGTCTTTACCACGCGCGACCATAGATACGGACCCGAAGATATCGAACGACCTTATTAGTTTCTCCAAGTGGGAAAAGATTATGGAGCTCCTGAGCGATTTGTGGGGATATCTGAGAGTCAGAAAGAAGTTCTGGTTGCTCCCGATCATTCTGAGTCTGTTGCTGTTCGGCGCCTTGATTCTCCTCACCAGTGGCTCGGCGATTGCCCCCTTTATTTACACAATATTCTGATGCCGCCTTCCGCTTATAGAGAACCAGTGGTACTTGCCCCAGGAAAATCCCCCTGTCTTTTTGTACCTCAAGATCGGCAACAATGTGGAACAGCCCGGAAGCAATCACGGCTCGAAGCGTGCGGGAAGAACTAAGTGGCTGATGCGATCAGCAATTTTGGGCATATCGGCCTACTATCACGACAGCGCTGCCGCATTGATCATTGACGGCAACATCATAGCCGCAGCCCAGGAGGAGCGCTTCAGCAGGAAGAAGTACGATGCCTCATTTCCCACTCGAGCGGCAGCTTACGTGCTCGCGGAGGGGAATGTCACTCCTGCCGAATTGACCGCCGTCGCGTTCTACGATAAGCCCTACATCAAATTCGAACGACTGCTTGAAACCTATCACGCCTTTTCTCCAAAGGGGCTGCAGAGCTTCCTTTCGGCCATGCCCGTTTGGATCAAGGAGAAACTGCTCATGCGCCAGCTCTTGAAGAAGGAGTTGGCCAAGCTGGGTGACGGCAACCCAACGCTATTATTCCCCGAGCACCACCTTTCCCACGCAGCCAGTGCTTTTTTCCCTTCACCGTTTGAGGAAGCGGCAATCTTGACAATCGACGGGGTAGGAGAGTGGGCCACGACGACTATCGGGAAGGGCAGCGGAAAAGAGATTCGGATTCTCAAGGAATTGCATTTTCCTCATTCTCTCGGGCTCCTTTACTCTGCATTTACTTACTACTGCGGTTTCAGAGTCAACAGCGGCGAGTATAAGCTCATGGGCCTCGCCCCCTATGGCAACCCGGAGAGTGACCGGACCAAACGGTATCGGCAACAGATTCTGGACGAATTGGTTGACTTGCGCGAAGACGGGTCAATACTGTTGAACATGGAGTACTTCAACTATGCCACCGGTCTCACCATGTGTCACGACGACCGATGGGAGGCACTGTTTGGCATTCCGCCACGACCCTTGAATGGCCAACTCACTCAGTCCTACATGGACCTCGCGTTGGCAATACAGCACGTGACGGAGGAAATCTTTCTGCGACTCGCATCCACGGCACTTGAACTGACTGGCTCGGATAATATCGCGCTCGCGGGAGGAGTGACGCTCAACTGTGTCGCCAATGGGAAGCTGCTGCGCCGCGGGCTTTTCAAGAATCTGTGGGTTCAGCCGGCTGCGGGCGACGCCGGCGGCGCATTGGGGGCTGCGCTGGCGGCCTGGCACATATGGAAAGATGAGAAGCGCTGTCCCACACCCGGACATGACGAAATGCAAGGCTCTTTGCTGGGGCCCGAGTATGGCTCAGCCGACATCGTGCGCGTTGCCCGAAGGTTCGAAGCGCCGTACCGCCATTACCCGGATTTTCGACTCCTCTGTGAGGAAGTAGCCCGGCTCTTGGCGGCAGGGAACGTTGTCGGATGGTTCCAGGGGCGCATGGAATACGGCCCAAGGGCATTGGGCAATCGTAGCATCCTCGGGGACCCGCGAGACCCCGACATGCAAAAGCGACTCAACCTGAAGATCAAGTATCGTGAGGGTTTCCGGCCATTCGCGCCCTCCGTGCTTGAAGAAGATTGCGCAGACTATTTCGAGCTTGACCGACCTTCGCCGTACATGCTCCTCGTCGCGCCGGTAAGGGCCGACCGCCTCAACCCATTGCCGAATGGTTACCACGACCTGCCGCTTTTCGAGCGCCTCTATTACCGCCGCTCCGACATCCCGGCCGTCACACACATCGATTACTCGGCGCGAATACAGACCGTGAATCGTGAGACCAACGAACGCTATTGGGAACTTGTTCATACCTTCAAGAAACACACGGGCTGCCCGGTACTGATCAATACGAGTTTTAATGTGCGCGGCGAGCCCATCGTGTGCACTCCCGAGGAAGCCTACCGTTGTTTCATGCGGACGGAAATGGATTACCTCGTGATGGAGAATTACCTCTTCGACAAATCGTCCCAGCCGACGTGGGAGGAAACACACGATTGGAAAGAGGACTTCGAGTTGGATTAGGCAGGCTCATGGCGACGGTAATATCAATAATAATCATCGGTAAAAGCACATCCTTTCCACTAACCGACACAAGAACGATAGCGTAGCTTATGAGACAGTGGGTGGAACGTCTTTCGTTGGTTGTCATCAGCACGATTCTTGTCCTGTTGATATTGGAAGGGGCCATACGACTTGTGAAGCCCAGGATAATGGTCATCTCGACGGCGAAGTTGCACCGCAGCGACCCTGATGCAGGGTGGGTGGGTTTGCCCAATATTAATGCGCGCTTCTTTCTTCCGGGAGGATTCGACGTGCATGTAGCTAACAACAGCCGGGGGCTCCGGGACAGCGAGAAAGATTTCGCAAAGCCTCTCGGAACCCGACGCATCGTTGTGCTGGGTGACAGTTTCATGTGGGGATTCGGAGTGGATAACGAAGATACATTTTCCACGATTCTTCAGGAATTGATTCCTGACACTCAGACCATCAACCTGGGAGTCAGCGGTTATAGCACTGTGCAGGAATTAGTGCGTCTCCAGATGGAAGGCGTGCGATATAAGCCCGACCTGACCATGCTTGCCTTTGTCTGGAACGACCTCAGGGATAACTTCGATGACCAACAGGGCACGCGCCCCGTGGCCGTGATTGCAGAGGACGGTACCTTACGGATAGGAAATCGACCCGTCAAGAAAGTGCTCAGTTCGCCGATAACCCAGTGGTTTCGTCATAACAGCTGGCTATTCGGATTCATTGAGTACCGGCTGAGGATTCTGAAGGACAAACGCGAGTTACAACGGCGGGCGAATGCTTTGAGGGCAAGGCATCAGCCTTCTGATGATGCTTCTCAAGTGGGGCCTGCAAAGAAAGACGCAATGGATTTTTCGATAGTGGACATCTATGGTCCTCCCTCTCCTGAGATGGACCTTGCTTGGGACGTGGTGCGTCTCTTGGTTTCACGCATGAAGGAATCGGCAATGGAAGGTGGAGGACGCTTAATCGTGCTCTACGTTCCAAAAAAAGAGGATGCGGATAGGGAAATATTCGACATCAGTATCAGATATGCAGGGTTGGATCCGGAGTCAGAGGATATCGACTGGGACCGCCCCTCAAAACGTCTGGCGGAGGTATGCGCCGCCCTGGACGTTCCATGCATAGATCTTACCCCAATCTTCCGTGGTCATCCCGAACCCTTTTCTCTCTTCCTGAAAAATGACCCGCATTGGTCGCCGGAAGGCCATCGCTTGGCGGCAGAAACAGTCGCTGCCAGAATCAAGGATTCTCAAATTGAGTGGGCCAAAGAAAGGGAACAGGAAATTGGTGACATTGGGCCTTAGGCCCTCCGGTGCCTGGAGAAGTCATAGATTGTCCCCGAAAAACCGTACCACTGCTGACCCGAGGCCAACTTGAAAGAACCCAATCGGCATTACCTCGCACGCTGAGTTCAATTCTTCTCGTCGGTTGTCAACTAAGGATCCATAACGGCCGCACTTGTCAAATCCAGAAGGAATGAGGCCACTCAGGTGATTCTCTGAGCGGCCTCAGCTCAAATGGTTATGTGGTCGGGGCGACTGGACTTGAACCAGCGACCTCTTGCCCCCCCCAGTGATATTTATAACATATTGCCGTGACATGGCTTGTGCAGCCACAAGCTGGCAATCACCGCCATAATTGGACGGGTGGAAGATGTCTCCCCGAGCACTCTATCCCGATCTTACTCTTGGTAAAATGCATTATCCTTTATTGCTTGCAGAAAGCGAGCAATAATGTACATTCTAGCTCACCCAACCCATTTATATTCAAGCCCCGACCGCCCCTGTTCCCCTAAATGTAACAACTGTTATT
The DNA here is from genome assembly GCA_964607485.1 of uncultured bacterium. Classification (GTDB taxonomy): domain Bacteria; phylum Abyssobacteria; class SURF-5; order SURF-5; family SURF-5; genus CAZSKP01. The sequence continues at coordinate 52,578 of CAZSKP010000014.1, read as the reverse complement.
TCAATATGTTAAATCGCCTTTGAGATTTCTTGCAGAAATGGTGCCTGGACATGGCACGCATGATGCATCTATTTGTTGGGGGAGAGGGTGAAGTGTATTTACGCAAATTACCTAATCTCTTTTGATGAGGGGGGCATGAGGTGAATGCGGGAATCCTGCGTATTAGCCAACTCCAGCGACACTGGATACGGCGGCAATCCTATTTGTCAACGGCTGCGCCAAGATGGAGGCTTATCGAAACGAGGAAAAGACTGGGAGCAAATATGCTTCCGATCTTGCAGAGCATCCTTTATACCAGGTGCTAAGATTTAGAATTTTCTTTCTCGTATCTAAAGACAGAATTACCCTTTGCCCGAGTTGCCAAAAAGAACACATTCCTGACTTGGACGAAAAAGTGAAGGAAGCACAACAATGGACAAGCTAGAAGGGACAGGCGCGTATCCGATTCAATGGAAGCGAGTCGGTTGGATCATGGCGGCAGTTTGGACAGTTATCGTCGCGATATCACTGGGTTGGAATGTCCACCTTTCGAGACAGGAAATCCTTTCTATGGCCCGCACTGAGGCCAGAGCGCTGCATCAGAAAGACGTTGTCTATCGTGAATGGAATGCGAAACATGGGGGTGTCTATGTGCCGGTATCTGAGATAGCAACTCCTAATCCCTACCTCAAGGCGTCAGAGCGCGAAATCACTACTTCTTCGGGAACCCGGCTGACTAAAATCAATCCGGCTTATATGACTCGCCAAGTTCATGAGTTGGGCCATGAAGAGTATGGTTCCATTGGCCATATTACGAGCATTGATCCCATACGTCCGGAGAATGCGCCGGACGCCTGGGAGATCCAGGCTTTAAAAGCTTTCGAACAAGGAATGGAAGAAGTTAGTTCGATCGAAGAAATAGAAGGCAAGGCTTATATGCGTTTGATGCGCCCATTAATTACTACAAAGGAGTGCCTACAATGCCATGCCGTACAAGGGTACCGGGAGGGAGACATACGTGGAGGAATAAGCATCTCAATACCTATGGCACCCCTGTGGGCAATCAAGAAATCTCATACTAGAGGGGTATATATTGGCCATGCCCTGTTTTTGATGATCGGGCTGTCTGGAATCGGACTGGGGGCGCAGCGCTTGGCTTATCAGACCGCTGAGCATGAACAGGCGAGTGCGGAAATCCTGCGTATTAACCAATTCCAGCAACATATTCTGGATACGGCGGCCACCGCAATGTTCACGGTTGACGCTGACAAGACCATCACCAGTGTCAACCGCGAGTTTTGCCGGCTGACAGGCTTTAGCGAGAAAGAAGCAGTTGGCCAACACTGCAATATTCTGTCGGGCGAGTCGTGCATGATGGAGTGCGGGCTTTGTGTCCTTGAGTCCAAAGAGCCCATTTTTCGCAGGCAATGCATGATCGTCACGAAGGATGGCCGTCGCCTGACGATTCTAAAGAACGCCACTCTTATTCGCGACACCTCGGGTGAAGTCACAGGCGGCATCGCGTCTTTCGTTGACGTGACGGAGTTGGTCAAGGCGCGTGAGGAGGCGGAAGAGGCGAGCAAGAAATCTGAGCTCGCCACTGTCCAGGCCGAAATGGCCAATGCGGCCAAGAGCAATTTTCTGGCCAACATGTCCCATGAGATTCGAACGCCGATGAATACCATTCTCGGTTTCTTGGAACTGGTATTGGAAGACCCATCGCTACCGGAACATCAGCGCAAGCATCTCACTATCGCACAAATCTCCGCTAGTGGTCTCCTGAGATTGATAGACGATATCCTTGATATCAGCAAAATGGAAAGCGGCAAGTTGACCATTGAACATCGTCCTTTCAGTATACTCCGATTGATGCAGGAAATTCATGCGACGATGAACATGAAAGCGCGGGAGAAAGGACTTGGGCTGCAGCTTGATATTCACCCATCTTTGTCGGGAGCGTTTATTGGTGACCCGTTGCGCCTCAGGCAGATCATTATCAATCTGGTGGGCAACGCTCTCAAGTTTACGGAAAGGGGCAGTGTGTCCATGCGACTGCTTCCCGCTGAGGAGGAAGGTCAACTTCATTTCATGGTCGAGGATACGGGGATTGGCATCTCGACTGACGAGTTGAGCCGGATATTCGAACCGTTTACCCAGGCCGATACTTCGACTACGCGCCGGTTTGGCGGTACCGGTCTGGGCACCACCATTGCGCGGGAGTTGGTTGAGCTGATGGGAGGCCGGATCTGGGCGGAGAGCGAGGTGGGTAAAGGAAGCACATTTCATTTCACGGTCAACATGACCCCTACCGACCTAGTTCCGGAAGAGGCTGATCTGTTTGTCGTTCCAGGCAGAGCTGTTTCGCCAAGTTCTCGACGAGGTTTCAAGGTATTATTGGCTGAAGACATGGCAACGAATGTTGCCCTAGCCAAAATTCGCCTCGAGCAGCAGGGTCACAAGGTTACGGTGGCCCGCAATGGCCGTGAGGCCGTGGAGGCTTTTTTGCGAGAGAAGATCGATGTCGTTCTCATGGATGTACAGATGCCAGAAATGGACGGGCTTGAGGCTACGGCACGTATTCGCGCTCTGGAGGCCGGCACCGGAGGACATATGCCGGTCATCGCCATAACAGCCAGCATAATGAAAGGGGAAAAGGACAAGTGTTTCGAAGCGGGAATGGATGCTGTTGTGGCCAAGCCGATCGATTTTAGCAAGCTTTTTAGAACAATGGAAGACGTGGTCCCGGAAGGCGTGGGCGAAATGGTTGTGCAAATTCAACCAGATACCGGACCCCAATCCGTATTGGAACTGCCACCTCTTGATGGCGTCGATATAGAAAAAGGCATACAGCACTGGCAGAATCCGGAAGCCTATGCTAAGGCATTGCTGGTATTCTCGTGCGATTACGGCAACGCTGCCGCCGATTTGAGCCGCTTTTTTGACGAAGGCGATACAGATGGCGCTTACCGTTATGTCCATGCGCTTAAGGGGGTGGCAGGCAATTTGTGGATAACAGAAGTGGCTAATGTCGTAATCCACATTAGTGATGCCATCAAGAAGAAACGCATTGGCGATGCAAAGGACCGGCTCCCGGCGCTTGCTGCGGCACTCAATAGTGCAGTCGCTTCCATCGGACAGTTGAAAGCAGAACAAGACGTGCAAGAAATGCCAAAGAAAGAAATGGACGTGCCTCGCTTGAAAGAGCTTTTCGCCGAAATGCTGGCTGCATTCGACCAGTTCAGTCCATACGCTATTCAACCGTTCTTGTCTGAGCTTGAGAAATATCTCTTGCAGGATCAGCTATATCCCATTGTGAAACATGTGGAAAGGTTTGATTTTGACGAAGCTAAACGAGAAACAGTCAACCTCACTAGCAGCCTGAATATAGATTTGGAGGGATAATATGAAAAACGATAAATGGAAGGTCCTCGTGGTGGATGATGAGCCAAACAATCTGCAATTGCTGGGGGCAATATTGCAGGACCAGTATCAGCTGTCTTTTGCCAAAGATGGTGCGAAGGCACTTGACGTGGCGACAAAAGTCAAACCGGATATCATTCTCCTTGACGTCATGATGCCTGAGATGAATGGTTATGACACCTGCAAGCGGTTGAAGGCCAACCCGGAGACTTCAAGAATTCCTGTTGTTTTTGTCACAACTATGGGAGGACAGGAAGATGAACGCCGTGGTTTTCAAGCCGGAGGAGTAGACTATATTACCAAGCCAGTGTCCGCTCCAATTGTTCTGGCGAGGGTACACACACATCTTGCTCTTTACAATCAGAACCGACTACTTGAGGAAGAGGTTGAACAACGAACGAAACAGCTGCGGCAGGCCTTTCAGAATCTCGAAGCATTCTCCCTTGATTCCATCTACCGATTGACCCGTGCGGCCGAATATAAAGACGAAGATACGGGTGCCCATATTAAGAGAATGAGTCATTACTCAGCGGCTGTAGCCAGACAAATGGGACTGAGTGAGGATGTGATCCGACGGATTCTCTATGCTGCCCCTATGCATGATGTTGGAAAGCTCGGCATTCCGGATCGGATACTGCTAAAACCGGGAAAGCTTGATCGGGATGAGTGGGAAATCATGAAACAACATACGACATTTGGAGGAAAGATTCTTGAAGGAGCGAAAGCGGGATACCTTAGGCTAGGGGAAGTGGTCGCCCTTACCCACCATGAAAAATGGGACGGAAGTGGATATCCAAGAGGTCTTAAAGGAAAGGAAATCCCAGGAGTTGGTCGAATCGTAGCCATAGCAGATGTTTTTGACGCTCTGACTTCCAAGCGGCCTTATAAGGAACCTTTCTCCCTTGAAAAGTCATTTGCCATTATCGAAGAAGGACGGGGAAACCATTTTGATCCCGCTGTGGTCGATGCCTTTTTGGCGATTAAGGATGAAATACTGTCTATAAGGGAAAGATATAAAGACGAAGATGCAAGTTTATTTCTCAGAATTGCCGGAGAAATTTCTTGACAAACGGGTGACGGGCAATGGCTGCTTGAAAACCGAGAAATGACAAGGGTGGATTCAGGACGAGAATTTGTAATGTTCATTGAACCGAAAATTCAGTTGACCAACTTCGTCTTGAGTCTTTCGGAGGCTCTGCCCTGCCCCTACCGACGGTACCAGTCATTAAGTTAGAATGAAGGTCATAATTAATTACCTCCGTGTTGTCGTGAACACGTTGCCAACAGAATCTTATTGTGCCGGGGGTGGGTCTCCCGGCAAATATGAATTGAAGTTCGTTAAGGTTTGCAATCATCGTGACCTTCCTCTGAGACACAGCTTAGTACACACCTGGTACACAGTCAAGTTTGAGCAAAGAAAACAGCCACTCAGATTAACAGTGTCTAAGTGGCTGAAAACACAATTACTTACGTCTGGTCGGGGCGACTGGATTTGAACCAGCGACCTCTTGACCCCCAGAATATTCTCGATCTTCTGCAGCAAATTGTACTACTTCGCAAATGATTGCAAGTTTTTAAGTTGCAAAATCAGAAGAATTGCACCCGCTTGCAGAAAAACGTAGAAAACACAGTGGCATGGGCCACAGTTTAGGCCACAGTCAAGTTCCGCCTCTCACATTTTATTGATAACACCTCCCTTATCAAGACAGTCAAGTGCTTATTGCTAATCTTGAATGTGATCCAGGAAAGCCATGCCTTCCCACCTCACTTGGATAACCCTTCGGGTAATCCACATTCCCACAACGTCTGCCGCTGATTCGCTTCGCATCCCAAACCCAAGAACCAAAGAACGGAGCCTTTTTAGAGAAAATTCTTGACACTACTAATTTCTGCATCCAACACCTGAGAACCCGCGCACTCACAATACGTATCCCGAATCGGACCTCAAATAAGGCTATTTATTCCTCGGTCTCTTGGGCTTGGCGTCGAACAGCTTCCTGACGCGGTCTCGGAGATAGCGTTGTACGAAAGAATTAACCGTGCCGTCTGGATACAGCACCCGGTTGCCTATCAAAGGAATCATTTTCCTGTCGAAACCGTGCTCGGGGAGAGAGCTCTTGGCAATTAGTTCCTTGCGTGAGTAGATTGCGTTCTTCCAGAGCCATTCCCAAACCTCGCTCTCCGAGTCGCCGCGGAGACAACTGAGCTTCTGCGCACACCTGACCCTTGTATTCGTCCACGACACGACGATCTTGACCAGATTCGGTTCGTCTGCGATAAGGAGCACTGCCTCGGGCTTCTCGTTTTCCTTGAAGTGTGCCAGCTTCTCCACGTAAAGGTCTTCGCTCATCCGGGTATTCCTCTTTCCTTGATGACTCACTATTACTACAGAATGCAGTTACAGCTCCCCAAACGCACTTCTTCGTTAACTGTTCTCCAAACGCCCTGGTCCTCAAGGCAGAGCGCGAACTCAAGGTCCGGCTGCATTTCTTTCGCTGTTCGAAGCAGATGCATATACATGCGGACCCGAAGCGCAGGATCATAACGCGCGCGGCCGTCGCCTGCTTTATCGTTGACTATGTGGTTGGAGATTGCATTCTCTGTGCCGAGCTTTTGCTCCATAAGTCTCACTGCATTCTTGTAGCTGCAGATCCCGCCGAGTGTGAGACGTTGGATCGGCATGCGCGAGAGCAAATCGCGAATGAATCGATCATACTTTTCCCGCCAGCCAGGAACCGGGATCAGCGGCATGATGACTGCGCGTACGGTGTAGCCTGTCTCCGAGACCTTTTGCATTGCCGTGATCCGTGCTTCTATCGAAGGGACGTTCGCTTCGAATCGTTCAGCAATCTCCGGCGGATTGAGGCTCCAGGAAAGTATCGTGCGGCCGTTATGATCCAGGTCGAGAAGTCTTCCAGTAGCGTCGCTCTTGGTGAGTATTATCTGTCGGGCGAATGGGTGCTGTGCAAAGAAGGGAACCAAAACTGTTGAGTAGGCTGTAAGCGGATCAAGCGCCAGACCGTCTTGAAGCTTGCCGTGGTAGAACGCTGTTGGATGCTTAAAGCGGTTTGCGACGCGGTCGATTCTCGCAAGGATCTCCGGCAGATTGACATATATCTTGACCGTCGGCGAGTTCCAGATGCCGCGTGTGCCGGATAGGTAACAATAAGAACAACCATAGAAGCAGTAGCCGTACACGGAGAAGTGCCAGTAGTTGGGACAGGTGTTGCCTTCTTCCTCGCTCTTGCGCACTGCGCTCTTGAGTTCACCAAGAACAAGCGTTCGTTTCCCCTCGTTATGGAGCGCGACTGGGTCGGCCTCGGCGAGATCGACTCGGTTGTGTGGGAGATTCGAGCGATCGATAAGTGACGCTGACGGGTAAAGAGTGCAGATACGTTCAACAAAGCGCTTGCGCTCGGGCGTGCTCAGGCTTCCTTTGGCCAGGACGATCCGCGCGATGTCAAACCCTTCCGGCCGAACTGGTTGGTACTCGGCCGGAAGCGACGGCTCCGGTGCATCTGTCTTTACCAAAAGTTCCCGAATCTCATGTGGCATTCTCGCATGCCTCCCGCTATGATAGGACGATGTGCAGTCGATTTGCCTTTTCTTCTGTCATATTTCCCCAGCGTTTAGTAATTATATCACAGTAAAAGGGATCTCTTTCCATAACAAATGCACGCCGTGACGCTTTCTCGGCCGCAATCAAGGTTGTCCCGGAGCCGCCGAAAGGCTCAAAGACACTTGCTTTACTTCCGGTGTAGGCCTGGAGAGAACGGTATGGTATTTCCACGGGACACACAGCTGGATGTCCGTATTTTTCCAGTTGATTCGTGACGGCCGGTATCTCCCAGACATCAGTGTGGTACTCCGACATGTACTCAACGCCCTCATGCGTCATTCTTGGCATATCGCCCGATTTCTGGAATACAAGTAGCGCTTCCCATTTGAGATCTGGATAGTAACAGCGATTGCGCCGAATATGAAAATTCCTTGGGATGGCGTAATTGGCACCTTGCTTTGACCATATGATGGTATCCAAATAACGTAATCCCGATTCCTCCATCAATATGGAATGGTGGCTCGTGTGATCGCGATGCGATGCGCACTCGTTTGCTATGTTCCACATGAGCACACCACCGTCCTTGAGTATGTCGCGACAGTTATCGATGATCTTTCGCATGTCGAGCAGGTATTGCGAATATTCATCCCAATGGGCGTAGTCTCGCTGGTTGAAATACGGTGGCCCTCCAAACACATGGTCAACTTTCTCCCCTTGTGTCAAAACATCGACCATTCTTGCGTCTCTTGAATCACCACACAGCAAACGATGAGGGCCGAGAACTATAAGGTCACCTTCTTTCGTTTGCGGATCGCCTTCAACCTCTGGAAGTTCATCCTCATCCTCACCCGCGTCCCCGAGAAATCGACGCAACTCTTCTTCGCTGAAACCCAGATTCTCCAGAATAACGTTTTCTGAACTCAATTCTTCCAGAACCTCCCGGAGCTTTGAAAAATCCCAGTCGGCGATCTCGGCCGTCTTGTTGTCCGCTACTGAAAATGCTCGCCTCTCCGAGTCCGACATCTTGAGAACGATCACAGGGACCGCCTCCAGCCCCATTTGCCTCGCGGCTTTCCAGCGCGTGTGGCCTGCGATGATTGTCAGATTCTGGTCACAAAGAATCGGAACATTGAAGCCGAAGGTGCGGATGCTGCGGACGACTGAGTCAACCGCTCGGTCGTTTAGCCTCGGGTTGTCCTCCCAAGGCCTCAGTTGGGACAACTCTACCTCATGAACTCGTAGCATTACTTACCTCTAGTTACGGATGCACTCCAGGAAGGAGGATATGATATACGGCTTTCACCTGACGACCAATCTGCACTACGAGTACACGCTTGGTCATATTCATATCATGCTGGCTTACGTTTCAGCAAGGAAATCCTGGTTAATTGTAGCGTCAAATAATGGTGGTAGCAGGTAAGCTTTTCTTAACAGATACGCCCTCCCAATGCCTGAGTTACGCAACGAGGTTGCATGAGCCTGCTTGACATCCGGTCAAGCAGGCGCGATTGGTTGCAAAGAATGAGATTAAATGCGATATATGGCAGTTTTGTGCGCCACGACTTGGGCCACACGGTGGGGAGAAAAAGCAGAAAAGGCTCCTTACATAGCTTCATAAGTGGCCTATTCTCAAATAGTTGCGTGGTCGGGGCGACTGGATTTGAACCAGCGACCTCTTGACCCCCAGTCAAGCACGCTAACCAACTGCGCCACGCCCCGAATTTCTAGCAGAGAAGCCGCCCCGCTGTGCCCACCCCGAGCAACCTCCGGCGAGCTTCCCGCATATTATTATCTTACTCTAAAGGAAAGGAAAATTCAAGCACCCGCAAACCGGACAATAATGCGGTCGTCGCGGGCGGGCCTACCGGTCGGAGTCGAGGATCTCTATGATATTTTCCAGACTTTTTTCGATGTCGGTGAGCGCGGCGGAGAACGACTTGAATTTCTCCGCCTTTTCGTGTTCCGCCATCTCCCCCCGCAGACGCTTGCGGGCGCCCCGGATGGTGTAGCCCTCCTTATAGAGAAGCCGCCTGATGAGGCGCACTTTTTCGATGTCCTGCTGTCGGTAGGCGCGGGTTCCGCTCCGCCTCTTCGGGGGTCTCAGAGACGGAAAAACCTCTTCCCAGTAACGAAGGACGTGCTGCGGAACATCTGTCATTGCACTGACTTCGCCAATGGAGAAGTATATCTTCTTTGGGGCTTTCCCATCCATCCGTAGCCTCCGAACATGGGCAGCACCCCAATCACTTCCGCATCCTGGACCGACGGGACTCTGCGGGCCGGGGGGTCGGAACTATGCCAATGCCTCTTTGAGCGCGCGCCCGGCCTTGAATGAGGGAACGGTGCGAGCCGCGATCTGAATGGTTTCGCCGGTTGCCGGGTTACGGCCTTCGCGGGCCTTCCGCGTCTTAGCCTCGAACGTGCCAAACCCAACGAGGGCCACCTTTTCCCCCCGCTTCATGCTCTCGGTTATGGTGTCGAGGATTATATCAAGCACCGCGCCGGTCTCTTTCTTTGTGAGGCCGCCTTTTTCGGAGACGATATCGATGAGTTCTTGTTTTGTCAATGCAAGCCACCCCCATCCATGCAAAACATATCCCATTCTAGTTAGTGCTCGAAAGAGAAGGATTCACCCCGAGGCGATTGGCCTCCGGCCGACATCCCCTTCGATAATAAACGGCGTAATTCTATCAGAGCCTTTTCGGGAATGCAAGCAAATTTTCCGGTGCAATCTTACCAGACCGTCGCTTGAATTCTTTCGATACGACGCAGGCAGCCCGCCGTGCCGAGCAACGGAAGCGCGTGTGTGAGTTCGGGTCCGTGCACTCTGCCCGTAACGGCGATGCGTATGGGCATGTACAGGTCCTTACCTTTTGCTCCAACCTTCTTTTGCAGGGCTTTGCCGATTGCTCGTATGTCTTCCGGCGCGAGAGAATTTCTGTTCTTCAACTCCTCGGCAAAGGCGGCGACCACCTCGCGCGCGGCCGGGGTCGATTTCAGGTATTCGCGCGCATCGGGCTCGAGCAGCTCCTCGATGGGCCTGAAGTACGGCGCCGCCTGTTCGACGCAGTCCGGCAGCACCGTCATGTTGCGCCTTATCGAATCGACGATATTGGCGAGCGACTGTTCCGAGTATCCGGTCACGTCGTACCCGGCCCTGGTCAGGTACGGTTCGCAGAGCTTCCAGAGCCTGTCCGAGGACATGTTGCGGATGTAGATTCCGTTGAGCCAGTCCAGCTTGGCGCGGTCGAAGATGGCGGCGCTCTTTCCCAGCGCGGGCAGGTCGAGGTGCTGCGCAAACTCGCGCAGCCCGAACACCTCCTGACCGTCGGGAGGCGCAAAGCCCAACAGCCCAAACCAGTTTACAAGCGCCTCCGGCAGGTAGCCCGCCTCTTTGAACTCCTCGATGGCGGTCGCCCCGTGCCGCTTGCTCAGGCGGGCGCCATCGGGGCCGTGGATGAGAGAATGGTGCGCGAAACGGGGCGGCTCCGCGCCCAGCGCCTTGTACAGCAGCACATGCCTCGGTGTGTTGGGCAGATGGTCGTCGCCCCTGATAACGTGCGTAATGCGCATCCGCACGTCGTCGAGCACATTCGCGAAATGGAAAGTCGGTCTGCCGTCGGCCCTCAGGATGATGAAATCGCTTATTGTCCCGGGATCGAAACGCACCCGGCCTCGCACCATGTCGTCAACGAAGACCGCCTGCGCGTCTGGGACGCGGAACCTGACGACCGGCCGGCGTCCTTCCCGGACGAATTCTTCCTTCTGAGACGAAGAGAGAAGCCGGCACCGGTTGTCATAGCCCGACGTGCGGCCTTCGCTCAACGCCAGCTTGCGCCGCTGCTCAAGCTCCTCGGGCAGACAGTAGCAGTGGTAAGCATTCCCGGCCTCGAGCAGCTTCGCCGCCTCGCTCTCGTACATCTGAAAACATTCCGACTGGCGGTACGGGCCGTGGGGGCCTCCTTTCTCCGTTCCCTCGTCCCACTCCAGGCCGAGCCACTTGAGCGATGCGGTCATCGCCTCGAACGAGGCCTCGGTCGAACGCTCGGCGTCGGTATCCTCGATCCGGAGCACAAACGTGCCGCCGTTTTGCCTGGCAAACGCCCAGTTTATGAGGGCGGTCCTCGCTCCACCGATGTGAAGATAGCCCGTGGGACTTGGCGCGAATCTTACCCTGACTTCCGTCATTTCGCCTCTTCGAGCAGCGCGACGGCATGCACACAGATTGCCTCGCCGGCTCCGATTGGGCCGATTCCCTCCGCCGTCTTGCCCTTCACGCTCACGCGCGAAACCTCGACGGCCAGCGCCTCCGCGATCGTGCCCTGTATATTCGCCCTATGTTCCAACAGTCGGGGCGCCTCGGCGACGACGACTGCATCGACGTTGCAGATCCCGTAGCCTGCGGACCGGACTTCGGCGGCCACCTGCCTCAGAAGTCCGATGCTCGAGGCGCCTTTGTACTTCGGGTCGGTGTCGGGGAAATGCTGGCCGATGTCGCCGAGGCCCGCCGCGCCGAGGAGCGCGTCTATCAGCGCGTGGCAGAGCACATCGGCGTCAGAGTGGCCAATCAACTTCTTCTCGAAGGGTATCTTCACTCCTCCGAGCACGACGCCGTCGCCCTTGGCGAGGCGATGTATGTCGAACCCGAGGCCGACTCGCATCAGACCTGCCTCCGCTTGAGGACTTCCTCACAAAACAGGATGTCCTCGGGGGTTGTCACCTTTATGTTTTCGTATGAGCCCATGACGACGTGCACCGACGCGCCCGCGCGTTCCACGAGGGCAGAGTCGTCGGTGGCGGTGTATCCCTCTCGGCGCGCTTTTTCATGCGCGCGGACGAGCAGGTCGTGTTGAAAGCACTGGGGCGTCTGCACCAGCCGAAGGCGCGACCGGTCGAGGGTCTCAGACACAACACCGTCCTCATCGCAGAGTTTGACGGTGTCATTGCACGGGACGGCGGCTATTGCCGCGCCCGTCTCGCCCGCTCGGCCGAGAACGTCCAGCATGAGCTGAGGGGTCAACAGCGGCCGGGCTCCGTCGTGAATCGCCACCAGGTCGCATTGGACCGAAATTTCCCGGAGACAGTTGGCGACCGAGTCCTGCCTTGTTTCGCCTCCGGCAACCGCTCTCGCGCTCGCCCCGGCATTGATCTCTTCACTCAGAACTCGGCCGACGAGGTCCCTCTGTTCGGGCGGACATGCTATGAGGATCTCAGAAAAAAGGCCGACGTCGATGATTGGTTCGAGAGTCCATGCGAGGAGAGGCCTGCCCAGCAGCGGCGTGAGCGCCTTGGGGGTCGGCGACCGCATCCTCTCTCCGCGTCCGGCGGCTGGTATTATGGCTACGGCGCGCATCCGGTATTGTCCCGTCTCTCAGACGGATAAACGTATGCCCTGGCGCTGTTTCACGGCGGGGGATGCGGGTCGGCGGGTGCGCGAGCGACGCGCGGGAGGTTCACTTGATCTTGGTGAATACCATCTGGCCGGCCGAGGTCTGAAGAACGCTTGTGACCGTGACCTTCACTTCCCTCCCAATCAGCCTAGAGCCGCTTTCCACCACAACCATCGTCCCGTCGTCGAGGTAGCCGACTCCCTGCCCCGGCTCCTTGCCTTCCTTGATGATCTTGATGATGAAGTCCTCATCGGGCAGCACTATCGGCTTGAGCGCGTTGGCCAGGTCGTTGACGTTGAGCACTTCGATTCCCTGAAATTGGGCGATCTTGTTCAGGTTGAAATCGTTCGTGACTATTTTGGCGTTCAACTGTTTGGCCAGCCTGACCAGCTTCGAATCGACCTCGCGCACGTCGGAGAAGTCCACCTCGCTGATGCGAACGTCTATGGATACCTGCTTCTGGATCTCGTTGAGGATGTCCAGGCCCCGCCTCCCGCGGGTCCGCCGAAGCGGCTCGGGCGAGTCGGCAATGCCTTGCAGCTCATTCAGGACGAAGCGGGGGATGACCAATGTGCCCTCGACGAACCCCAGCTTGCAGATGTCGGCTATGCGGCCGTCGATGATCACGCTCGTATCGAGCACTTTCGGCGCGTTGAGCGCTCCCCGTCCGAACTGCGGGGCCGGGAGTATTCTGAGGTCACCCTTCAGCTTGAACCCGATGGAGAAGCCGAGGTAGCCCAGGAAGAGCATGAGGGCGATCATTAAAAAGTGTCTGGCCTGCTGGAACAGGACGAATTCGGTGGGGACCACGAGGTCCAGCCATTGGACAATAAAGCTGGCTATGACCATCCCCAGTATCATCCCGACGGTTGGCGCGACAAGCCCTTCGAACGAGAATTTCTTGATCAGGAATTCGATCGCTATCACCGCGAACGCGACGACGGTGCCGATGAGCAAACCGAGCAACGAGTGCCACGTCGCCACAGGCTCGAACGTGCCGCCGATCACATACCCTATGGAGGCGCTGAATACCACCAGAAGAACTCTGGCTATGAAGGTTCCCATGTCTTTTTCCCTGACCTCCCCGTCCTTTTCGAGTGGCGCCCCCGCGTTCAGCGCATGGACTTGATTGTCTCGCTTATGAGCCGGCTGAGCTTCGGCTCGGCTTCTGCGGCGACCTTCAGTATCATCTCGATGTTCGCCGGTTTCAAGGCGTCGGGAAGACATTCATCGGTGATGCAGCTTATTCCGAGCACCCGTAGGCCGGCATGAACGGCCACGATGACCTCGGGCACGGTTGACATGCCAACGGCGTCGGCCCCTATCGTTCTCAGAAAACGGTATTCGGCCCTCGTTTCGAGGTTCGGCCCGGTGACGGCGACGTACACGCCCCGCCTGAGCGGTATCTTTTCCTCCAGGGCCACTCTCTCCACCAACCGGGCGAGCGCGCCGTCGTAGGGTTCGATCATGTCGGGGAACCGCGACCCCAGCGCGTCGTCGTTCGGGCCTATGAGCGGGTTGTCGCCCATCAGGTTGATGTGGTCGGTTATCAGCATGAGGTCGCCGGCCTTGAAATCGGGATTCATTCCGCCGGCAGCGTTCGACACGACGAGCGTCTTGATGCCGAGCGCCTTCATCACCCTGACGGGGAACGTGATCTCTTTCATCGAATATCCCTCGTAGTAGTGAAAGCGTCCCTGCATCGCGACGACGGTTTTCTGCCCGATTTTGCCGAAGACCATCTGATTCTCGTGGCTTTTCACCGTGGAGACGGGAAGATTCGGAAGCTCGTCGTAGGGAATAGACTTTTTGCCCTTGATCTCCTTTACGAGTTCGCCCAACCCGGTGCCTAGAATGATGCCTACTGTCGGTTTTATACTGACCCTCTTCTTGATTGCGGCGCTGGTCTCATTAATGGTTCGCCTGAGATCGAGCAATAGCGGTTCTCCTTCCCAACTATTCTCCCGGCAGAGGAATAGTGCTACTCTTATCGTTGCAGTAATTCGGATATCCGAATGGTTCGCCTGAGATCGAGCAATAGCGGTTCTCCTTCCCAACTATTCTCCCGGCAGAGGAATAGTGCTACTCTTATCGTTGCAGTAATTCGGATATCCGAGCCGAGGCCGTTCCCTCGTCGAGGCCTTCCAAAAGGATGCGCTTTTGCCGGGATTTCGCGCCCGACAGTATCTTCACGCGCCCTTTCGCGATTCCGAACAGCTTGGAGAGGAACTGACGACACGCCTCATTGGCGGCTCCCTCGACCGGCGGCGCGTTTACCCGCAATTTCAGGCAATCGCCCATCACGCCTGCCACCTCGTTCCTCGACGAGCGTGGCTGAACGCGAACACAGAGGACGACCCCGTCTCGCGTCGCTTCCAGATATGCCAAAGGACCCTCGTCCTCTCCGTTTTTCCCCTAATCGCGCGATTATATCACGACTGATTTTTTGTTTGCAACAAGAAATTTCCCTCCACTGACCCGCACGAGGCCCGATTTCGCCTTCCGACAGCCCGTGCTCGCCTAATCCGGGCCGTGACAATATGCGACGTGTCCCGATATGAATCATTCTTCCGGCTGGTCTGCCGTGTCGGGTTTTTCGGATTTCAGGCCGTATTTGTCCATCCGGTAGATCAGGGCTTGGCGGGTGATGCCAAGGAACTTGGCGGCGCGGGTCTGGTTCCAGTTGTGCTTTCGGAGGCTGTAGGACAAAAGCTCCTTCTCGACCTCTTCGAGGTTCAGCCCTTCGTCGGGGATGTGGAACAGATGCTCCGGCGCTGCGGTCGCGGCGCCGCGGATGTGGTCGGGCAGGTCGTCGAGGGTCAGGCGCTCGGGATTCTTTCGCAGCAGGAGCGAGCGCTGGACGACGTTTTCGAGCTCGCGCACGTTGCCAGGCCACGGGTAGCTCTTCAAGGCGGACAGCACTTCGGGCTCCACCGTGCATTCGGCCTCGCCGAACTTGTTCTTGAAATGATGCACGAGGAGCGGAATGTCGTCGCTCCTTTCGCGCAGCGGCGGGAGCGGTATCGGGACGACGTTGATGCGATGATAGAGGTCTTCGCGGAATTGCCCGTCGGCCAGCATGGCCTCGAGGTCCTTGTTGGTGGCGGCGATGACGCGGATATCCACCTTGATGGGGCGGGGATCGCCCACGCGCTCGATTTCTTTCTCCTGGAGCACGCGCAGCAGCTTTGCCTGGAGCTCGAACCGCAGGTCGGCCACCTCGTCGAGGAATATCGTGCCCCCGCTGGACAGCTCAAACTTGCCGACCTTGTCGGCAACCGCTCCAGTAAAGGCGCCCTTCTTGTGTCCGAACAGTTCGCTTTCGAGAAGATTTTCCGGAATCGCCGAGCAGTTGACCGCGACAAAATTCTCCTTCGAGCGGGGACTGTTGTAGTGGATCGCGCGCGCGATAAGCTCCTTTCCGGTTCCGCTTTCCCCCTTGATGAGCACGGTCACATCGCTGGGGGCGACGCGCCGGACCATTTCGAACACCTCCGCCATGCGCGAGCTTCCGCCGATGATGTTCTCGAAGCTGAAGCGCTCGACCAGTTGTGCTTCCAGGAGCCGGGCGCGTGAGCGCAGCCGCTCGAGCTCGAGCGCCTTGCGCACGACCATCCTCAGCTCGTCGCGGTTGAACGGCTTCGTTATGTAATCGTACGCACCGAGCTTCATGGCCTCGATGGCCGTATCGATCGTCCCGAAGGCCGTTATGACGACGACGAGCTGTTCGATGTCGCGCCTCTTGATTTCCTTGAGCAGGTCGATGCCGTCCATTCCCGGCATTTTGATATCGGTGATGACCAGCGCGGGCTCGTGTTCGGTGTACAGCTCCAGCGCCTCTTTCCCGTCCGAGGCCGGGATGACGGTGTAGCCTTCCTGTTCGAGGTTGAATTGGAGCACCTTGCGCAGGCTTGAGTCGTCATCGACGAGCAATATCTTCTCTGAATTCATTCCGTGTTCTCCGAGTTGAGCGGGAGCGTGAGGGTTACGCGCGTGCCGTGGCCCGTTTCGCTTGATATTTCCACCGAGCCGCCGTGCGCTTTCAGTATTCTTCTGACAATCGGAAGGCCGAGCCCTGTGCCGTCGGACTTGGTCGTGAAGAACGGGTCGAAGACGTGGGCGAGATACTCGGGCGCAATGACAGCG
>CAZSKP010000014.1:0-36074 GCA_964607485.1 uncultured bacterium | reverse complement strand
GCACAAGAGGGCATACGAGATGACGTCGTGTCTGGTGGGCTGGGAGTTGTGTATAAGTGACAGCTCGGGCGCAATGCCCGCGCCGGTATCGGCAATCTCGACCACTATCACTTCTGCGCCGTCGCGCGTCTCGAGCTTCGTCGTCAGGTCGAGCTCGCCGCCGTCGGGCATGGCGCCGACTGCGTTCAGCAGCACGTTCAAGACCGCCTGCTCTACCTGGGAAACGTCGAGGCTGAGCTCGGGCAGTTCCGGCATAAGATGGGTGCGGACCGCGATGTTCTTGCGTCCAAGCTGGAGGTCGATGATGCGGAGCATCCGCCAGAGGAGGTCGTTGATGTTCGCATTCTCGCGGTGCAGCCGTCGGAATCGTGCCAGCTCGAGGAAATTCGCCACGACTTTGTTGAGTCGGTTCACCTCGTCGAGCATCAATTGCGAAAATTCTTTCCGCCTCGACTGGGGGGTGGCGGAGTCTTGCAGTATTTCCGCCGTCCCCTTGATAGATGCGAGCGGATTGCGTATCTCATGAGCGATTCCAGCCGCGAGCTCGCCCAGGGTGCTCAACCGTTCGGCCCGGCGAAGCTGCTCCTCTTTCTCGACGATGAGGTCGGTCTGCTCGCGGAGCTTGCGGTACGCCGTCTGAAGTTCTTCGGCTGTTCGCCGGTACTCTTCGCGCTCGCGTCTTTCGCGTTCCGACAGGATTCCGGTCACCCAACCGACCACGTTGTAGATGACCAGCTCCAGAACCCGCTGGGTGCCCGAGGTGAACACGTTCTGCCCGACGGGGCCGAACACGACCGGCGCATAGAGAACGCTCACCACTATCGCGGTCGCGACGCCTCCGAGCAGTCCGTACCATATCGCGGCCATCAGTATCGGCAGGAAGTACAGGAGGTAGTGGATGTTGTGCAGTGACAGGTTCTCGTGGCTGACGGTGGTGAGGTAGTGCTGGGCGGTTATCGCCGCTATGACAATCGCGAGCGTCGTCAGACGAATCCAGTCTCGCGCCTTTGGGTTGTGCCTCATTTTCGGTTGATATCGACTCCGAGCCGGATTTTCAGCGTATCCTTTCGCCGCTTGTCGGGTAAATCTATTCTATCTTACAGAAAGTCTTGCCGTTGGGCAAGTTTAGGCCGGAAGCGAGGGCAGCGGCTGCCCTTGAGGTGTTTGTTGATTCTGTTATAATGTGCTCATAATTTTTATTGATGTGTTGGGAGAAGGCAAATAATGTCATCTAGTCAACTTTGCTCGCAGCTTCTGGCGGCCGAGCTTAGCCGTTATGCGAGAGGAGAATAGTAAGTGCCGAGTTTGCGAAGCCGTCTGCTGGTATTTATATTGAGAAATCGCCATTTGTTCCAATTCCGGTTAAGGAAAGAGAACATCGATTGGAACAAGAAGGAATCGATACTCCGTTTCCGCCGAGAATGTGAAAAAGGCGCCAAGCGGTTCGGCAAAATCCCCGCAGGGATAAAAGTCACGCCTGTTACGATCGACGGTCTCCCGGCGGAATGGATATTGCCTTCCGGGGCGGCGAAAGACAAAGTGATATTCTTTGCTCACGGCGGCGGATATGTTTCGGGTTCGTGTTCCGATCACCGAATTCACGTCTCCAAATTCGTCAAAGGCACCAACACTGCCGCTCTGCTGTATGAGTATCGTCTCGCCCCCGAACATACCTTCCCCGCAGCGCTCGATGACTCAGTCAAAGCGTACCGCTGGTTGCTGGCCCAGGGCGTTTCATCTTCTCACATTGTATTTGCCGGAGACTCCGCCGGAGGAGGTCTGTGTTTGGCCACGTTACTTGCCTTGAGGGATAAAGGCATTCCTCTTCCCTCGGCTGCGGTGGCGATCTCTCCCTGGACGGACCTCAAGTGTTCAGGGGAGTCTTACCGGAGCAACGCCAAGAAATGTCTTTCTCCCGAGGGGATGACGGCCGCTTGCAGCAGACATTACGTGGGCGACAGCGATCCGGAACTGCCGTGGATATCCCCTCTTTACGGCGACCTTCGTGGTCTTCCACCTACACTCATTTATGTCGGAGGAGACGAAACGCTTCTCGATGACTCGGTGTGCTTTGCAGAAAAGGCTAAGGGTGCAGGCGTGGATGTTACATTGAGAGTCGGAGAGGGGCTGTTTCATTGTTATCCCGTATGCGCTCCCCTTTTTCCCGAAGCTACGCAAGCAATGAATGAAATCTGTGCTTTTATAAGAATGCACGTGGCGGCTTAAAATGATTTGCATGACGACCGCATCGTCTCGTGAGAGCAGAATCGCGATCAATTCCTGCATTCACACTCTTGCCTGACCGCGTTGCCGGACGATTCTACACATCCCTCTCCCCAATCTCTCGCACCAGCTTCAGATAATACTCGAAGTTTTCGAGGGGGACGTCGGGAGGGACGTTGTGGTCGAGGGAAGGGATGTAGCCGCCTCGCTTGAGCATGACGGGCACTTTGGATTCGACCTCTTCCCTGATGGCGTCGAAGTCGAGCGCAAGCTTCCGCTTGTCGAGACCGCCCAGGATCGCCAGCCGCTTCCCGTATTGCTTGCGGACCTTGAGGATGTCCATTCCGGCCTGAACCTCGAACGGATAGAGCAAATTGACGCCGGCATCGACGAACAGCGGTATCAGCTGATTGATGTTGCCGTCGGAATCGACCTCCAACACATCGACCCCGACCGAGCGCGCGCAGTCGATGACCCGCTTGTAGTACGGCGACATGAACTCCTTGAACATTTCGGGACCGATCATCGGGCCGTTGCGGTACGCCATGTCCTCCCAGAAGTCGATCGCGTCGATCTTGACGGTTGACGCGACCTTCTCCAGAAACGCGGTGCACAGCTTCACCCACTGCTCGCCGATGGCGTGAATCAATTCGGGCGAATCGAAATAGGCGTACATCAGGTTCTCGAAACCGAGCAGATGCCGTGCGAGCCCGAACAGGCCGCACGTATAGACGAACACAGGCAGCTCGGACTCGTTGTATGCGCTCGACGAGTAATCCCAGTCGCTGCCCAGACGTTCGGTGAGCGAGGGCTCGAGCCTCCATCTCATTTGCTCGAACGAGCGCATATCCTTTACGGGGAACTCCATGAATTCGGGAATCGACGACGTGCCGTCGGTGAACTCGCGTATCACCGAGCCCGCGGGCGTGCGCTTGATCCTGTATTTCTCGGTCTCTTCGATCACCTCTTCCTCGAAGGCGGGATAGAGGCAAGGGTTGTCGAAGTCACCGAGATGAATGATCATCCGCAGGTCCATCCCGAAGTGCACAAGTGCGGTCAGTTCTTCGGCCCAGTCGGGCAGACCTTCTTCGTGCCAGCGGTTGATTGTCTCGGGCCAGAAGCCGATTGTTTCCATTCTGAACGGCCTGTCAACGGGTTCGAATTTGCATGTTGCGATGAATCTTTCGCGAGCGTTCATCGAGTCCTTCCCTCATCGGACCACGGATCATGGATCAGAGCAAACCGCCGAAACACGAATTTGCACGGAGTATGAGTTTCGGGAACATGATACTATTTTTCTGTTGAGGGAGTCGAACCTTTGCGGAATCGCTCTTGGCACTCTATCGTGTCAAGGGCGGCATTCTCCGGCCATTCGCCTCACATCACCCGCCACGGCGGACAGTCTCCGTACGGCCGGGCTGGAAGGCGCAGGATTTCTCCTCCCGCGTATCCACCGCAGGGCGACCCGGTCAACGTTGAAACGCGGGGTAGGCCGTTGTGCCTGAGGCGGCCTCAGGCGAATCCTCCTGATCTTTCAGCCGCCTGAAAGAATGCCCCAGGCTGGCCTCAGTTGTCTTTGGCCGACTGTTGCATTTCAGGGAACGCAGCCCCGATGTGCTTTTCGGGATATTTCTGCAGAATCGAAAAGCATATCGGACAACAGGCAAAATACGTGGTTCCCTTGTAATTTTTCTCGAAATACATTTCTTTTTCGTTTATCGGTTTCGCGCAAACCTGGCACGTTTTTCCGCTAACCATTATCATCATCTCCTATCTCCTTCTATCTATCTTAGCCATTATCTGGCTACAGTGCCAAAGAAGAACTAAGCAACTAAGGTGCCAAAGGAGTCGGGCATCGCAGTGGCCGGAGACGACCGCGAGCCGATTCGGGGCAACGGAGGGGGCTCTCGGGAGAGCCCCCTTCATTCATAACGCGTCTGATTTCAGCAGGGTAGGGGCCTTGCCAGCACCGCGTGTCGGTGTGGCTGACCGGTTGCACGCTCGCCCGCGATAGCCTGCCATGATGAAGGGTCGGGACTCTCCATCTGGCGGTTAGCAAACAGCCTGTGTAGGATTGCCAACACGCCAGCCCGCGGGACCGCCAACGCCCCGACATTTCCGCAATATCATAAACTTTTGTATAACAAGAATATATAACTTCCCGTGCGTAGCTCAAGATCACGCATTTCGCTCATCCAATTTGGGCATCGAACTTGCTATTAATGACAGCAAAACCCGGCGAAGAACATTGATTGGAGAGGATACGATGAGCGCGCGAACGGATTTGCAGGACGAAGTGGAGAAATATCTGAATATTCGCCCCGCGAGCGTGACCATTCACGAAGAAGTGAGCGACTTCTTTTCCATCAATCGCGGCGATATCGTGCTGCTCGACGGTCACCACTACGTCATCAGTGGAACCGCGAGGGAGAGGAGCTTCGGGCTGGATGAGGAGCCGAAGTATTGGGTGAAATACGCCTACGACGTGTCAACGGGAAAGCGCAAAATCATCAAGCTGGTCTATCTCGAGCAGTTCGACCTGAAATACGGCGAGCATGTGGTTCGCTGTTTTCGGAGCCCTGCGAAAGAGGGGCGCGCGCTCGAGTGCGTCAGGGGACACGTGCACTTCATGCAGGGCCGCACGATCGCTGCCGAACGAAACAAAGAGGTGCGCATCATCGACCACATCAGCGGGAAGACCCTTCTGGACAAGATAGAGACACACCCCGGACCCCACGAGGCCTACTTCCGCGAGCTGCTCCCGTCGCTCCTGCAATTGTTCGTCCCGTGCCTGACTGCGCTCGATTCTCTTCACCGACTCGGGATACGGCACGGCGACGTTCGGGCCGACCATCTCATACTCGCCAGGGAAACCGGCCGGCTCCGCTGGATCGACTTCGATTACGATTTCATCTTTGACGAGGCCCCGCTGGCGCTCGACCTGCTCGGAGTCGGCAACATCCTCAGCGAGCTGCTGGGCAAGGGCGAGAGAACCATTCACAACCTTCGTTTCAACCCGGCTCTCGCACAGGCGATGGAAGACCTGAGCCCCGAAGACTTTTCGCCGGTCGAGCCCACACGCCTGATGAACTGGAAGAAACTCTATCCCTACGTTCCCGACAAGCTGAACCGGGTGCTGATGCACTTTGCCGCCGGAACCGAACGGTACTACGAGTCGGCCGCCGAGATTGCCGAAGACCTGGCCGACGCAACGGCATCGATGCCCGCGGAAGATCACCGTCCATTGACGACGTGAAGAAAGGTTTCGTGATAAGCGTGTCGGACAAGAAATCGAAACTGCTGCTGATAGCGTGTCTCATCATTGGCACCGTCCTCTTCCACTACGGAACACCGCACCGGCTGATGTATCTGCACATACTACTCCAGACACTCTTCTTTGTTCCGGTCTCGCTTTCCGGATGGTGGTTCGGCAAGAAGGGCGGGCTCGCCGCCGCCGCCGTCATTTCCGCCGTGTACATCCATCACGCCGTGACCGTGATGATGCCGACCACCGACCTGGCAGTCAGCAACGGCATCCAGATATTCCTGCTCTTCGTCGTCGGTTTTCTCACGGGCACCTATGCCGATATAAGGAGCGGCTATGAGGAGGCCATCCGCGAGCCCGCCTCTTATCCCGCGACAACGTTTCCCATTGACCAGAGATTCCTCATGTATCTCGACAATTCCGGAGCCTCGATGAATGCGGTGCGCTACGTCGCGAACCTGTTCGGCCGAGTTCCTGATGTGAAAGTCACCCTGCTGAGCGTGTCGCACAGGCCCAATCCCGAGCTTTTCGAGTCGGACAAAGAACATGAGGAAGAGCAGTCGAAGGTTCTCGAATCGAGCGCGCGCGCAATCGAAAAGGCACGCGAACTGTTGCTGCGGGGCGGGTTCGACGAAGCCCGCCTGGAGAGCCGCATCGCGCATTCGCAGAACGCCCGCACCTCGGACGTGATACTCGATGAGCTGAAGGCGGGCGGCTACAGCGCGATCGTTGTCGGACGCCACAGGCTGTCGCGCTCCGAGGAGTTCCTGTTTGGCAGCGTCGCCATCAGGCTTGCGCGTCAGGCGGCCTGCCCCGTCTGGGTCGTCGGCGAGCCTTCTGCCGCCGGCACGACATCGACGGACCCCGCAGCCGCAACGCAGTCGCCCGATGGGGCGGCGAAAGAGCAAAGCTGACCCTCTCAGGCGCATTCCTTCCCGCGAAAATCGCCCGTGTGATTGACACGCTTCACGGTGAAATGGTAAAGTGTATCCCGAACACGGGTAGCGGTTTGGACCCGGCGAGCTGGAGCGTGATGGAATGAAAGTGGGGGTCGGACAGCTCATCTGTCTGTTCGGAGGGGTCTTGTTTCTGTCGTTGGGAGGCGGGCTCATCGGGGGAAGATGGGCGGTCCAGAGGCAGGGTGTCTCCGTTTCAAGATATCCGAGCGGAGCCGCTCAGAATCCCAGTGAGTCCCGGACGGCCGAGCCTGAAGGAGCGGGCCTGCCCGCATTGGAGTCGGGCGCCGCTCTGGATGAGGCAACGGTTTCTCCCTCGACGTCGGTCCCTTCTCCGCCGACGGAGCCAACCGAACCGGAGGTGTCAATCCTGCCGCTCGGAGACGCTTCGTCTCCGCTCTTGTCCACGAGATACGTCATTCAGACCATCTCCACCTCAAATCGAGGCGACGCCTCCGCCGCCAGAAACAGGATCATGGCCGAGGGTTTTCCCGCTGGGATTTTCGAGGCCGACCTGGGCGAAAAAGGGAGATGGTATCGCGTGTACGTCGGCCCGTACGAAGACGAGGCGGAGGCCCAACAGGTCTTGGAATCGGTTCGTCGGATTCCCGGGTTCAAGGCAAGTTTCGTAAAGTCCCTCGATTGATGCGAGAAACTGCCTCGAGGGCGACGAATAGAGAGGAACTTCAGAAATGAAAGGCATCGTGCTCGCCGGCGGTTTGGGAACGCGCCTCCTCCCCCTCACAAAGGTGACGAACAAGCATCTGCTCCCCATCTACAATAAGCCGATGATCTATTACCCGGTCGAAACCCTCGTGGAAGCGGGAATCAAGGATATCCTTCTGGTCACCGGCGGCAACAGCGCGGGCGATTTCTTGAGGCTCATGGGAAACGGCAAGGAATTCGGCCTCAAACACATAAACTACACCTACCAGGAGGGAGAGGGCGGGATCGCCGAGGCCCTCGGGCTGGCCGAACATTTTGCGGGCGACGACATGATAACCGTCATTCTGGGCGACAACATAATCGAGGGGTCCATTCGTAAGGCGGTCGAAGATTTCGAACGGCAGAAAGTCGGCGCGAAGATATTCTTGAAGGAGGTAAACGACCCCGAGCGTTTCGGCGTGGCCATTTTGAATGGGGACAAGGTTGAAAGAATCGATGAAAAGCCGAAAAAGCCCCAGTCCAACTATGCGGTGGTTGGAATCTACATGTACGACAACACCGTGTTTGATATCATCAAGACGCTTAAGCCTTCAGACAGGGGTGAGCTGGAGATCACCGACGTAAACAACGCCTATATCCGGCGGGGCAACATGACCTACGAGATTCTCGATGGGTGGTGGACCGACGCCGGCACGTTCCCTTCGCTTGTGAGGGCGAATACACTCGTAGCCCGCCGCTACGGCGTCGAGTGACTCACCCGATCCCTTCCGCAGCGTACACCCAAGGCTTCTTCCTAGTTATAACTTCCGAGCCGCCGGCTTCAGAGCCTCACTGCCGGAGCGAACGGGCGAAGGCGCGCGCGCTGGTGTTCCATGTGTCTCGGTGCAAATATCCCTCGAAGATTCTGACAGCCTCTTCCTGCCTGCCCTGTTCCTTATACATGACCGCGAGCAGGGCGTACGCCTCTATATTCCTGTCCGAGAAGCGAATGGCCTGTTTGAGCGCAGCTTCGGCCTCCGGATACATCTTGTGATGGAGATACAGGGCGCCCGTGTTCGACCGACACTTGGAGAATTTCTGCCGGGCGGCGAGGTCGGCGAGGAAATTGGTGTTGCCGAGCAGCTTGGCCTCGAGCGAATTCCAGTAATCCGTATCTGATGCCACCGCTTCGGCGGGCAGCGATTCGACCCTCTTCTCTCTCAGCTCCATCACCAGCCCCGAGGGAATCGCGTAGTCGCGTATCCATTCGATGGGCATCCCTTCATCGTAATACATCGGCCTTTTCGAGATGTTACGCTGGAAGAGCTTTCCCGCCAGGTAGCCGTTTATGAGCGCTATCTTGCGGGAGCCGTACACTCCGCCGCCTGCCTCTCCCCCGGCGGATGCGTATTGCGAGAAGGCCTCGACATAATCTTTCGCGGTCAAGAAGGCGAGGTCGGGCGCGTTGCGCATCGCCTCTTCTCGATAGCTCTGGTGAGACAGCCTGTTGACGCTGAGCACCGACACGTCCGGCCTGCGACCCCTCACCCACTTCATGTACATGGGAATGGAATATGCGGAATCCGTCCCCACAAGCAGGACCGCGTCCCGCCGGAGGCCGTTGAGCAGCATGTCTCCGTACAGGCGGCCGAAATCGTGCCCTCTCATGCTCGCCGCCCTGTAGTTGAGCGCGAGACTGCTGACGGGCAGCATCAGCCACAATGCCGCAACGACCGTCGCCGGTATCGCCTCGCGGCGCAGTCGTCGCGAGGCCCGCAGCGCCAACAGCCCGATCATGCCTATCCCATAGCCGATCCAGACGGTGACGATCATCCATGCCGGCAGGAAGTACACTTTCAGAATATCCTGCGCATTCAGGTCGAGTTCCGTGTTGGCGATGACAATCAGGAGAACGCCCGTACAGAGGAAAGCCGCGAGCGTGAAGAGCAGCCACACCCTTCCCTCCCTGCGCGTGAACCCGACGGTGAGCAGAGCGGGCACAAGCAGCACGGCCGGCAGCGACTCGCTGCTCACCGTGCTGAAGAAAAATTTCAACTGGGGGCCGAAAACCGAGAACGGCCTGAGCACCTCGATGGCCCTGTATTGTTTCCGCGTAACATGAAACCAGAACGCCTCCCACGAGGTCGGGTCGCCCCAGTTCACGGGCGGATGGGCCGAGGCCCGAATGGGCAGATACAGGTACAGACAGAGCCCGAGCAGAAACAACGCGATACAGCCGGAAACCAGCCGCGGGGATATCAAGACGCGCGGTTTGATCAGCACGACGTATGCAGCGATGGCCGGCGCCATGAGCAGGAGCGTCTGATGATTCGCCTGGCCCGCTCCGAACACAAACGCGAGCGCGAGCAACAGGCCATGCTTCTGCGGAGCTTCTCCCCACAGCGCCAGAAGCAGGAGGATCAGGCAGACGAGAAAACTATTGAGCGCATAGACCTCGGAGACGAGCGACTGCTGCCAGAACGTGGGCGAAAAAGCGAGGCAGAGCGCGGCCGTCGCCGACGCCGAACCCATCGTCACGCTCGCCACCGGCGATTCAAACGCCTCGCCCGGGATTATCCGGGCGCACACTTTCGGGAGCGTTCTCGAGATCACGACCGTGAGAATTCCGACGGCGATCGCGTCGAGTATGGCGGACATGAGGTTCAGCCTGTACGCAATGGAGCCTATGGGCAGTAACGAGAAAAGCCTGGCAAGGAGCAGCCAGAGCGGATAACCGGGAGGATGCGCAACACCGAGCGTGACCGCCGCCGTTATGAGTTCGCCCGAGTCGCCAAAGGTGATTGTGGGCGCGAGGGTGAACAGAAACACCGACAGGGCGGCCGCAAAGGCGAAGCCGGCGGGCAAAACGTCGCGGGCACGAAGCCCGGCGGGAAGATATGAACGCTGAAGCGATATGGGACGGCGGTCGCTCATCGCATTCTCTTCAGAAAGGCTTCGGCAAGGGTTTCATCCGAGACGAAGCTCAATTGACCTTCTCCCACTGGGCCGACGCTCTGACGCGGGCCGTCAGCACATCCAGCCATCCGAGCACGATGCCCACCTGCTGGATGATGGGGAAGTACTGACCCGTCGCCGCGACGAGGACAAGCCCCCCGACACTCAGCGCGAGCGCCGCCTTCCAACTCCACCAGAACAAGCAGCCGATCAGGTAGGCGAACATCAGCGGCGAAAAAACCGCCAGCATGCGCCGCACGGGGAAAATCAGCATCCCGAACCAGCCATAGCGGGGATTCAGGAGCATGTGAATGTACTTGAAGAGGACAGGGATGGTGAGAGCCACCCTCCGGCGTATCTGCCTCATCTCGGCCCCGAAGCTCTGAGGGCCGGTCTCATAGACGACCGCATTGTCGTCTATCACTGAGCGGTATCCCCGCGAGCGGAGCCCAAAGTTGATTTCCAGGTCGTCAACGACTGCATCGGGGGGAATTTCGGGCAGCACACTCTTTCGGAACGCCATCAGCTTGCCGTCGAGGCTTATCACGCTGTCGAGCCTCCCCTCGAGCGTGCGCAGCCGCCAGTCGGCATCGTGATATTTCATCTTGCTTCGTCCGAAAAATGAGCGGGTATCTTCGACCACCGCCGTCCCCCCGACCGCTCCGATGCTATCGTCGGCAAAGCACGTGACGAGCGATCTCACCGCGTCCGGCCTGATCAGCGTGTCGGCGTCGGTCACGAGTAGTATCTCGAATGTCGCCTTTCGAGCGCCTTCGTTGATCGCGTTTATCTTTCCCCGGGCGGAATCGAGGACCGTGACCGGATACGACGAAGCGATTTCGCGGGTCCTGTCCGTCGAGGAATTATCGACCACCAGTATCTCAAGCTTGTCGGACGGATAATCGAGCGCCAGGAGGTCCTCGACCTTCCGCCCGATGTTTCTCTCCTCGTTGAACGCGGGGACCACTACCGTCACCGGAGGCGTTTGGTCGAGACGGGCTATCGGCCTGTTGCGGGTAAGATACTTCAGCAACACTTCATAGGCCGCCATCAGAAACGCCAGGTATCCGAGAACCAGGAAGAAAACGACGGTTGCGATTGCCATGTTGGGAAATTCCCGGCCGGGCTACCTGCCCGCCGTTCGCTTGACCAGCGCGCGCACAACGCTCATCGGACGAAACAGCACGTTGATCGTCTGATAGCAGGGATGATAGCAGTAACACCTGCCGGCGGCCACGTCCTCGCGCGCTCTTCTCGACATCTCCCCGCTCCAGAGCGAATCATAATCGTAATCGAAATCCCTGAACGACGCGAAGGGAGTGAGCATCTCGCACAGCGAGACCTCGCCCGACGATCCCAGCACCATCGTCATCCGGTCGGCCACGCAGGGTATCGTCTGCCTGTTCTCGCGGCGGATTCGCAGAAACTGGTCGTAATAGTCCTCGATGACGGCCTCGTACACCGTCTTCAGCAGCGAGTGATGTTTTCGGAGGCGCTCGTAGCCTCCGTAACGGCGCATGACGGCCTTGATCTTGCTCGCGAGTTCCGGAAGCGTCTCCTCCGGCGGGAGCGTGAGCGAGTCGTCGGCCGGAGTGCCACGGAGGAAGTCGAACGTGTGCAGGTCCGGCTGGAGCTTTTCGACGAAATCCCGTATCTCGTCGAAGTGGGTGTAGTTCAGATTGCTCAACACGGTATGAAACTTGACGGAGAGGTTTGGCGCGCTGTCCCTCAGCGGCTTCACCCGCTCCCACGTCTTCAATAACGCCTCGAAGTTTCCCGGACATCCCCGAAGACGGTCGTGTTCCGGCCCGACGCCATCGATCGAAAGGACGAGGTTGAGCGTCGCCTCCCTCGCCGAGGAGCATATCTGTTCCGTCATCGAAGGTATTCGGTCGCTCAAAATGGCGTTCGTGGGAAGGGTCACATGACGCACCCCGTTGTTTCGATAGAAGACCGAGACCACCTCGGGCAAGTCCTCGCGCAGAAAAGGTTCTCCTCCCGAAAGGAGCAGCCACGGAAACGCGGGCATCGACGACGTAATTTTTTGAAGCTCCTCGATGCTGAGCTCGGGAACATCGACTGAGGTGCGCTGCCAACTGAAGCAGGAGAGACACCGGGCGTTGCACCTTCGAGTAACGTGGTATATGACCTGGAAGAGCCTGTCTCTCCGAATGAATTTGAAATAATCGCGGAAGGCGCTCATTTTCTGCCAAACAGGTGCCTGAACTTCAGAACCCACACGCGCCAGATCGCCTCCCACACTATTCCATACGTAATCTTCGATTCTCCGATGGTCCGGTCAACGAAGATGACGGAAATCTCCTTTATGCGGAATCCTTTCTTCCACACCATGTAGGACAGCTCGATCTGGAAAGAATAGCCGTTGGAGTGGATGCCGTCGAGGTCGAGCTGTTCGAGCAGCTCCCGGCGGAAACACTTGAAGCCGGCTGTCAGGTCGGTCAGCGGAAGCCGCGTGATCGTTCGGGCGTACCAGTTCCCTATCTTGCTTATGATGAGCCTGTTCAGAGGCCAATTGACGATACTTATGCCCTTTATGTAGCGCGACCCGACGACCAGGTCGGCATCATGGATGGCTTCGAGGAAATCCGGAATAAACTTGGGGTCGTGCGAAAAGTCCGCGTCCATCTCGAAGATGTACTCCGCGTCTGTGTTCTTCAGCGCATATTTGAAGCCGTCTATGTACGCCGAGCCGAGGCCCATCCTCATCGGCCGGTGCAACACGTGCACCTTGCCGGTCTCGAGGGCGAACTGGTCAGCGACAGTTCCCGTGCCGTCGGAGGAATTGTCATCCACCACGAGAACATCTATCCCGTCGCCGACTGCGAATATGGCAGGAATCAATTGCTCCAGGTTCTCGCGTTCATTGAAAGTGGGTATCACCACGATAGCTTTCACGGAATTTCCTCTGGGATTCTGTCTCTCCTCTTTTAGTTGCGTCGTGCGGCCGGATCTCTTAATACGCCTTCCATGACGGCTTCTACCTTTTCCGTTGCCTTCTGCCACGTGAACACCCTCGCCCAATCCATGCTTCTCGCACCCAGTTTCTCTCTCAGTTCCTTATCCTTGAGCAGCCACAGGATGGCTCTCGCCAAAGCGTCAACGTCGGAGTGCGGGTAGAGCAATCCCGTCTCACCGTGGATGACGGATTCCCTCAGGCCGGGCACCTCCGCGGCCACTACCGGCGTCCCGCACGCATTGGCCTCTATGACGGTCAGACCCCACCCCTCCTTTGCCGAGGGATTCACGACGACCTGCGCCCTCCTGTAAAGGTCAACCTTCTGCTCCGTTGTGATGAAGCCCGTAAATTCCACGCATCCGTTGAGATGCAGCCGCCGCGTGAGCTCGTGCAGCTTGGGCGCATAATCCCCCCGGCCGGTGACTATCAGCCGGACGCTCGGAATCTCTCTCTTCACAGCCTCCAACGCGCGCAAAAGAATATGCACGCCCTTGTACCGTTTCAGCCGCGTCACACACACAACCAGCGGCGTGGACGAACGCATTGAGGCGTCGGGGGTATAGGCGTCGTGGTCCACGCCGTTGTGTATTATCTCGATATCCTCCGACCTGAGCCCCATCTGCACGAGCTCCGACTTCGTGCTCTCGCTCACCGCGATGAACGGAACTCCCTTGTAGAAAAGGGGGATCATCTTCTCCGTCAGGTGCACATACAGCGCCGCAGGCAGGAAGGTGTCGCCGTAAATGGACGTCCCGTGAAGGTGGTGCACCATCACAAACAGCGGCCGACGAACGTACAGAGGAGTGTAGAAGGGAATCTTGTTGAGATCGTCCAGCACGATGTCTATGGGCGCGCGCCCAAACTCTCGCCTGTACACCAGCGGCACCGAGTAGTTGAACGTGTGGCGATTTCCCCGCCTGAGAACGCGAATGCCGTCTATCCACTCTTCTTCGGGAAACGAATGGTCGTGGCGGCTGCACAGCAGGGAAACCTCGTGGCCCCGCTTGACGAGCCGCTTGAAAATCTCCTGGAAGTTCACCTCGGCCCCGCCAGTGTTCGGGTTCTTGATGTCCCTCCAGTTGATTGCCAGAATTTTGTAACCCATAGCCCCTTTTTCGGTTACCGTGGACGCGGCCGCCTCATTATATCATATCAGCGTTCCACCGGCCCAACGTCGAGGCGCCCTTTATCGACCCTCAGGACGAAGCACACCTCGGTGGCGGGCAGCCAGTGGCAGAAGAAGGCGTCGTAAACGGCGGGGAAAAGGTTGATGATGTATCCGATCCATTTGATGACTTTGAAGTTCGCGAACACAAACCATCTTTTTTCCATGACGAACGGAAAGCCGCCGCCATAGTTGGTCGCGTGCTCAAGCTTCCACTTTTCGTAGAATTTGGGCTTGCCTACGATCTTCGTGTAGCCGTCGAACGTCCGCCAGCCGAACGGGATCTTGTGGTCCGGGTCGCCGAACCATTTCGTAGAGGGGAAGTAGCTGGCATACACCCGCAGCGTGCCGCCGTCTTTCGTTATCCGAACGATCTCCATGATCGCCCTGTGGAAGCTGTTCAGATGCGCCAGGATGTGGTCGCAGACGACCTCCTCGAAGGCGTCATCCTTGAAAGGAAGCGGGGCACGGTTCAGGTCGGCGATGAGGTCAACCGCCTCGTACGGAACGATATCGACGTTCACGAAGCCGGCACGCCTCTTGTTTCCACAGCCCATGTTGAGTTTCATCCGGTTTCCACATCCCTCCTGCGTCCGCGCCTCAGGGCGACTCGCGCGCCTTCCACCAGAACGAGCGCCGCCAGACAGACCCACCCCGCCAGCGTCAGGGCGTATCCCCACACGGCGGGCTTGTATTTGAACAGGACACTGTGCGTGCCCTCCGGCACGACAATGGCCCGCATCAGATAGTTGGCGCGCAGCATCTCGACTTCTTGCTGGTCCACGTACGCGTGCCAATCCCCATCGTAGAAATCTTGCAGCACCAGAATGGCCTGCCTGTCCACCGTGACGCGTGCGCTGACTCGATGCGGAGACCGCGAAAAATCCTCCACGCTCCATGTCGGTTCCTCCGCCTCGGCATCGATAGCCACCGCCGGCGGTTTCTCCAGCATGACAACGCGGCGCAAGTCGAAGTCCGGCCTGCCGATGGGATCGATGACTCCGTCCGGCTCGGACACCGCGAACTTGCCGACCACGTACACGCGCGGTAGGAAATCGTTCAGTGCATATATGTAGCAATCACGCGGTGTCGCCGCGTCGGAGTTCGATCCGAACGTGGCGACCGGTCTCACCGACACGTCCGCTCCCTGCATCGCTGCCGCCGACAGGATGTATTTCACGTTGAAGAGCTGAAAGAGCTTTTCGTATGGCAGGCGACCCTCCCGCGCAGCTTGAAACGCGTCCGAATACCTGGGCGGACGCCTCGACATGATGGCGTCCACCACGTCCATTCCATAGAACGGCAGAACCTCCGTCATGACGGACCTCAGGTAGGGACTTTCCGACCACAGCTTCACGCGAAACGGCCCGGCCTTTTCGCGAAGCCATTCCGCCACCTCATCCTTCACGTACTTGTCACGATAATTATAGTACAAAATAAATTTGGAAGCATTCATGATGAGGTCGCCCGCCAGCAGGATGATGACAAACGCCGGCAAGGCGACGCGGGCAACGCTCGATGCCTTCGCCTTGGCCGTTCTTCCGACGATGCATATCAGAGCCGCGAGGATGAGCGCGACCATCGGACGACGCACGGCCGACGGCAGGTGCACTCCGCCCGACGCGTCCCCTACAATGGCGGGCGTCAGGTACGCGAGCCCGAACATGAGGGCGAAGAAAAGGATTATGGCGGCGACGATTCTCCGGTTCCGGGACGGCGGCGCATTCTTCCAGTAGTCCGCTCCCATTCCGGCGAGGATGGGAACGCACAGGGCGGTGATGAACAGCCATTTGTGCGGATTGCGGAGTCCCTTCATCGCGGGGAGCGCGTAGATCAGCCGATAGGGCGGGGGGAAATAACGCCCGAAAGAAATTATCAGGGCCACGACCGCCGCGCAGGCAAAAAAATACGTCCGCCTCTTGCCCGAAAGAAGCGAGATAAAAGCGAACAGTATTACAACGATTCCGATATAGTCGTCAGTGATGCGGGTGAGCTGCCGCCCCATATATCTCTCCGAATGAAGGTTGTCGCCGAAAATGCGGCCGGTCAGCGCGAGCGAGACCGTCTCCTCGGGCGGGAACGAGAACTCGGTCGCGAACCGCCAATTTTCTGCATCGCTCTGAACCCCGACGTTCTCGTTCTGTCTCGCGTAGGAAATGTAGCTGCAGAACACCTCCGAGGCAAAGACGATGCCGACCACCGCCGCCAGCGCCGCCCAGAGCGACCGTTTCCCCACGGCCTTCAGCGGTCCGGAAAGGGGCTCGGCTCGCCTCGCGCTCCAGAGAGCGCCCGCCGAATCAACGGCAAAGTACGCAAGCGCGAGCAGACACACGTAGTAGGCAAGCTGAATCTCGCCGCCGAGAAACTGGAGTCCGAGGGCCGCCCCGGCAAACACGCAGTTTCTCACGCGTCCCGGTTTGTCGTCGAGAATTCGGGTGAAGAAAAGCAGGAACAGGGGAACCCAGCACGCGGTGTCGAACTTCCATAGGACGCCCTGTCGTGCGCCCGTCAGCAGACCGTTGCCCAGTTGAAAGGACAGCCCCCCGACGAGCGAGCCGAAACGGCCGATGCGCTGGTCGCGAAGGAACGCGAACATGAACGCGCCCGCCAGGAAGGTGTCGAGCATGAACTCGAACCCGTGGAACCTGTGCGGCGGAAGCGTTAACATCAACGGTAGACCGTGAGAGAGGAACGCGAACTGCTGCGCAATGCCCGCGAGGAAATGGGGATACCAGCGGGGAACGAACAACCACTTCGTCCATTCCTGCACGAACTTCGGAAGCCACAGCGACGCGTCGGCTCCCTCGATTGTGTTCAGCGGATTCCATGCGCCCCGGAAAACGTACGCGCTCACCGCGGCAAAGAGCAGGACACACCCGGCGGTGAGAAGATAAGGAGGAACCGCGACAGTCTTCTGTCGCGCCGGGGCCCCGGATGTTTCCGCATTCTGCGTCACTATCGTTGATTTCTCCAGTGCTCGAATGTCTGTTCGAAGGCGCGGTCGAAGATGGCGTCCCAGTCGTATTTCCTGCCCAGCTCCGACGCGTTCGCGCGCAGCGCTCGAAGCCGCTCGGGCGACGACAGCAGGGCGGCCAGCGCTTCGGCCAGGCTGTCGGCGTCGGGCTCGACCGCAACGCCCGCCTCGCATTCCTCGATGAGCTTCGCCACGCGCGGCACTCGCGAGACGACGACGGGCAGGCCCGCCGCGAGGTATATCTTCACCTTGCCGGGGTCGGCGAAACGCTTGTAAGTATCCCCGGTTCGCGCGTACGGCGCTATGCCGACTGCGCCCTCGGCCACGAGCTCGGCGGCTCTGGAATCGTCCTCGATGAATCCCATGAACTCGACTCGGTCCGAAACGTTCCTGTCGGCCGCGAGACGCTTGAGCGAGGAGGCTTCCGGCCCATCTCCGATTATCCGAAGCCGCACGTGGGGCGACGTACGCATGAGTGCGGGCATCGCCTCTATGATCATGCTCAATCCCTGCTCAGCCGTGAGGCTTCCCAGGAAAACGATCAGGTTTGGGTCTATCTTCTCGAACGGCAGCCTCGGAATCTCGGAATACCTGCTGCCAAGCGGCACTTCTATCTGGGGCGCGCATCTGTCGGGTTTGACGCCGTCGCTTCTGCGCGCTTCTTCCATCGAGGCCGAGACGTTCCACACCGCATCGGAGCCGTAGCAGCAGCGTCTGTCGAGCGCGCGATAGAGCCACTGGCCCGCGCGGCGGCGAAACCTGTGGGGAGCATAATCGATGACATAGAAAATCACGCGCTCCGCTGCGCCCAGCCGCCTGAGCAGGAGGCCGGAGTATGCGTTCAGATTGTCCACGCCAATGTAAATCTGAAACGCGCCCTTTCGCCTGAGCAGGTACCAGAGCGTGAGAAAGACGTCCTTGGCGAAAAAGAGCGACGTCGGCCCCTTCACGAGCGGCGCGAGGAAGTTTTCCTTTCGTTCGCCACGCTCGAAGAACGAGACGGCGGTGTTCAGCGGCACTCCGCGCGCGTCGGGAAATGGGTGGCTCACGTACGCGACGGCCTTTGCCCGCGGCAGCAGATAGCGCAGCAGTTCCTGCTCGGCGCCGCCTGTGGGCCTGTAGGTGTGCTTCACGATCGCCACGCTGCACTGCGAAAGATAGCTGTCGAGGTCCATCGTTCTGTCCGGAGTGAATCGTTCCTACAGACGCCGTCTTGTTAGTCGGTGAATTACTGGCTCCAACCGCTCCTGTCGAGTTCGCCCGTCAGGAAAAGGGAGCGGACGGTCGCCCATCCATACGTTATCAGCGTGAGCCAACATACTATTGGGTGAATGAACCATGCGGTATCGTTCTTTCGCGCGTACCCCAGCAGCGACTGAATAAACAGCGGAAACACGAGCAAACAGCAGAGGACGAATTTCACGTATCCCCAGAAATACTTTTGGTGTGGGTATGTGCGTTTTCCAAGACGTTTGTAGTGGAGGAAATCCTGTATGCGGCGCCTTTGCTTTCGGGCGAGAGTTCGAAGGTCGGGACAGAAAAGGTGCACGATTCCCCTTTTCACCATCCCGACGTGGTCGTATCCCCGGCAGACGAGTTCATAGACCACGTCGATGTCGAAATAGTACGGCTGACAATCTACCTTGTCGAGAACGCTTTTTCGGATCAGGCAGCCGTTTGCGCCCATCGTGGGCGTCGTCTGTTCTGTGAGCACAACCTCCAGATACTCTCCCCGGTCGGTCATCTGCACGGGCAGTCCCGTCCACTTGCCCGTGAGCGTGCACAGACAGGCGTAGTTTCCCAGGAACAAATGGAGGGGGTCGTTCATTCCCAACAGAGCGCAATAACGGTCGATGACCGAATCGGAGGGTCGATACTTAAAGGTGTAGCACTCCGTCAAAAAGATGTCGGGATTCTCGAAGGGCGCCGCCATCTTCCTGAGCCAATCGCTCCCGTCGAGAATGTTGTCGCTGTCGATGAAGGCGAGAATCTCGCCCGAGGCGGCCGGTATCCCCACCGCCTTGCCCGCTTCGCCCGTCTTGAGCGGATTGGGGAGAACCTTGCTCACGCCCGCTTTCGAGACGATGTCGAGCGTACCGTCGGTCGAGCCGGCATCGACGATGATGATTTCTACGCTTTCGGCGGGATAGTCCTGTGCCTTTATGCTGTCCAGACACTCGCCGAGCGAGCGGGAGGAATTGAATGTCGGGATTATTATGCTGACCGAGGGCGTTTCCAACCGAGCGCCCCCTTATTTGTCCAGGTGCTTCAGAGTGAGCCCCCGAATGAAAGCGCAGCCGTAAACGATGTGAGTCGCCATGATGCCCGCCGCCCCGAGGAGCGCTACCTTGAGCCGGCTGGCGGGCATGCTGGAAACGAACGCAATCACGAAGTAGCCGGCGAGGCTGAGCAGCAGAATGGCCGCGACGATGTTTGAGAACACGGAAAGGATAGCTCCGAGAAACAGCACCATCACCACGATGCTCGGCAGGAAATAGAACAGCCGGCGCGATGTCTCGGGATACATCTTCGCGAAATAGCCCCGATGGACCCCCACATTTGCGATCTGTTTCAGATGGCCGAAAAACAGGGGCCGCCTGTGATGAAACACCAGAACCTCCGGCCTGTACAGAATCTTCCTGCCCGATTTAACTATCTCGAGACAGAGTTTGGTGTCCTCGCCTCCGTAGTAGTTGGTCGCGAAGCCGCCCACCGCCTTCAGAGCCTCGGCGCGCACGAACAGATTGAATGCCGGAAAGTCGTCCACCTCGCGCGGCCTGCGCTGGATGAAGCGGTGGAGCGCCTGCCCGCTCCCCAGAGGCGAGGCATACACCGCCCCGCTCGCCTGTTCGAGCAGACTATCCTCGGGAGGCGTCACGCCCGGGCCGCCGACGGCCGCAACCGCCGTGTCGTCAAAAGACCG
This sequence comes from uncultured bacterium, assembly GCA_964607485.1. Taxonomy (GTDB): domain Bacteria; phylum Abyssobacteria; class SURF-5; order SURF-5; family SURF-5; genus CAZSKP01. Next base: position 15,991 of record CAZSKP010000014.1, on the reverse strand, counting down.
GAGGGCGCTGCGGAGCCAGTCGGGGCGAGGATAGGCGTCGTCGTCGATGAATGCGCATATCTCGCCGGTCGCTTTCTCTGCTCCGAGGTCGCGCTTTTCTCCGGGGCCGGTGAGCTGCTTGCCCGTGGACACGACGCTGACAAGCCCCGGCCTTTCGAGCCGCTTCAGTTCGGCGCATCGGGGGTTCGCGGCCTCGTCGAACACGGGCTCGTCGGCAACTATCAGGACTTCGAAGTTCGGATACTCAAGGTTACGGAAATGGGGAAAGTCCCTGAGGAATCGCTCGCTGCAATTATGCAGCGGGATTATTATCGACATCTTCGGAGCCGAGTCGCTCCGCCGGTGCGCGCTTGCGGGCCGGTCGTCATTCGTGTCGGTATTTGTCATAGTGCCTCAGGATGTAGAGCCTGTAGAATATCGCCATCGTGTCCCACCATGTGGTGTAGATGTCGTTCAGCCGAACCCACCGCTTGATCTTTCTGCCGATGTTGGGACGATAATCGACCACGACGGGCGCCTCTGCAATCTTGAAGCGGTGCCTGTGGGCGAGCACCAGCAGCTCGAGGTCGAACGCGAATTTCTTGACGAGCATCTGCGGAAACACCGTGTCCAGAACCTCGCGCTTGAACAGCTTGAGCCCCGTCTGCGTGTCGTGGATGGGCAGCCGGAACATCAATTTTATCAGAAAGAAGTACACCGCGCTCACTATCTTGCGATGAAGCGGGTAGTACAACTTCGACTGAGGATGCCGCTTTGAGCCGATGACCACGTCCGCATTCTCGCTCCTCATGGAGTCGAAGAACACCTGGAGCTGGCTCGGATGCAGGTCCAGGTCGGCGTCTATAAAGACCACCAGGTCGCCGCTGCTCGCGCCGAACCCTTCCCGCAGGGCGTCTCCCTTTCCGAGGTTCTTCCGATTCCTGATGAGCTTGACGCACTGATTGTCGGCGGCGAATCGGGCGGCTTCCTCATAGGTGTTATCAGAGCTGCCGTCGTCGATAACGATTATCTCGTGGTCGCGGTTGCCTTCCCGCAAGATTTTCAGCGTCTCCCCGATATTATCGTAGATGCCTGCTCCCTCGTTGTGGGCGGGCATCAGCACGGAGAGCTTGCCCTGGAGTTTATCCATCCTTGTGACGCCGACGGGCGCCCTTTGTCATGTAAAGCCTTGTCCCCCGGAAAGACGATTTTACCATACGCCCCCATGGAAATCAAGCCTAAACAATTCGCTTATCGACACTTAGGAATTGTCGAAGTCTGCGGCGACGGGTTTCTTGCGAGCGCCGGGCATGAAGGTGAAGACCGAAATGGAGGACAGAATCACCGCTCCTCCTATCGCTATAATCGTGAGAACGGTCATCGGAGTAGCGTGAAAGATCCAAATTCCCACGAAAATCAAAACGGTTAATGGCACAAGCATCCACAAGAAACCGTAACGCTCGTTGGCGAGATTGTAATGGACCAGTATCATGGTCACGCCGACAGGAGTTATCGCTATACCGAACATTTTGATCAGGGCGACGAGTTCCGGCGCGTCGGTCTTTCCGAGGAAGAGCGCAAGATGGCGTGCCAGGACGATGCAGACGATGATTGCACCCACCGAGAGGACTACTTCGATGACCAGTCCCCGAATCAATACGGGAACGGGATTCTCTCCCACGGCCTTCTTGCGTGCCACCTTGGGAAAAAGCGCCAGAATTATCCCGAACGGGAGGAAAAGGAAGCCTTTTCCGATGATCGACGCCGTTGCGTAATAGCCCGCCAGCCTCAGTCCCTCCCCGACGTCCCCATAGAAGTGCCGAACCAGGGGAATATCCAGGTTGCAGAAGGAGTACACACACAGGAGGGTCGCCACAACCGGCGCGGCGAAAACGTAAATCTCCCGCATCTCGATGCTGTCCTCACCGAGCGTGGGCGCGAGCACTTCTCGTATCGGCAAGAAGATCACCATGAAAGCCAGCACGAAGGAGAGCGTCACCCCCCAAATCACTCCGCCGACGCCCCATCCGAGAATGGCGCACAGAATTCCGAGGCCGCATTTTGTGCTGAATCCCGCAAACATCGATGTCCCGAGGAACCCGAATTGCTCGCGTCCCTGCAAGACCGCCCAAAAGACGGGCGTCATGTACATGAAGAAGAGGAGCAGGCCCGAAGCGACGATGGGGCTGTTCCTTTGAATCTTCAGGAACTCTCCGATAAACGGCGCGCTCAGCATGATGATCAACATCAGCACGAACGCGAAAATCCCCACTCGCTTCAGACATTCGAGAAATAGTCGTCTGACCCTTGCGGCCTCGCCCCGCGCGTTGAATTGAGCCACGAACTTCGTTATGGTCGTCTGAATGGTTATGATGGGAATCGAAATCCAGAACAGAAGCGACAACAGAGAATTGAGGGCGCTGTACCCGTCGGGGCCCAGGTTGCGGCTCATGTATATGTGGAAATAGAAATTGAAGGCGTTGCCCAAACTGGTGATTACTATCAGGAACCCTTCGTCGAACAGCGAATCCTTTTTCAAAGAGCTGTCGCCGCTCGGGATTTCATTAATCTTTAATTCGGTCATATCGACCACATATACCTCGGCTCAAGAGCAGGACACGCATTGATTCGGCGCCAAACCGCGCCCTGACTGAGCACCATTCTAGACTCGATGTGCTCAAGTTTTCAAGCAAAAAACAAACCCGCCGGATGTTTCCATCAAACATCGAGGACGGGAATGAAAGGCGGCTTTTCCGGGAAAGCGTTGAGGTTTCACGAGCCCCGCTCAGGGCAAACACCGCAGGGCCACCTCGTTGGCAAGATGCCAGCCCGCGACGGAAGGAATCACGAAACCGTCTCTCTGTTCGATGAGGCCCAATTCGAGCACGGTCGGAAGCGATTCTCCGAAAAAAGCAGTCGGATGAGCTCCGAACCGCTGCTCGAAGGCGGCACAGTCGATCCCCTCCCGCAGGCGAAGACGCTGGATTATCGTCTCCACGGCCTGCATGTGAGGAGGAATTTCCTCGACCTCGACGGCTGAGTCTCCACGACTCTCCATCGCCTCGATGTACGCCCTCGGTCCGTGCAGGTTGGCGATTCTCGTCGCGCCGAGGTAGGAGACCGCGCCCGCGCCCAGGCCGAGATATTCCTCGTTCGACCAGTACACCATGTTGTGAAGCGAGCGTCGGCCCGGGAGCGCGAAATTGGATATTTCGTAGTGCTCGTAGCCCGCGTCGGCAAGCGTCTCCCGCGCTATTTCGTACAACTCCAGCTCGTCGTCGTCAGATTTCTTCTCGATCTTCCCGTCTTGCAGCAGCCGCCACAGCGGTGTCCGCGGCTCGAAGGTGAGGCAGTAGGTGGAGATGTGCTCCGGCCTCAGTTCGATTGCGCAGGCGAGCGAATGCCTCCAGCTCTTCTCGGATTGATTGGGTATCGCGTACATCAGGTCGAGGCTTATGTTGTCTACGCCGGCTTCTCGCAGCAGCGAGAAACCGCGCAGGGTATCCTCTGTATTGTGAGACCTCCCGAGGAGGGAAAGCTCGGCGTCAACGAAGCTCTGGGCGCCCAGGCTCACCCTGTTCACACCGCTCGCGGCCAGCGCCCTCGCTTTTGCCGGCGTGAGGCTGCACGGATTCGCCTCGACCGTGATCTCGGCCAGGGGCTGGATATCGAAGTTCTCCCGCAGGCATTTGAAGAGCTGGCATATCTCGTCGGGAGTCAGCACGGTGGGCGTTCCCCCGCCCACGTACACCGTTTCAGCCGCAGAGACCGTCTGCGACGCGCGGGCGGCCTCCTTTGCGAGGGCCCGCAGATACGCGTCCATACTTCCGTCGAGCGGGACGGAATCGAAATCGCAATACAGGCACTTGGACGTGCAGTAGGGGATATGAACGTAGATTGCGGTCATAAGAGAGCGCCGAAGGTTGCTTCGTTTCAGTGAACCAGTCCGATTCGTTTCGGCGGCCAATAGATTGCGACGGCCCTCCCGATAATATTCTCCTGGGGAACGAATCCCCAGAAACGGCTGTCGCGGCTGTTGAGGGCGTTGTCGCCGAGCATATAGTAATCACCGGGGGGTATGGTTATTTCTCCCTCCCCAAATTCTCCCGCCGGGTAATAAGTCCTATCCGCGACGATGCTCGGCTTTTCGAGTCGCTTTCCGTTGATGTAGATGTGTCCGCCGCCCCGTATGAGGTCGTTTCCCTCCGGGTTCCACTGGGGGTTATCGGGGACTATCTGCAGGCGTTCGCCGCCGAGCCCGACGACACGCTTGATAAAATCTTTGTTCTGGTCCAGACCGTCGATTCCTTTCGTGTCGAATACGATCACGTCCCCGCGTTTGGGCTCGGTCATTTCGAATATCTTGTGCCTCGTGAAAGGTATGCGGATTCCGTATATGAACTTTATGACGATTATCTTGTCGCCGTGTCCGTAATTCATCGCCCCGCGGAGAGTCGGCTCCATGCTGCCAGTGGGTATCTTGAAGGTTTGCAGGAAGAAAGCACGAATGAAAAGCGCCAAAATGATCGCGTATATGATCGTCTTGACCCATTCCCACAGAGCCGATTCGCCGGGGTGTTCGAGATCCACCTTCTCATTCGTTTCAGACACTGCTTTTGACATCCCTTCCGGTCCTTTCCTCATTGTTCATCCGGCACGAAACCTCATTCGATTTGAAACACCGCCATGAACGCCTCCTGCGGCAGCTCGACGTTGCCCACCTGCTTCATCCGCTTCTTACCTTCTTTTTGCCGCTCCAACAGCTTTCTCTTCCTCGTGATGTCGCCGCCGTAGCACTTGGCGGTCACGTTCTTGCGGAGCGGCCTGATGGTTTCGCGCGCGATCACCCTGCTTCCAATGGCCGCTTGAATGACAACCTCGAACATCTGGCGGGGTATGATCTTCCGCAATTTCTCCGCCAGTTGTTTCCCCCTCGCATAGGCCTTGTCTTTGTGCACAATGCACGAGAGCGCGTCGATCGGGTTGCCATTCAACAGCATGTCGAGCTTGACGAGGTCGGACTGTCGGAAACCGACCAGCTCATAGTCGAGCGACGCATATCCGCGCGTGGCCGATTTCAGCTTGTCATAGAAATCCATCACAGCCTCGCTCAGCGGCAGGTCGTAGTTGATGAGGACCTTTTGCGGGTCGAGGTAATGAGTGCGCTTGTGCTCGCCCCTGCGACTGGAACATAGCTGGCATACCGTCCCAATGTACTCCGGCGGGGTCAGTATGCTGGCGTATATGTACGGTTCTTCGAGGTATGCGATGCGCGCCGGCTCGGGCAGTTTCGACGGATTCTCGACGTCGATGAACTTGCCGTCCGTCGTGTGGACCCGGAAGACCACGGAGGGCGCCGTCGTGACCAGCGTGAGGTCGAACTCCCGCTCCAGCCGCTCCTGAATAATCTCCATGTGCAGCATGCCCAGGAATCCGCACCTGAACCCGAACCCGAGCGCGTTCGATGTCTCGGGCTCGTAATAGAAAGAGCTGTCGTTGAGGCTGAGCTTCTCCAGCGAAGACCTGAGCACGTCGAACCCGCCGGGGTCGCCCGGATACATCCCGCAGAACACCATCGGCTTGACCGGTTTGTAGCCCGGAAAAGGCTCGGAGGCGGGATTGTCGGAATCCGTCAGCGTGTCGCCGATCTTGATGTCGCGGATGCTCTTCATGTTGGCGATGACATAGCCGACCTCGCCCGCGCGCAGCTCCTTTACGGGCACTTCCTCCAGCTTGAATATGCCGACCTCTTCCACCTCGTACCTGCGCTTCGATGCCATCGCGATTATCTTCTGCCCCGGCCTCAGGCAGCCGTCGAACACGCGCACATACCCGACCGCGCCCCGGAACGAGTTATAGACCGAGTCGAACATCACCGCCCGAAGCGGAGCATCGTCGTCGCCGCTCGGGGGCGGAATGCGCTTCACAACCGCCTCCAGCACCTCGCCGACGCCCGTCCCGTTCTTGGCGCTGGCAAGGATGGCGCCGTCGGGGTCGAGCCCGATGATGTCGGCTATCTGATGCCTCACCTCGTCGATGCGCGCGTTGGGCAGGTCTATCTTGTTTATGACGGGTATGATCTCGAGGTTCCGGTCGGCGGCGAGGTAGGCGTTGGCCAAAGTCTGCGCCTGCACCCCCTGCGACGCGTCGATGAGCAGCAGCACGCCCTCGCATGCGCCCAGGCTCCGGGCGACCTCGTAGGAAAAATCGACGTGACCCGGCGTATCGATCAGGTTCAGGAAATACTCCTGCCCGTCGGAGCACTTGTAGTTTATCCGTATCGCAGCCGCCTTTATAGTTATCCCGCGCTCGCGCTCGATGTCCATCGTGTCGAGGGTCTGCTCTCTCAGCTCGCGCTCCGAGACGGCATGCGTGAGCTCCAATATTCTGTCGGCGAGCGTGGACTTGCCGTGGTCGATATGCGCGACAATGCAGAAATTTCGTATCCTGTTCCTTAGCACTGCTGTGACTCCGGTGATGCGGATGTGTGTGGAATAAACATTTAATTATACCAAAATATCGGCCCGCCTTCAAACAGAACGGCGAGATGGCCCTTTTCGTTTTCAGCGGTAAATACGGCGCGTCACGACGAGATTGGTCCTCAGAGCTCCATCTGTCGGACGGAGATGATGTTGGGCAGGTTGGCGAGTTCATCGACGGTGTCTTTCGAGATGGGCGAGTCGATGTGCCACAGCGAGACGGCGCGGCCGCCCGCCATGTCGCGGCCCAGGTACATCGTGGCGATGTTAACGTTGTGTTTCGCGAGCATGGTGCCGATATTGCCTATCACGCCCGGCCGGTCGTAGTTGAAAATGAACAGGATGTTCCCGACCGGGACTGCCTCGATCCCGAAGTTGTTGACGCGGACGATCCGGATTTCCTTCTTCCCGAAGATGGTGCCCGCGACGTAATTCTGCTTGTCGCCCGAGCGCACGGTGATGCCGATGAGGCTTACGAAATCCTCCGCCTTGCGGCTGGTGACCTCGCGCACGCTCACGCCGCGTTCCCTCGCGATCGCGGGCGCGCTGATTATGTTTATGCGGTTGCCCAGCACGGGCGTGAAAACGCCTTTCAACACGCTCGATGTGATGGGCGGCACGCCGTGCTCGACCACGTCGCCCTGGTACTCTATGACGATCTCCTCGATGGCGAAGTCGGATATCTGCGCGAGGAATTTTCCCATCTTTTCGCTCAGCGTGAGGTAGGGGTTGATGTAGGGAAGCAGCTCGGGAGCGACCGACGGAACGTTGACCGCGTTGCGCATCGTGCCGTGGAGCAGGTAATCGACGATCTGTTCGGCGATCGCGACCGCCACGTTTTCCTGCGCCTCGAACGTGCTCGCGCCGAGATGGGGCGTGCAGATGACGTTTTCGAGCTTGCAGAGCGGGTTGTCCACCGCCGGCTCCACGTCGAACACGTCCAGAGCGGCGCCGCCGAGATGGCCTGAGACGAGCGCCTCGTGCAGGTCGCGCTCGTTGACGATTCCGCCGCGCGCGCAATTGATGAGCATTGAGCCCGGTGCCATCTTCTTCAGCGCCCGCGCGTCTATCATGTTGCGCGTCTCCTCGGTCAGCGGTATGTGAATCGTCAGGAAGTCGGAGCTGGCCAATAATTCGTCGAGCGACACGAGCGGGATCCCCTTGCGGGAGGCCGTCTGGGGAGGGATATGGGGGTCGTAGGCGATGACGCGCATCTTCAGCCCCGCAGCGCGTTCAGCCACGATGCCGCCTATATTGCCGATGCCGATGACGCCCAGCGTCTTGTTGAACACCTCCGTGCCGATGAACTTGCTCTTCTCCCACCGGCCGGCCTTCAGCGAGGCGTTCGCCTGGGGTACTTTGCGGGCAAGCGCCAGCATCAGTGAAATCGTGTGTTCGGCGGCGGCGATCGAGTTCTCCTGGGGTGTGTTCATCACGACGATGCCCCGCAGTGTGGCCGCGCCGACGTCGATGTTATCCACGCCGATGCCCGCCCGGCCGATGACCTTCAGGTTCACCGCCGCATCGAGCAGGTCGGCGGTCACCTTCGTCGAACTGCGCACCACGAGCGCGTCGAATTCCGGTATCGCCGCCTTGAGCTTCTCGGGCGACATGCCGCTCTCTGTTCTGACATCGAGTTCGCCGTGTCTGGTGAAAACCTCCAGACCGGCCGCCGACAAAGTATCTGCAACGAGGATTTTCGGCATATCCTCTCTCCCATACCTCCATGAGAACTACCACGTTAAACTAGCATAAAGGGAAGCGGCGAGTCAATTGCCGACGAGGAATCCACCGGCTGACCGAGGGCCCTGAAGGTGGGGGGACGACGTTATTGAACGCATCTCCTGTCACCTCTGGACGCCCGGCCAAGAACCATCGAAGCGACTCTTTCGCGCCAAGAAGCCGTAGTACGCGAAAGCGGCCTGCCCGCTTGACTTGGACGGTGCCAAATGGTATACTTATTATGTCACTGCGGGGACCTAGCGGCCCAAGAAAACGGGGGCGAACCATGGCGATATTTTCGTACCAAGCGACCGACAAAAAGGGACAGGAAGTCACGGGAATGGTCGAGGCCGACAGCCTGGCTCTCGCCATCAACCAGGTGCGCAGCCTGGGCTATTTCCCGACAAAGGTAAAGGAAGACGCCGGCAAACTTGCCCGCCGCAAGCGCGGCAAAGCCAAAGGTATAAACCTGGCCATTGGCGGAACGGTGAAGAGGAAGCAGATAACGTTGCTTACGCGGCAGTTGGCCACCCTGATCGACGCGGGCCTCCCTCTTCTGCGCAGTCTTTCTATTCTCTACGACCAGCAGAAACCCGGCAAGTTGAAGAACATATTGGACGAACTGGTCAACGACGTCCAGAGCGGCACGACCTTTTCCGAAGGACTGGCCAAACACCCGAAGGCCTTCGACAAGCTGTATGTGAACATGGTTCGCGCGGGCGAGGTCGGCGGTATGCTGGAAGTCGTGCTGAACAGGCTGGCCGAGTTTGCTGAAAGAAGGGAAGCGCTGGCCAGAAAAGTGAAGGGCGCCATGATATATCCCATCATGGTCCTCCTCGTCGCGAGCGGCGTCGTTACGTTCCTGCTCATGAAGGTGGTTCCGACGTTCGCCGAGATATTCTCCGACCTCGGCGGCGCCCTTCCGGCACCGACCCAGTTTTTGGTGAATGTGAGTGAAGCACTCAAGAATTCGGCCTTGAAGATAATACTCTATGGTGCGGGGATATTCATAGGCATCAAGTTGATATTCAAGGTCGAGCTTATACGCTCCATCAGGGACAGAATCGTGTTGCGGTTGCCCCTGTTTGGACAACTCACCAGAAAGATCGGCGTGGCTCGATTCTCAAGAACGCTCGGGACGCTCATCACCAGCGGAGTTCCCATCCTGCAATCTCTCAGCATCGTGAAAGAAACGATCGCCAACCGTGTGATTGCCAATGCGGTCGGCGAGGTGCACGACAGTATCCGAGAAGGCGAGACGATTGCCGGCCCGCTGGAGGAGTCGGGAGCTTTTCCGCCCATGGCCGTGAACATGATCGACGTGGGCGAGGAAACGGGTAACCTCGACTCCATGCTGCTGAAGGTCGCCGACATCTACGACGCGGAAGTGGACGTCGCCATAGGCGGTTTGTTGCAGATGCTCGAGCCCGCAATGATGGTCGTGCTCGGCGGCATTGTCGGGTTCATCGTTATCTCGATGTATCTGCCGGTCTTCAGGATGGGCGACCTGGTTTGAACCGAGATTTTTCTCGCCGGATTCGTGCTTTAGTCTGCCCTCTTCAGAAAGGGAGGTGCTTGTCGGGAGCATAAAGGGTAGTTATCTTTGCCAGTGAAATAACGGCGAAGCCAGCTCCCGGCTTCGCTATTTTTGTGTCTGAAACGGCACCCGCCTTCGCCGAGGGGGCAATGGATGCGGTTTCGACGTTCACGCAACGCGATTGGGAATGAGCGGCGGCGGGCAGGCGGGGAAAGAATCCGCTTTTCCTGTTGACGATGCGAAGATTTTCTGTTAACATAGCGCGCCGTGGCTCACAGACGATGGGGGGAGGATTGTGAAGAGAAAAGCTGAGAAAGGTTTTCTGGAAAACCCGATTGAATCCCTTCGGGTGGATGCTCGGTCCGATGTGGGCGACCTGCTCCGGCGGATGGGCGATACGGCCTTCCAAGGGAAGAACCTGGCTCTGGCCGCTGAGATCTGGGCCGATATGCTCAGGGCCAATGCCACCGTCTTTCTGGGTCTGGCGGGAGCCATGGTGCCCGCCGGAATGAGAAAGCTCTCGGCCTATTTGGTGAAGAACAGATTGGTCGATTGCCTTGTGAGCACCGGCGCCAACCTGTTCCATGACTGTCATGAGAGCATCGGAGGATTCCATTACCAAGGCTCCGAATATGCCGACGATCTCTTATTAAAGGAGCACGGAATAGATAGGATATACGATGTCTTCGCGAACGACTGGGCCTTTCTCAAGACGGACAAGTTCATCGCCGACTTCGGTGTCTCTCTCGGCGACCGAAAACTGAACACGCGCGAATTCCTGTACCTTCTCGGAGCAAAGTTGTCGAAGAGCGGGAAGGAAGAGGGCATACTCACGGCGGCATACGAGGCCAAAGTGCCCGTCTATTGCCCAGCCATCAGCGACTCGTCGATAGGAATAGCGCTTGCAGTGGCAGCCACAAACGGCGGAAAGATTCCGCAACTCGACGTCATCTCCGACGTGAGCGAGACGGCAAAGCTCGCTGCGGACGCCAAGGCGACCGGCGTGATATATGTGGCCGGCGGCACGCCGAAAAACTTCATACAACAGACCGAGGTCACGGCTCCGCTGATGGGCTATCCCGTCCATGGGCACGCCTACGCGATTCAACTTTCGGTCGACCCGCCTCACTGGGGCGGACTCAGCGGATGCACGCTTGAAGAGGCCCAATCGTGGGGAAAGGTCGCACGGAAAGCCAAGAAGGTCACGGCGTATTGCGATGCCACGATTTCTCTGCCTCTGGTTGTGCACGCACTGGTTCAGCAGAACGGAGAGCTGATAGCGTCTCGCAAAGCCCCCGAGCTGCCGCTCGCATGGCCCGAGAACTAAGCGCTATGGGCGGAACCGCAAAAAGGCCGCGTGAGGATTGGTTCTACCCCTCGCACAATTTCGGAGCGCTCCCACCGCGTCTGAGCGGAGCCGAAAAAAGCGCGTTCGTCGTCCTGCCCGTTCCCTACGAAGCTTCGACCACCTATCGCGCCGGGTGCCGCCAGGGACCGAGCGCCATAATCGAAGCCTCGACCAACATGGAACTCTACGATGAGGAACTTCGCTCCGAAGTCTGCAGAGCGGGCATCCATACCCTGCCCCCTCTGGACACGGTGGACGACGCCGAGGAAATGATAGAGCGGCTGAGCGCCGTGGCCACGAGATACCTGAAGCGCGGCAAGTTTGTCACACTGCTGGGAGGCGAACACACGGTCAGCCTGGGGATGGTGCGCGCGCTGAGCCGCATACATCCGGAACTGAGCGTGCTTTTCCTCGATGCGCATGCCGACTTCAGGGACAGCTACCGCGGAAACAGATACAGCCACGCCTGCGTCGGCAGACGAATCGCCGAGGCGTGTCGGCTCGTGCAGGCCGGGGTCAGAAGCCTGAGCGAGCCGGAGGCGGTCGCGCTCCGGAAGAACAGGATTGCGACGTTCTGGGCGCATGAGTTTCGCGGCGCACAAGCTTCGAAGGAGCGGGAAGCGCTCATAGAGCGCCTGATTGATAGCCTCGGCCCGAAGGTTTACCTCAGCATCGATGTCGATGTGTTCGATCCACCCTTGATGCCCGCGGTGGGCACCCCCGAGCCGGGCGGCCTCCTGTGGGATGACGTTCTGGGCCTGCTCCGGGCTGTGGCTGGGGCAAGGAAGGTCGTCGGGCTCGACCTGGTCGAGCTTGCGCCCGTGGCCGGGCTGGTTCATCCGGAGTTCGCGGCAGCGCGGCTTCTGTATAAGGTTTGGGGCTATGTGCTCACGGGTCGGTGAGATAGTCAGTACATGGATATGGTAAGCAGGAGAAACGCCGATGGAACTGGTTCCCAGGAGAATGTTCTTCACAAAAGGCCATGGCACTCACAAAGAGGAGCTTCGTTCCTATGAGTTGGCGCTGCGGGACGCCGACATCGAGATGTGCAACCTCGTCTCCGTCTCAAGCATCCTCCCGCCACAGTGCAAGATCATAAGCCGCAGGGAGGGGATAAAGCATCTTAAACCGGGGATGCTCACCTTTTGCGTGATGGCGCGCTGCTCCAGCAATGAGCCCCGTCGCCTTATCGCCGCCTCCATCGGCTGCGCCGTCCCTCAAGACCGCTCTATGTACGGATATTTGAGCGAGCACCATGCCTATGGACAGACCGACACCGTGGCAGGCGACTATGCCGAAGACCTCGCGGCCGCCATGCTGGCCTCCACTCTGGGAATAGAATTCGACGAAGACGAGAGCTGGGACCAGAAGAAGGAGGTCTTCCAGATCAGCAACGAGATAGTTCGGACGACCAACGTCACACAGTCGGCCGTCATCAAAGGCAATTACTATACCACCGTGATTGCAGCAGCCGTGTTTCTGTTTTGAAGCGCTCCGCCAGTAGCGGCGGGGTCGAAGAGTACGTGAGCCTCCATTCCGTGTATTCCAAGCCAGGGGGAAAGAAGAAGACCGTCCGCACAATTGAGCTACTGCTGCGCAAGGAATACGGCCCGCCTCCGAAGCGAGAGCGGACCGACCCGCTGGCTGTCCTCCTGCAGACGATCCTCTCCCAGAACACATCCGACACCAACAGTCACAGAGCCTTCGAACGGTTGCAGAAGCGGTTCGACGATTGGAACGCGGCAAGACTTGCCCCCGCTCGTCAGATAGAGAACGCGATTCGCGTCGGCGGTCTCGCCAGAACGAAGGCGCGGCGAATAAAGAACATCCTTTCCCGGATTCACGAGAGCCAGGGCAGGCTTTCGCTCCGTTCCCTTTGCCGCATGAAACCCGAGCGGGCGGCGGCGGCCCTCGGCGGATTCAAGGGTGTCGGTCCGAAGACGGTAAACTGCGTGCTGCTGTTCGGGTGCGGGATGAACGTGTTTCCGGTGGACACGCACATCCTGCGCGTGTCAAAGAGGCTCGGCCTGATTCCCGACAACACAAGCCTCGAACATGCCCACAAACTCTGGGCCGAACTACTGCCCGCAGGACTCGCATACCCGCTCCATCTCAACCTCATCGAACATGGACGCAGGACGTGTCATGCCCGCCGGCCTCGATGTCCCTCGTGTTGCCTGAGACACATCTGCCGGTACTACCTTGCTCGCTCCACCGACGAGTGATACCCCAGCCGGCGGGGCCGTCTCATCGTTCGCGATGTCGCAGAAGATGATGGTCTGCCCGCCGCGCGAGCCGCTTCTCGGCCGAAGTTGCGCCAAGCCCGGCCGCATTGCTTATGAGTTAATTTATTTTGTCGGTTGGATAGGCGTTGGCACAGGACTTGCCCTTTAGTCAGGAGACAAATCAGATGTTCGAGGTCGTACGGGAGGGGCCGGCCTTTGAGCTTATGGACCATGGGAGCGGAGAGTGCGCGGAACCCCGCGCTCAGTGTCGCTGTGGATGCAGGTTGAAGGCGGCGCGGAGGGTTCCATAATATATTGTCGCTACTGATGTTGTAGCATACCTCGCTCTCGGCAATGTTCGTAGTGGTCCGTATCGGTTCCGAGGGTCGCCGCTGCTGTGGGAGGCTCGAGACAGGCGAGGGAAAGCGGTCAGTGGCCGCTTGAACGTTGGCGTCGCCCTCTGCCGAGACGCACGAAATTGTGCACTCTCTCGGGCATTTGGGAGCGTGAAGAAGCATTCAGGCCCGACTCCTGAATGCGGAGGCAACGGAAGAATATGCGAATCCGGCTCGGCGAGTTGCTGGTCAAGAACGGTCTCATCACGGATGAAGAGCTCCGCGCGGCCCTGCAAAGCCAGCGTCTGTCAAACAAGAGACGACTCGGCGAGATACTCCTGGAAAGCGACAAGGTTTCAAAAATCGACCTCCTCAAGATGCTCGCATTCCAATTGGAAATCCCCTTCCTTGATTTGGACAAGACCGAGATCGACGTGGAGGTCGTGAGGCTTTTCCCTGAAAAACTGTCGAAGAAATACGGTTGCCTGCCCATACGGCAGGAAGATACCGAGCTCGTCGTGGCCATGTCCGATCCCTTGAACCTCCAGGCTATTGACGACTTGAACCAGATGACAAAGCTGGAAATCAGGCCCGCCGTGGCGGACCGTGAACAGATAGACGCTGCGATAACAAAGTACCACAGCAGGGATGATGCGTCGCAGATATCGGATTCGCTTCCCGAACTGGACGGGCTGTTCCAGGTGGTGGAGCGCGCCGACTCTGAAAAAGAGCAGGAAAGCATTACCGACCTGAAAACTCAAAGCCAGCAGGCGCCTATCATAAGAATAGTCAACATCGTCATCAACGAGGCCATCCAGGAGCATGCCAGCGACATTCACATAGAGCCCCAGGCCGATTCAGTGATCGTCCGTGACAGAATAGACGGCGTGCTCTATGAAATGCATCAACTGCCCCGTTGGATTCATGGCGCCGTCGTGTCCAGAATCAAGATCATGGCCGACATGGACATCGCCGAGAAGAGGGTGCCTCAGGACGGCAAGGTTCGCATCTCGGTCGGCTCCCGCTTTTACGACCTTCGCATATCCACTCTTCCGTCGATATTCGGAGAGAAAGTGGTCATAAGAGTCCTCAGCAGAAAAGAGAGCCATGTGAAGCTCGACGGCCTCGGTCTCAACGAGTCTCAGTTGGAACAGATGCGCAGCTTGAACGCGCGCAAGCAGGGGCTGGTTCTGCTCACCGGACCGACCGGCTCGGGAAAAAGCACGACTCTGAATGCAATACTCCACGAACTCAGGACGCCAAAAGTCAACATCGTCACGGTCGAAGACCCGGTGGAATACGAGATACCCAAAATCACCCAGATTCAGGTCAATCCCAAGGCAGGTCTCACGTTTCCCTATACACTCCGATCAATATTGAGACAGGACCCCGACATCATAATGGTGGGCGAGATACGCGACGCCGAAACCGCAGAGATCGCCCTTCGTGCGGCCATGACCGGTCACCTCGTGCTGAGCACGCTCCATACAAATGATGCGCCCTCCGCCGTCACACGGCTCGTTAACCTTGGCATGCCGCCGTTTCTCGTGAGCTCGACGCTCCTCTACGTATTGGCGCAGCGTCTCGTCAGGAAGCTTTGCGAGGACTGCTCGGTCACGTACGAGCCGCCTGCAAGTCAAGTGTACCAGGTGGAGAAGGTTCTGCCCCAGGCGGCCGGCATCCCGTGGAGAAAAGGCGAGGGATGCGCCAAATGCAAGCAGAGGGGCTTCTCAGGGCGCGTGGCAGTGGGCGAGCTTCTGGCCGTCAATGAAGAGATCAGAAAGGCCATCGAGATTCGGGAGCCCGAGTCGGTCATCCAGAGACTTGCGGTCATGAACGGAATGCGGCCTCTGCTGGCGGATTTCGTGGAAAAGGTTGAAGCCGGCACAACCGCCACGACCGAGATTTGGAGCGTCGTCGTCGGCGAGGAAGTGTCATCCGGGATCTGTCCAAATTGCGGCGGACGGGTTGAACAGTCCTACCTGGCGTGTCCCGCATGCGGTTCCGCTCTCAGAGAGAAATGTCCGGAGTGCGGGCAGAGTCTTGACAAGAGCTGGCGCTTTTGCCCTTACTGCCAGAAAGAGCGGACATCAGTCGAACCAACCCTCGGCCTCACCCCAAACTGAGACTGCTGCGTGTAACCCGACGTGGTCCCCCCTGGAAGAGCATGCGCAGCTCACGCTTCTCTCCTCGTTCAGAGTCACACACCACGGGGCTATTTCTCTTCCGCCACAGGACCGATTTCTCACGTCATCCGAGTCAAAGTCGAAACAAAAAAAGAAGGGGAAGACTTTCTGTCTTCCCCTTCGTCAAAGCGCAGAGGGAATCGGTCAAACTGCTATCAGCTTACGGACAATATGCCAAGC
>CAZSKP010000013.1:21365-119798 GCA_964607485.1 uncultured bacterium | reverse complement strand
ATCGTCCCCACGTTCACGTGCGGCTTCGTACGCTCAAATTTCTGCTTGGCCATGATTGATGCCGCCTCCTTATTCTGCCCTGAATAACTCGCTCCCCATGAGTTGAAGCTATCCAGTCAACTTTTCGACAATCGCATCGGCGAGGGCTTTGGGCATCTCGCCGTAGTGTGAGAACTGCATCGTGTATGTGGCTCTTCCCTGCGTCTTCGACCTTAAATCGGTCGCGTAGCCGAACATCTCGGCCAGCGGGACGACCGCGTCTACGATTCGTGTGTCACCGCGAGTCTCGATGCCCTCGACGCGGCCCCGCCTCGAGGTGATGTCTCCCAGCACGTCGCCCATGTACACCTCGGGCACCACGACTTCGACCTTCATGACGGGCTCGAGCAACTCTGGGCCAGCCTTTCGACCGGCGTCGCGCAGTGCCATCGAGCCAGCCACCCTGAAGGCCAAATCCGAGGAATCGACCTCGTGGTATGACCCGTCAAGCAGCGTAACCTTGACGCCCACGACGGGGTAGCCCGCGATAACTCCGTTTTCGAGCGCTTCGCGAACGCCGCGTTCGATGTGCGGGATATACTCTTTTGGAATGACTCCGCCGACGGTCTTGTTTACGAATTCGAATCCCTTCCCCTCCTCCTGGGGATCGACCTGTATCTTGGCGTGGCCGTACTGCCCGCGTCCGCCCGTTTGCTTGACGAACCTTCCCTCTCCGAGGGCGGTCTTGGTGAAAGTTTCTTTGTATGCGACCTGGGGCTTGCCGACGTTGGCCTTGACGGAGAATTCGCGCAGCATGCGGTCGACGATTATTTCGAGGTGAAGCTCTCCCATGCCCTCGATGATCGTCTGGCCGGTCTCGGGGTCGACCTTGACCCTGAAGGTCGGATCTTCCTCGGAGAGGCGCGACAGCACGCCGCTCAATTTTTCCTGATCGGCCTTCGTCTTAGGCTCTATGGCGACCGAGATGACGGGCTCGGGGAACTGCATGCTTTCCAGAACTATCTGGTGGTTGATGTCGCAGAGCGTGTCGCCCGTGGTGGTCTCCTTCAGGCCGACCGCGGCGACGATGTCGCCCGCGCGAACGACGGAAACATCCTGACGCTTGTTTGCGTGCATGAGGAGCAGCCTGCCGATGCGCTGCCTCGCCTTGCGCACGGGATTGTATACCATCTGGCCTGTTTTCGTCGTGCCGGAATAGACACGGAAATAGGTGAGCTTGCCCACAAACGGGTCGCTCATCAGCTTGAAGGCCAGCGCCGAGAATGGCTCGTCGTCGCTCGGATATCTGATTTCCTCTTTCTGTTTCGTGGGCGATATCCCCCGGACGGGCGGGACATCGAGCGGGGAGGGCAGGTATTTGATTACCGCATCGAGGAGAAGCTGAATACCCTTGTTGCGGAAGGCTGCTCCGCAGAGCACGGGCGTGAGCTTGTTCGCGAGCGTGCAGCGGCGGATTGCCGCTTCCATCTCCTCGGGGGCAATGGGCTCTCCTTCGAGGTACTTTTCCGTAATTTCATCGTCCTCTTCGGCGAGCGTTTCAAGCATGGTCTGGTGGGCCGTCATGGCGGCATCGCGGAGTTCGTCCGGAATTTCCATTTCTTCGTAAGTCGCGCCGAGGCTCTCGTCGTTGTACCGATAGGCCTTCATGCGGACGAGGTCCACCATGCCGCAGAAGGTCTCCTCACGGCCGACGGGAAGTTGCAGCACAAGCGGCTTCGTGGCGAGCCGCGAGCGCATTGTCTTGACGCACAGGTCCATGTCCGCACCCACGCGGTCCATCTTGTTCGCGAACGCGATGCGCGGGATGCGGTACCTGTCGGCCTGCCGCCAGACGGTCTCCGTCTGAGGCTCGACCCCCGCGACTCCGTCGAACACGGCGACGGCTCCGTCGAGCACGCGCAGCGAGCGTTCGACCTCGACGGTGAAATCGACGTGGCCGGGCGTGTCGATGATGTTTATGCGGTGATTTTTCCAATAGCAGGTCGTGGCCGCCGACGTGATCGTTATGCCGCGCTCCTTTTCCTGCTCCATCCAGTCCATCTCGGCGGCGCCCTCGTGGACCTCGCCCATCTTGTACGTGCGGCCCGTGTAGTAGAGTATGCGTTCGGTGATCGTCGTCTTTCCGGCGTCGATATGGGCCATTATGCCGATGTTGCGCGTGTTCAAGAGGGTGCTCCGCTGGTCCGCCTTGTCGAGCGAAGGCTGTTTGGTCTGGGCGTTTCCGGAGCCGACCGTGGGCGGCTTGCGCTTGCCGTTGAGTTTTCGTGCTGCTTCGCTTTTCATAACCTGATGTATCCTTAGAAGAAGGCCTGGAGCCCGGACGACCCCGCCCGGCCCAAGCCCTCGGCATTACCACCTGTAGTGCGCGAAAGCCCTGTTGGCCTCCGCCATGCGGTGTGTGTCCTCTCTCTTCTTCACCGACGCTCCCTCGCCCTTGTAGGCGTCGACGAGTTCGCCGGCAAGTTTTTCTTTCATCGTTTTCTCGTTGCGTTGACGAGCGTAGGATATGATCCACCGCATCGCCAGGCTCGTTCTCCTTTCCGGTCTCACCTCGACCGGAACCTGATAGGTCGAACCGCCGACTCTCCTGGACTTCACCTCGAGCACGGGCTTGACGTTGTTCAACGCTTTGTGAAACACGTCGAGCACATCGACGTTGAGCTTCTTGGCGGCGAGTTCGAGCGCCTCGTACACCGTCTTCTCGACCAACCCCTTCTTGCCCCGCATCATGAGCGTGTTGATGAAGCTGGAGACCAGTTCGCTGTTGTACTTGGGGTCGGGAAGCGGCACACGTTTTACGGCTGCTTTCCTTCGAGGCATCTGCCTATCTCCTGGCAATAAAAATCGGCATCACGTTCGCTCTTCACTTCGTCTTGGGGAAACTGTAACTCCCGCTGCGTCGTGAGGACAATCCGTGGTGCCGGCCGTATGCGTCTTCGGCCCCTACTTGGGCCGTTTTGCGCCGTACTTAGAGCGTCCGCGACGGCGGTCCTGAACGCCCATGGTGTCCAGGGTGCCCCGTATGATGTGGTAACGGACGCCCGGTATGTCCTTAACCCTTCCGCCTCTTACGAGCACAACCGAGTGTTCTTGCAGGTTGTGGCCGACTCCCGGAATATAAGTTGTGATCTCTATCCCGTTGGTCAACCTTACCCTTGCAACTTTCCGCAGGGCGGAGTTGGGCTTCTTGGGAGTCACGGTGTAGACCCTGGTGCAGACGCCACGACGTTGAGGGCATCTTTGCAGGGCGGGCGCCGTGGTCTTGGTTCTCGGCCTTGTGCGCCCCTTTTTCACCAACTGACTTATGGTGGGCAATTTCGGCTCCCACTCCTCTGGTTAGTTTTTCCCCTCGCGCTCGGCATATTGCCAAGCACACGTTATTCGAACTGCCCGCTCTGGGCACAGAAATTAAGTATACTTATAACGTTATGCTTTGTCAAGCAGATTTTTCAGCCTCGACCGGCTCGTCACCATCTTTCGGCTCGGTTTCCTCCTGCTGGGGCGGCGTGGCGAACAGCGGCTGTTCGACCTCTATCCTCTGGTCTCTATAGAATTTCGACCCGGTGCCCGCCGGTATGAGGTGCCCGATGATGACGTTTTCCTTCAGTCCCCGCAGTTCGTCGATGCGCCCGCTGACCGCGGCGTCGGTCAGCACGCGGGTGGTCTGCTGGAAAGCGGCGGCGGCGATGAAGCTGTCGGTTCCGAGCGATGCCTTTGTAATTCCCAGGAGGATGGGTTTGGCTGAGGCGGGCTCGCCGCCCTCCTTCATCACGCGCTCGTTTTCCTCCTGGAATTTCGTCTTGTCCACCTGCTGATTGGTGAGGAAGTTGGTATCGCCGGGGTTTTCTATCTTCACCTTCTTGAGCATCTGGCGAATCATTATTTCGATATGCTTGTCGTTGATCCTCACTCCCTGGAGCCTGTAGACCTCCTGAACCTCGTTGAGCAGATATTCCTGGAGTTTCTTTTCTCCCGAGACCCTCAGGATATCCTGCGGAACAATGGGGCCGTCGATCAGTTGCTGGCCCGCCATGACTCTGTCGCCGGTGTGCACGTTGAGGTGTTTGCCGTGTGGAATGAGGTATTCGCGCTCCTTACCGCTCTTGGGCATTATGCGTATCTTGCGCAGACCCTTTTGGTAGCCGCCCAGTTCCACGACTCCGTCGATTTCGGATATGATGGCGGGATCCTTGGGCTTGCGCGCCTCGAAAAGTTCGGCGACGCGCGGAAGTCCGCCGGTGATGTCTTTCGTCTTGCTGAATTTTCTGGGCGTCTTCGCCAGAACCTCTCCGGCGTGAACGCGTGCGCCGTCCTCGACCGTGAGATGAGCGCCGACGGGAATCGTGTAGAAATCGAGCACCTTATCGGGATTCTTCTGGTCAACGATCGTTATCTGCGGATGCTTGTCTTCCTTGTGCTCGAATATGATGCGATTGCGCGAGCCCGTGGCGGCGTCGAGTTCCTCGTGCATGGTGAGCCCCTCGACGATGTCTTCGTACTTTATCTTTCCGGCCGTCTCAGTGACGATGGAGCGGATGTAGGGGTCCCACCATGCCAGCAGGTCGCCCTTCTTGATTCGCGCTTTCTCCTCGAACTTCAAGATGGCGCCCGGTGGCACGGAGTACCGTTCCAGTTCTCTCTCGTTCTCGCCGACGATGATAACGTCGCCGCCCCTGCCCGCGACTACCGTCTCGTTCTTCTTGTTCTTGACGGTGCGCAGACCCACATGCTGCACCGTGCCGGAATTCTGCACGCGGATTGTGGACTCTTCCACCTGCGTGCTCGCGGTGCCGCCGATATGGAACGTGCGCATCGTAAGCTGTGTGCCCGGCTCTCCTATCGACTGAGCGGCGATTATTCCGACGGCCTCTCCCTGTTCGACGAGTTTGCCCGTGGCGAGGTTGCGGCCATAGCACATGACGCACACTCCGCGGTCGGTTTCGCACGTGAGAACGGAGCGGATGCGGAGCGAGTCTATGCCCCTCTTCTCGATTTCTTCGGCCGCTTTTTCGTCGATCTCCTCGCCGGCCTTGACCAGCACGTCTTTGGATTTGGGGTCGAGGATGTCTTCGAGCGCGACGCGGCCGATTATGCGCTCCTTGTACCGTTCCACCTGCTCCTTGCTCTCGAGCATCGCCCGGACGGATATCCCGTTGAGCGTACCGCAGTCCACCTCGTTGATGATGACGTCTTGGGCGACGTCGACAAGGCGGCGTGTGAGGTAGCCGGCGTCGGCGGTCTTGAGCGCG
Organism: uncultured bacterium; assembly: GCA_964607485.1. Classification (GTDB taxonomy): domain Bacteria; phylum Abyssobacteria; class SURF-5; order SURF-5; family SURF-5; genus CAZSKP01. The sequence goes on along the minus strand of CAZSKP010000013.1, from coordinate 114,549 downwards.
GTGTCCGCCAGACCCTTGCGGGCGCCGTGTGTGGATATGAAGTATTCGAGCACGCTGAGGCCTTCTCTGAAATTGCTCCGGATGGGATTCTCTATGATCTCGCCCGAAGGCTTCGCCATCAGCCCGCGCATGCCCGCCAATTGTCGTATCTGCTGTTTGCTGCCCCGAGCGCCCGAGCTGGCCATCAGGTAGATGCCGTTGAACCCGTCGCTGTTCTTTTTCAGCTCTTCGAACATCTTGTCGGCGACTTCCTCGGTGCAGTGGGTCCATGCGTCGATTATCTTGTTGTAACGTTCTCCCCCGGTAATCAGCCCGTGCTGATACTGAGTGTCGATCTCCTCGACCAGTTTTTCCGTCTGCTCCACCAGAGCCTTCTTCCCTTCGGGGATTATCATGTCGTCCACGGAGATGGAGATTCCCGCGCGGGTCGATTCGCGGAAGCCTATCTCCTTCAGTCGGTCGAGCACCTCGACCGCCTTGTCGTGTCCGAGCCGTTCGTAGCAGTCCACGATAAGCTTGCCAAGGTCTTCCTTGCCGATCTCGGCATTGATGAACGGGATATCGTCCGGAATTCCGTCGTTGAACACGACTCGGCCCACGGTGGTCTCGAGCATGGAGCCGTTGTACCGCACAAATATCTTCGCGTGAAGGTCGACGCTACCGGAATCGAGCGCCATGAGCACTTCGTTCTTGTCCCGAAATCTCTGTCCCTCTCCCTTGGCGCCCGGCCTTTGCTTGGTCAGATACGAGATGCCGAGAACCATGTCTTGCGTGGGCGTGACGATGGGTCTTCCATGGGCGGGCGAGAAGATGTTGCTTGAGGAAAGCATCAGCACGCGGGCCTCAAGCTGCGCTTCGGGCGAAAGCGGCACGTGGACGGCCATCTGGTCGCCGTCGAAGTCGGCGTTAAAGGCGGCGCACACGAGCGGATGAACGCGGATCGCTTTGCCCTCGATCAGCACCGGCCCGAACGCCTGTATGCCCAGCCGATGGAGCGTGGGCGCGCGGTTGAGCAGCACGGGGTGCTCCGAGATCACTTCTTCGAGGATATCCCACACTTCCGGCTTCGCCTGGGCTATCGTCTTCTTGGCGGCCTTGATGGTGGTCGCAAGGTTGCGCTCGCGCAGCTTCTGCATGATGAACGGCTCGAACAGCTCGAGCGCCATCTTCTTGGGCAGGCCGCACTGATGAAGCTTGAGCTCGGGCCCGACGACGATGACGGAGCGGCCGGAGTAGTCGACCCTCTTGCCGAGCAGATTCTGCCGAAACCGTCCTTGCTTGCCCTTGAGCATGTCGCTGAGCGACTTGAGCGGACGGTTGCCGGCGCCGAGCACGGTGCGGCCGTGGCGGCCGTTGTCGAACAGCGCGTCGACGGCCTCTTGCAGCATACGCTTCTCGTTCCGCACGATGACCTCGGGCGCCTTGAGCTCGATCAGGCGCTTGAGCCGGTTGTTGCGGTTTATGACGCGCCTGTAAAGGTCGTTGAGGTCGCTGGTGGCGTATCGGCCGCCCTCGAGCGGCACGAGCGGTCTGAGGTCGGGGGGAATCACCGGTATGACGTCGAGGATCATCCAAGAGGGCTGGTTGCCCGAGAGGCGCAGGGCCTCTGCGATCCGAAGCCGCTTGTTTATCTTCTTCTTCTTCTGTTTCGAGTTCGAGTCCTTGAACTCCGCATGAAGCTGCGTGCAGAGCTCATCCATGTCGATTTCGGCCAGCAACTGTTTTATCGCCTCGGCGCCCATCTTCGCCTCGAAATCGTAGCCGAACTCCTCGCGCGCCTTGCGGTAGGCGTCTTCGGAGAGGGTCTGCATCTTCTTGAGAGGGGTCTTGCCCGGGTCGATGACGATATATTCCTCGAAGTAGAGCACCTTTTCGAGCGCGCGCACGCCGAGGTCGAGCAGGTTGCCGATGCAGCTCGGGGTGGTCTTGAAGAACCAGATGTGGGAGACGGGTGAAGCAAGCGTGATGTGCCCCATCCGCTCGCGCCTGACGCGGGCTTCAGTCACCTCCACTCCGCAGCGGTCGCAGGTGATGCCGCGATGTTTGACCTTCTTGTATTTGCCGCAGCTGCACTCCCAGTCTTTGACGGGCCCGAAGATTCTCTCACAAAACAGGCCGTCTTTCTCGGGCTTGAACGTGCGGTAATTGATCGTTTCCGGCTTCTTGACCTCTCCCCGGGACCATTTTCGGATCACCTCGGGTGAGGAGAGTTTGATCATTATCGCATCGAACTTCTCGCCGGTGGTAACAGTGAAATCAGTCACCTTTTCAATCCCTCCTGCTCTTTAAGGGAGTCCTCCTCCAAGCGGGTCAACGACCTTTGGGGGATCTTCTTTGGTTTCCTCTTCTGTTTTCTTCAGCTTCTGAACATCAAGGCAAAGGCCCTGCATTTCTTTCAGAAGCACGTTGAACGACTCGGGTGTGCCCGTTTCAAGGTGCTGTTGGCCCTTCACGATTGCCTCGTACGCCTTGGCGCGGCCGGTCACATCGTCGCTCTTGATGGTCAAAAGCTCCTGCAGAATGTTGGCCGCTCCGTATGCCTCCAGCGCCCACACCTCCATCTCGCCGAACCTCTGGCCGCCGAACTGAGCTTTTCCGCCGAGAGGCTGTTGCGTGACGAGGGAATAGGGTCCAATGGCGCGGGCGTGGATCTTGTCGTCCACAAGGTGCGCCAGTTTCATCATGTAGATGTAGCCGACGGTGACCTCTTGGTCGAACGGCCGGCCCGTGCGTCCATCGTAGAGCAACGTCTTTCCGTCTTCCGGGAGGCCCGCCTTCTTCAGGAACGCCTTTATTTCGTCCTCGTCTGCCCCGCTGAACACCGGCGAGGTCACCTTCATGCCCAGTTTCTGAGTGGCCCATCCGAGGTGCGACTCAAGTATCTGGCCGACGTTCATCCGCGAGGGCACTCCCAAGGGGTTCAGTATGATTTCGACGGGCGTGCCATCGGGCAGGAAGGGCATGTCCTCCTCGGGGAGTATCTTCGCCACGACGCCCTTGTTGCCGTGGCGGCCCGCCATCTTGTCGCCCACCGAGAGCTTGCGCTTGGCGGCGATGTACACCTTCACCATCTTAATGACGCCGGGGGGAAGCTCATCGCCCTTTTTCAGCAGGTCCAGTGCCTGATCTTTCTGGGCGAAGAGACGGTTTTCGCGCTCCTGCGTCTGCATGAGGAGCGTTTCAAGCCCGGCCTGGATGTCTTTGTCGGAGACCTTGAGCTGGAAAAGGTGCGCGTAATTGGCCGCTTCGAGGTCTTCGTCGCGGATGATGTGTCGCTGCTTGAAGATGACCTCTTCGGTCTTGCCGTCTATCACATCCTTGCTCGCCCGTGCGCCTTCCAGGAGTTTCTTGGCCGCCTCCATGCATTCGGCGTGCAGTCGTGTGATCTCATAGGCAAACCTTTGCTCGATCTTTTTCTGTTCCCTCTTTTCGCTTATCTTCGCTTTCTCGCCCTGTGCGCGTTCCTTTCGGGAGAACACCTTAACGTCTATGACCGTGCCTTCGACGCCCGGAGGCACCCGGAGCGAGGCGTCGCGCACGTTTTCGGCTTTCTCCCCGAAAATCGCCCTGAGCAGCTTTTCCTCCGGCGCCAGCTCGGTCTCGCCCTTGGGGCTGACCTTGCCGACGAGGATATCGCCGTGGCCGACCTCGGCCCCGATGCGGACGATGCCGTCTTCGTCGAGGTCTTTCAAGGCGTCCTCGCTGACGTTGGGTATGTCGGCCGTAATCTCCTCCCGCCCAAGCTTGGTGTCGCGGGCTTCGATCTCGAACTCTTCAATGTGGATGGAGGTGAAGATGTCGGCCTTGGCGACCTTCTCGCTGACGAGTATGGCGTCCTCGAAGTTATATCCTTCCCACGGCATGAACGCGACGAGCACGTTGAAGCCCAGGGCAAGCTCGCCGCCGTCGGTCGCCGGCCCATCGGCGATTATTTGGCCCTTCTTCACGCGTTCGCCTTCGCCGACGATCGGCCTCTGGTTTATGCAGGTGCCCTGATTCGACCGGACGAACTTCTGGAGCCAGTAGATGTCTTCCTGAGGCCCGTCTCCGCCCGGCGCGCTGCCTCTGCGCCGCACTATGATGCGCTCGGCGGTGACGCTCTCGACGGTGCCGCTGTGTTGGGCGACGATGACGGCGCCGGAATTTTTGGCCGTGATCATTTCGAGGCCCGTTCCCACGAGCGGCGCCTCGGACAGCAGGAGCGGCACGGCCTGGCGCTGCATGTTGGAGCCCATCAGCGCGCGGTTCGCGTCGTCGTGCTCGAGAAACGGCACCAGCGCGGCGGCGACGCTGACGAGCTGCTTGGGGGAGACGTCCATGTACTCTATCGATTCGGAAGGCATCAACTTGAAGTCGCCCAGGTGCCGGCAAAGGGCGAGCTCGTTCAGGAATCGGTTACGTTTGTCCAGGGGTGCGTTGGCCTGGGCGATGACGTAGCGGTCTTCTTCGTATGCCGAAAGGTAATCGACCTTTTCGGTGACTCTCCCCTTTTCCACCTTGCGGTACGGCGTCTCCAGAAATCCGAACTTGTTAATCCTCGCATAGGTGCTCAGGGATGCCATCAGGCCGATATTGGGGCCTTCCGGCGTTTCCACGGGACAGATTCTGCCGTAATGGGTCGGGTGAACGTCGCGCACCTCGAAGCCCGCCCTCTCGCGGCTCAAGCCTCCCGGACCGAGGGCGCTCAGGCGGCGCTTGTGCGTCAGTTCGGCCAGGGGGTTGGTCTGGTCCATGAAGTGAGAAAGCTGGCTTCGGCCGAAGAAATCCTTTATGACGGCGCTCACCGGTTTCGGATTGATCAGGCTTTGGGGCGTGACGGCATCCATCTCCTGAAAGTTCATGCGCTCCTTGATGGTGCGCTCCATGCGGACGAGCCCGATGCGTATCTGGTTGGCCAACAGTTCTCCCACGGAGCGGACGCGGCGGTTGCCGAGATGGTCGATGTCGTCGATCTGACCCTGGCCGTTCTTGAGGTTTATGAGGTAGCGAATGGTTTCTATCACGTCCTCCGGCCGGAGGGTAAGCGTCTCCATGGGAATGCTGAGATTCAGCTTTCTGTTTATCTTGTACCTGCCGACCGGCGACAGATTGTACCGGGACGGGTCGAAAAAGGTCTTTTCAAACAATGTCTTGGCCGTGTTCACGGTCGCCGGGTCGCCGGGACGGATGCGTCTGTACACCTCGATGAGCGCCTCGGTCGTGGTCTTGACGTGGTCGGCGTCGAGTGTCTTCAGCAGGGCCACCGTCTCGTTGGCCGACTTGAACTTCAGGATCGAGATCTCCTTGACGCCCCTGTCCTGCAAGGTTGCCAGCAGCGTCTTCGTTATCTTCTCCCGGGACGAGGCGATCACCTCTCCTGTGGTCACGTCCACGACGTCCTTTGCCAGGTACCGGTCGATCAACTGCTCGATGTCAAAGCGCGAGCCCTCGGTCATGGCCTTCACCTGGCCGAGCCTGACATCCTCGATTTCGTAGAAAAGGGCGAGAATCTCGTCGTCGGTCTCATATCCCAACGCCCTCAGCAGAGCGGTGGCCACGATGCGCGTGCGCCGGTCGATGTGCATGTAGAGGACGTCGTTGATGTCGAACTCGAACTCCACCCAGGCGCCCCGGTAGGGGATTATCCGACCGGAGAGCAACATGCGGCCGCTGGGATGCTGCTTCTCCTCGAAGCAGACTCCCGGCGAACGATGCAACTGGCTCACCACCACGCGCTCGGCGCCGTTGATGATGAAGGTGCCTTTCTCGGTCATCAGGGGCAGCTCGCCGACGAATACATCCTGCTCCTTTATCGCGATGGGCTGCTTGTTGCCGCTGGGGTCTTCCTCGTAGAGGACCAACCTGATTTTGGCCTTCAGGGACGCGGCAAACGTCATGCCCCGTTTCTGACATTCGGCCACGGAATACTTGGGTGAACTGAGGGAATAGCTCACAAATTCGAGCGAGGACAGGCCGTCGTGCGAGACAATGGGAAACACGTCCTGAAAGACCGCTTGCAGACCTTCATTCTCGCGTGTCTCGGGCGGTTTGTCCATCTGGAGAAAATTGTCATAGGACTCCCTCTGAATTTCTATCAGATTGGGAAGTTCTACGATGTCCGGGTTCTTCGCAAAAGAATATCTTTCCGTCGTCATGGCTTTCTTGGATGCCATAAGGTCATGCCCCCAACAGGTTTAGTTGTGCGAGAGAGTGGGATATACGGGTCCCTCACTCGAAATTAGTTAGAGTAAGGATTTTGGGACTTCGTCGAGCAGTCAAGCAATCTCTAAATATATCATCAAATAATAGATCTGTCAAGCACTTTTTTCGGGCCGCCCTCACAAGAAGCATGGGCGTGACGGCTCGCTGTCCAAATGACTCCGAGACGCGGGGAGAATGGGGCAACCATTTCTGTGGAAGCCACATGGGGAACAAGGGACAACCAGAGCCCCGACTTGGAAGTCAATCGGCCAAAATGGTAGAATGTGCTCGCTGTTTTTCAGAACCTTACGGAGTGTTGCCCAAACAGCATCTTGTTTCGAGAGTCTATCAGAACTGTCATTCTGAGGAGCGAAGGGTCGCAGACCCGGGCGACGAAGAATCTCTCATTTTTCTGGAAATTCTTATCTCAAGACAGAGATTCTTCGCTTCGCTCAGAATGACGAATAGGCTATTGCCTTTGCGCAGCGAACAATAAGCGAGCTCAGCATCCGCCGAACCGGCAGACAGGAGCATCGGAATTGAAAGGCACGGTCGTCCACGTTTCAGACAAACCCGTACTCGAATTCCTCGAGAGGAACGACAAGTGGTACCTGGGAGGTGGAGGAGCGACGCTTTGGGCGCCCGGGTTTCCCCTCTTCTTGGATAAGCCCGGGTACTGGGACGCCGGCTATTTTGTGAATTTCAAGCTCCGGCCCTTTTTCACAGCCACTTTCCTCGACGAACATCTGCAGGAAATCGAACTGCGCCTCGAAGAGAGGAATTGGAACCCGTCCCGGCTCCGACAGGAATACACAGCAGGCGATCTATCGGTCGTCGAGGAGAGGTGCGTTCTCAAAACCGACAACCTCGCGGCAAAGTTCACCGTGCGGAACCGGTCCGACACGAACCGGACAATTCATCTGATAGTCTGGACGTGTCAGCCGGCGGACAGGCTGAGCGTTGGCGAACAAGACACTGTCCGAATCGACGCTTCCGCATTCTCTTTCCGGAAGAAGTGCTACGCAACCACTATGGCCGCCGAGGAAATTGAACTGCTCGACGACGACCCGCTGGAAATACTTCACGTTCTTGCGGGCGACGTCGAGGCCGATTCCTTCGCCGCGCTGATCTCTGAGAATCCCACTGTGGCGGAATCGAATTTTCCTTTCTGGAAGCTCGCCCCTTTCACGGAGGATATAGCCGCGGGACATCTCTCGAATCGGAACACAACCCGAAACATTCCGGGCGCCAATGTGCTGACGCTTCGTCATGTGTACCTCGCTCTGCACTTCAAGATGCTCATACCGGCCCGCGGCGCGTGCGAAAGGACGGTGTCGATGTCGCTCGGGCTTGAGCCGGAAAAGACAGAGAGCCTGTTGAGGCAGACGCTCTCGAGCGACCCCATTTCGAAGAGCGCGGCCGCCTGGAACGATTTCTTTTCCTCCGTCCCTCACTTCACCTGTTCAGACGAGTACTTTGAAAAATATTACTGGTACAGATGGTACGGAATCAATCTCAACCGAATCGAATTCGGCCGTGACAACCTGAAGCATCCCTGTGTTTTCGAGGGACCCAACATAGGCTGGTTCAGAAACCTGATAAGCTACAGCGCTCAATGTCACGCGCTCGAGACTCGCTGGATGCACAGTCCGGCGCTCGGGCAGGGCTCGGTTCTGAATTTTTTCGAAAATCAGGCCGACGCGGGCCATTTCCCGGCCAAGATCGGTGCGAGGGACCGCACCGACTACGATGTCAAAAGCGACCGCGAGGCGATCTACCACGCGAACTGGGGCAGAGCCGTGCTCGCAGTGGACGAGTTGCATCCGGATGCCAATTTTCTTGAGAAAGCTTACCCTGCGCTCTGCCGCTGCGTGGAATTTTTCGACAAGGTGCGCGACGAGAAGCAAACCCACCTGTACGACGTCATAAACCAGGGGGAAACGGGCCAAGAGTACATGCCCCGCTATGTCGAGGCCGACCCCTACGGCGACATGTGGCTGGCACTCAACCCGCCAATCAAGGGAGTTGACGCATCGGTGTATCTTTACGAAACCAAAGCCGCGCTGGCAAAGATAGCTCTCCGGCTCGGAAAGAAGGAGGAGGCAGCCCGGTGGCTCGAACGAGCCCGGGCCACAGCCAAAGCCATCAGAGAAGAGATGTGGGACAGCTCGTCTGAGATGTTTTGCGACCTCAATGCCGATACCATGCAGAAGCTGCGCTCGAAGTCGGCCGTGTGTTTCTACCCATTCATGACGGACGTCGCCGGAGAAGAACACCTCGGCGCGCTACGAAACCACCTCCTCAATCCCGATGAATTCTGGACCGAACACCCTGTGCCCTCGTCGAGCGCCAACGACGAGCTGTTTTCGACAACGCCGGAATGGAAGGGAATGAGGCGCAACTGTCCGTGGAACGGCCGCACGTGGCCGATGACCAACAGCCACGTGTGCGAGGCCCTCGCGCGCGCCTCGTTCGAACTCGACCCGGGCCTGAAGCCGAGGGCGGCGGAACTCATCAGAAAATTCGTCCGGATGATGTTCTTCGACGGCGACGTCGGAAGGCCGAATTGCTTTGAGCACTACAACCCGCTCACGGGCCGGCCATGCGAATACCGAGGCTGCGACGATTACCAGCACTCGTGGGTAGTTAACCTGATAATCAAGTACGTCGCCGGGTTCCGGCCCGTCGATGACGAGGCGTTTGTGGTCGATCCGCTTCCGTTTGGGCTCGACCATTTCACGCTTACCGGTGTTCCGTTCAGGGGACATTCGGTCGATGTCGCGTGGCATTCCGCTCAGGGTCTCGAAATTAAGGTCGATGGAAAGCCGCGTGTGAAGCAGGCAGAGCTGAAACGAACAATGGTGCGCTTGTAAAGAGCGCGAGAATTCGATAACATGGATACCCCATCCCGGTCACTGTGAAGAGGAGGAAGAGCGATGAAGATTACCCGAATCGAGATTCTTAACGCCCCGCCGCCGCGCGCATGGATGAATCCCGTGATGGTCCGCATTCATACCGACAAAAACATCTCCGGGATAGGCGAGGTCGCTCTCGCCTATGGCCTCGGCGGCGAGGCCGGAGCCAAGATGGTGAAGGAAATCGCCCAGTTCCTGCTGCTCGGCGAAGATCCGTTCCGCATCGAGTATCTCTGGGACCGGATGTTCCGGGACACGTTTTGGGGACAGGGCGGCGGACCGGTCGTGTACGGCGCGATGAGCGGTATCGACGAGGCGCTGTATGACATCAAGGGCAAGGCGCTGAAGGTGCCGGCGTACGAGCTGCTCGGCGGCAGATGCCGCGACCGGATTCGACTGTACGCGAACGGGTGGTACGTCGGCGCGTCGGAGCCTGAGGAATACGCCGAGAAAGCCATGAAGGTCGTCAACGACGGCTACACCGCCATGAAGTTCGACCCATTCGCCATACAGCCCGACGGGAGCTGGGGCTATCCGGGCCGCGTCATCGAGAAGGACATGGCACGGTGCGTGTATGAGAGGGTGAAGGCGGTGCGCAAGGCCGTCGGGCCCGACGTGGACATCCTCATAGAATGCCACGGCAACCTCGGCACCACCTCGGCCATCCAGATAGGAAAGCAACTGGAGGAGTTTGCGCCGTTCTTCTACGAGGAGGCGGTCGATGCGCTGAACGTGGACAGCATGAAGAAGGTGTCCGAGCACGTCAACGTGCCCATCGCGGCGGGCGAGCGGCTGTACAGTCGATACCACTTCCGCAAGTACATTGAAGACCAAGTGCTCGACATCCTGCAGCCCGACATCGGCCTGGCGGGCGGCCTGACCGAGACGAAGAAGATCGCCACGTATGCCGAGACCTACAACCTCGTCGTCGCGCCTCACAACTGCGCCGGCCCCGTCGCGACGGCGGCAGCGGTGCAGCTCGACGCGTGCATGACGAACTTCGTAATACAGGAATGGTTCCCCTATTTCAGCGACGAGCATTATGCGCTCGTCACGAGCCCGCTCGAGCCCAAGGCCAAGGACGGCTACTTCGAAATCCCTGACACGCCCGGCCTCGGCGTCGAGCTGAACGAAGACGCCATCAAAGAACACGAGCGCATCGTGGTGGAATAGAGAGAGAAAGCGGACGGAAAGAATCGGTTTGGTTGTGTGAAGCCGCCCGACGGCTTCACACATCCTCCCATTTCAACCTACTCTTCTGAGATACCCCTTCATGATCTCCTCGGCCAGCGGGTCGGAACGCTGAGCCCGCCCGCTCCCGCAATTGCAAATCCGCCGGTGTTTCACTATAATTGTTCACTACCTGTTATTTCTTCGCTGTTGCCGGTTACGGATGCAGAATTTCGATGCGCAGAACAAAAATAGTCGCCACAATCGGCCCGAGTTCCAGCGATAAGAGCGTGCTTCGGCGGATGATCGAGGCGGGCATGGACGTGGCCCGGCTCAATTTCTCGCACGGAACCCATGCCGACCACGAGCACAACTTCCGGCAAATCCGCAGGCTCAGTGAGGAGATGGGCAAACCCATCGGCATAATCGGCGACCTGCAGGGCCCGAAGATGCGGACCGGCGAGCTTGCGGGCGCTCCCCTGAAGCTCCGTAAGGGCGGCACGCTCATCATAACCACCAGGAAGGTCAAGGGCAGCGACGGCATTATCTCGACCACGTACGAGCGGCTGCACCGCGACGTCAAGCCGAGCGACATGATCCTGCTCGATGACGGCTCGATGCAGGTGCGAGTTCTCAAGGTCGCGGGCCGCGACATCCACTGCCGCGTGGTGTACGGCGGGAAGCTCGGCGCGCACAAGGGCATCAACCTGCCCGGCGCCAAGATTTCCGAACCATCGCTCACCAGAAAAGACAAGCGGGATGTTCGGTTTGCGGTCAAGCTCGGAGTGGACTATCTCGCGATGAGCTTCGTGCGGACTCCCGGCGACGTCGTTCGTCTCAAGAATGTGCTGCAAGACTTGAAGTCGAATATCCCCGTCATTGCCAAGATCGAAAAGCCGGCGGCGCTGGAAAACATCGACGCCATTATCTCCGTGGCCGACGGCATAATGATAGCACGGGGCGACCTCGGCGTCGAGATGCCGCCGGAGAAGGTCCCGCAAATCCAGAAGGACGTCATACAGCGGTGCATCAGGGCGGGCAAGCCGGTGATAACCGCCACTCAGATGCTTGAGTCGATGATAACGCAACCGACGCCCACGCGCGCCGAGGCCTCCGACGTCGTCAACGCAATATACGACGGCACGGGCGCAGTCATGCTCTCGGGCGAGACCGCCGTGGGCGCCTACCCCGTCGATGCGGTGAAGATGATGGCCCGCGTGGCCGATGAAGCCGACACCTATGTGGCTGAGAAGCTGAAGAAGATATTCCGCCATTCCGACACAATCGACAGCTTCGAGGACGCCATAGGCCAGGCCACCGAGACCACCGTGCGGCATCTGCCCACTCGCCTCATCGTATGCTTCACCTCGTCGGGATTCACCGCTCAACAGGTATCCAGCTACAGGCCGGAGGCGCCCATAATCGCGGCCTCTCACAATCGAGAAGTTCTCCCCCGCATGAGCCTGTACTGGGGCGTGCGGCCCATCTTTATCAAGAAAACAAAAACGATTGATGCGATGATCGCAAACGTCGAGCGCGAGCTTCTCAGCCGCCGCATGGTTCGCAAAGGCGAAAGCATAATCATCACGGCCGGTTATCCGCTGGGCGTGTCGGGCACGACGAACATGATGCAGCTTGTTCGCGTGGGCGCTCACACCGGCTCGACGGCGTCGAGGCGAAAATCCGGAAAGCGAGGATAGCGATGGCGCGGGTGCGCGAGCTCTTTGCAGATTACTGCAACGATTTCCCGAAACTGCGGCAATATTTCCGCTACGATCCGCGCGACCTGATGAGAGCCATAGCCGAGCTGCGCGGCACACAGCAAAGGCATTTCGACGAAAGCCAGCTCAACGAGATAAAGCTCTACAACAAGAGGACGGATTGCAGCGAAGAGACACTGAAGAACATCGACAAGCTGGGCAGGGACGGCACGATGGTCGTGGTCACCGGCCAGCAGCCCGGCATCTTCACGGGGCCTCTCTACACCATCTACAAGACGCTCACGGCGATAAAGCTCGCGAGACACATAACCGAACAAACGGACGTTACCGCTGTGCCCGTATTCTGGAACGCTTCCGAAGACCACGACTTTCGGGAGGTCCGCCACGTCGAGTTCGTCAACCGCGACAACCGCGTCATCAGCCTGCTCTATGAACCCCAGGCCGATGTCGAGGGAAAATCGATATTCGACATCCCCCTCGACCCCTCGCTCGGCTTTCTCATAGACTTGATGGAGGGAGATACAAACGAAAGTGAATTCAAGCCCCACCTCGTAGGCCTCCTCCGCAATTCGCTCGGCCGGTGCTACTCGCTCGCCGATTGGTTCTCGCACATAATGCAGGCGCTTTTCAACGCATACGGGCTGATAATACTCGACGCGCACCTGCCTCCGTGCCGTCAGCTCGCACGTCCCGTCATGGGGCGCGAGATAAAGATGCCGGTCCGGACGTCGCGGCTCATCAACGAGGCGGGCGCACAGCTTCGTGTGTTGGGATACCACCAGCAGATAGAACGCAAGCCGGACGACGTGAACTTCTTCTTCTACGCGCAAGGCCGCCGGAACAAGGTTCGCTTCAAGCAGGGCAAGTTCCTGGTCGAGCGCGTCGGGCTCGAATACGACCAGACGGAAATGCTCGATATGCTGGCGGAGGAACCCCAGCGGTTCAGCCCCAGCGCAGTGTTGAGGCCGCTCGTGCAAGACCACATCCTGCCCACAGTCGCCTACGTGGCCGGCCCCGGAGAAGTATCCTATTTCGCTCAGATGCGAAACACCTATTCCTTCTTCGACCTCGTCATGCCGGTCATCTACCCCCGAAGCCGCGTCGTGCTCGTTGAGGCCAAGATAGCGAAGATCCTGGAGAGATACGGGCTCCATGCGGACGACGCGAGCAAGAGCAGGAAGGAATTGCTACAGACCATCACGTCGCAGAGAACGTCTCGCCCGATTGTGCAGGCGTGCGACCGAAAGCTCGACGTGCTGCAGATGGTCCTCGATGAGTTCAGACGCGAGGTCGACGAAGTAGAGCCGACGCTGACCGAGCCGGTGGACAAACTGAAGCGAAAGATCGGTTACGAGATGGATAAGCTCAGGGAGAAGCTGCTGCAGGCGCAGCAGCACGACTTCGCGGTCGTCGAGCAACAGGTGGACAAGCTCAGGGCTCACCTCTTCCCCGAAGGGAAGGAACAGGAGCGGGTGTTCAACGTCTTCCCGTACCTGTTCACGTATGGCGTCCAGTTGATAGCCCTGTTGGAGAAGACGCTGGACATCTCGAACTTCGACAGGCAGATCATCTATGTCTGAGAACAGAAGCGACGACACGCTCGACGTGCTCGCATTCGGCGCGCATCCGGACGATGTGGACATGACCGCCGGAGGCCTGCTTTGCCGGCTGGTGGACGGCGGCCTCAGAGTCGGCATCGTCGACCTCACCCGGGGCGAACTCGGCACGCGCGGCACGCCCGAAATCCGCGCCGAAGAGGCACAGGCGGCGGCGAAGATAATCGGCGCGAAGACGAGGGAATGTCTCGACATGCCCGACGGAGGCGTGGCCAACACCGAGCATGCGCGCCTCGAAGTCATTCGCGTGCTGCGCAGGCATCGTCCGTCGCTCATCGCCATACCCTATTGGGAATGCGAACACCCCGACCACGCCAACACCGGCCGACTCGTGAAGGAATCGGCCTACCTCGCGGGTTTGAAGAAGATCGAAACGGGCCAGGAGCGCTTCAGGCCGAAGAGGGTCATCCATTACATGACTCACCACCGCTTCGAGCCAACGTTCATTGTGCCCATCGACGAATACTTCGAGCGGAAGATGGAGGCCGTGAGGGCGCACGCGTCACAGTTCTACCGACCCGACGCAGTCGACGAGGACGAAACACGCATATCCGAACCGGGCTTCCTCGACCTGCTGGCGCTCAGGGACCGCACGTATGGAGCGATGGTCGGCGCCATGTACGGCGAGCCCTATTACATGCACGGCGCGCTCCGGATCGACAATCCGTTCGAACTGTGGTGCCGCACATGAGGATCGGTATCACCTGCCACGCCACCGTCGGCGGAAGCGGAGCAATTGCCGCGTCGCTTGGGAAACTGCTGGCCGACGAGGGGCACGACGTCCACTTCGTCTGTCACGACATCCCGTTCGGCCTCGCGGGCGGCCGCCACCGGGGCATTACCATCCACGAAGTCGAGGCAACGCAGTATCCTCCGCTCAAGCACCCGCCCTACGGTATGGCGCTCGCCGTCAAGATGGCGGCCGTCGCGAAGCTCGCCAAGCTCGACCTGTTTCACGTGCACTATGCGATACCCCACGCGTTGAGCGCATACCTGGCGCGCGAGATGATTGCGCCGGAGCGGCTGCGAATCGTCTGCACGCTCCACGGAACAGACATCACGCTCGTGGGTGCGGACCCTTCTTACCGACCGCTCGTGAAGTTTTGCATCGAGATGTGCGACTCGGTCACCTCGGTGTCGAAATGGCTCACCGAAACGGTAAAGCGCTCGTTCGGACTCGAGAAGGACGTGCATACGGTATATAATTTCGTTGACCTCGATGAATACAGCCGTGCCGAAGGCCGCGAGGCAGACACGCCGGTGATAGTCCACACATCCAACTTCCGGCCGCTCAAAAGGACCGTCGACGTGATCGATATTTTCAAGCGCGTGCGCGACAAGGTGCAGGCCCGGCTGATAATGGTCGGCGACGGACCCGACAGATCGCGGGCCCTCGCCCGGGCGCTCGGTCTCGGCATCGCCGACGACGTGAGTTTTGTGGGAGTGACCGAGAGCGTCGCAGACATCCTCTCGACCGCGCAGGTGTTCCTCCTGCCGAGCGAGATGGAGAGCTTCGGCCTTGCCGCCCTGGAGGCGATGGCATGCGAGGTGCCGGTGGTCGCCACAAGGGTCGGCGGCCTGGAGGAAGTTGTCGAGGACGGGGAATCGGGTTACCTGCTACCGGTAGGCGACGTCGAAGCGATGGCCGCACGTACGCTCGACATACTCCGAGACCCCGCGTTGCGACAACGATTGGGCCAACGCGGACGCGCGATCGCCGCCGAGAAGTTCAGCCCGCGCGCCGCCCTCCGCTTGTATCTGGAGGTGTACCACTCTTTCCTTCGGTAATTGGCTCTCCAGCCATCGAGATTTGGGACGATAGATAGAGATCCCATAGCGAGAAGCATGAAGGATAATTCCTCACACATATGCGGCCCGACGGACCGCCTTGACAGCGTCTCGCGAATAATCCTCTTTTGTCTCACCCTCGTGCTCGTGCTCTTTTTCTCCATTCACAAAATCGAGAATCGCGACCTCGGCTGGCTGCTGAAGAACGGACAATACATCTACGAAACGCATCGAGTGCCCCGGGTTGACACGTACTCGTTCACGATTCCCGGCAAGAAATACATCGATTCACAGTGGCTGTTCCAATTGATTCTTTATATTTCCTACAGACTACTCGGACTCACCGGCCTGACGCTGCTGATGGCGGGCATCCTGCTGGCCACATTCTCGACGGTGTATTTCATCGGATATGATAAGAAGAAATATGTCATAACGCCCGTGCTCATGATCGCCGCGATCGTGATGGCGAGCGACCGGTTCCTTGTGCGGCCGCAGCTCATCACGCTTCTGCTCCTTTCCGTTTACTTCTTCATCCTCGAAAAGCACAGGAAACGCGGCGGCCGAATGATATTCCTCCTGCCTCTCATTCAGCCCCTGTGGGTGAACATGCACGGCCTTTATGTGCTCGGGCTGGTCGTGCCGATCATCTACCTTTCCGCCGGCCTCATTGATTGGAAGCTCAAATTGCCGTGGCGATGGAACGAAGAGGGAGGGCTGCGCGGAAAGAGGTGGTGGTGGCTGGCGCTCGTCCTCCTGGTCATGGGCTGCGAAAGCGTACTGAATCCCTATACCTTCGACCTGGCGCTCTACCCGCTGACTCTTTTCAGAGAAATCCATAGCGGGGTGAGTGCCGTGGGCGCCAGCGTTTCCGAACACATGCCCCCGCTGGCCGGGGCCAGCCTGAATCGCTCCCAGACTTACTTCAAGTGGATGATCTATCTCTGCACGCTCTGTTTCCTTCTTAATCTGAAACGGCTGAACCTGACTCACGCGCTCTTGTTCGGTGCGTTCCTGTATCTCGCCCTGAACGCCCGGCGCAACCTGGACATCTTTGCAATCATCGCCATTCCGGTCACCGTGGTCAACGTCGGCGGATTTATGGATTACGTCTCGGAGCGCTTCGACTTTTCGCGTGCGATGCGCCTGCTCGTCCGGGCGCAGATAGTCGCCACCCCCCTGATAGCGGCCGGCATGATATACATGATGTTCCTCATAGCGACGGACAGGTACTATATCGACGATAGGAGTCCCAGACAGTTCGGCTTTGGGATATCGGAGAGGTCTTATCCAATCAAGGCTGCGAACTTCATCGGGGCGATGGACCTGCCGGGCAACATGTTCAACGACCCGACCGACGGAGCATACCTGATCTGGCGCTTCTACCCGGAACGCAAAGTGTGTTTCGACCTTCGCACCGAGCTCTACGGAGAGGAGTTCATGGCGAATTTCAAGCGGATCGGCAGCGATCCCGGCTTCTTCGAGCGGTATGCGGACGCCATGGATATCCGGTATGTGGTGCTCCACTACGACGTCGGATACCTCCCGGAAAGCTTGATAAGGAGCCTGATAGATTCTCCCCTCTGGAAACCGGTCTATTTCGATGAGATCTCGGTCGTGTTTGTGAGGAACATCCCGGAGAACGCGCAGGTGATACACACATTCGGCATCGACTTCGCCACCTTCGAGAGCAAGAAGGAGGAATTCGATGCCGCGCTGCCCGCCGACATCGGTGAGTCTCACCTCGCCCGGGCTCACGGCACGCTCTCGCGTCTCACCGACAGGATTCCCCGGCTGAACTTTCCTTTCGCCGAGGTCACACGGGCCGATTTTTACAAATCGCTGGGCTACTACGACAACGCGCGGCTGCTGTACGAACGGGCGCTGGAGGTCTATCCCGATTCGACGATTGCGCATTCCGGCCTCGGGACGGTGTACTGGAAGCTGAAGCTGTATCCCTTTGCCCTGGCCGAATTCGAGGCCGTGCGAAAACTCAATCCGCGCTCGGCGGCAAATCTCATGAACCTCGGAAACATGTACCTCGTCACCGGCCAAATCGACGAGGCGGCGGAATGCTTCAGGAAAGCAAAGAAACTGGACCCGGACAAATACCTCGCGTCGGTTCAACTCGGCATGATATACGCCCGCCAGGGACGATACGAGATGGCGGCTCGCGAACTCAGGCAAGCGCTCAAGCTCAATCCCGACCTGCAGGACGTGCGCGAACTCCTTCGGGAAGTCGAACAGAGGAGTCACACCGGCGGGCAATAGGACGACCCTCCGCCTTTCCTGCAAGAGCGGCTGGCCGAGAACCCTCGGATTCACTGGCAGGGCAGAACGTCAACCAAATGCAAGGTCGTGGTTGACAATTCCCCCGACAACTGATACCATTTGGAGCGTTCATTTCTCCCACCAGACAAAAAGGAAAAATCTCCTATGCAAAACGGCGAACTGTTCAATAGCTATGCCGCACGCGTCATGAACGGCGAAAGGCTTGGCCGCAACGAGGCGCGCGAGTTGCTCCAGACGCCCCACGAAAGCGTGTTCCACCTGCTCGCGGCCGCCAGCGACGTGCGCCGACACTTCAAGGGCGGCGACGTGGACCTGTGCGCCATAGTGAACACCAAATCGGGCGCGTGTTCGGAAGACTGCGCGTTCTGCGCGCAATCGGCCCACCACGCGACCGACGCGCCCGAGTATCCCCTCATGGACGAAGAAGAGATTCTCAAGCGCGCCAGGTCGGCCGAGGCGATGGGAGCGAACAAGCTGTGCTTCGTCACGAGCGGCCCCGGTGTCGAGCGCGAGGAGGACCTCGACAGAATCTGCTCGGCCATCTCCGCCATCGCGCGGGAGACAGGCCTCGACCGATGCGCTTCGCTTGGGAGCCTCGACCGCAGCCAGCTCGAAAGGCTCAGGGCCGCCGGGCTGCAGAGCCTTCACCACAACATCGAGACCGCCGAAAGCTTCTTCGACAAAATCTGCTCCACGCACACGTACGCGGACAGAATACGGACAGTCAGAGCGGCAAAGGAAGCGGGCTTCTACGTCTGCTGTGGCGGAATATTCGGGATGGGCGAATCGGCGGAGCAGCGAATAGAGATGGCCCTGGCATTGAGGGAGCTGGACGTCGATTCGGTCCCGATGAATTTCCTGAACCCGATTCCCGGCACGGCCCTCGAACATGCCGAGCCCATTCATCCGCTGGATATCCTGAAGACCATCGCGATGTTCCGGTTCATGCTGCCGGACAAAGATATAAGGGTATGCGGAGGACGCGAACGAAACCTCCGCTCGCTCCAGCCGCTCATGTACGTGGCCGGGGCGAACTGCACGGTGGTGGGAAACTATCTGACGACGCCAGGACGCGACTATGCCGAAGACCTCGAAATGATAGCCGACCTCGGCCTTCGCGCCCGTCCCGGAGGCACGCTGAACGCCGACCATGACCACGGCACAAAGAAAATCTGCGGCGCGGAAGTATAGCGCGCTGGAGAACGAACTCAGAGAGATAGACGCGCTGGGGCTGACCCGCAAGCCGAAGCTCGTCGAGGGCCCCATCGGGCCCCGCGTGACTATCGACGGACGCGAGACGCTGCTCCTCTGCACGAACGACTATCTCGGACTCGCAAATCATCCCTCAGTCAGGCGCGCCGCGAAGAAGGCCGTGGACAGATACGGAGCGGGAGCGGGAGCATCGCGGCTCGTCTCAGGCACGCTGCCCATACATGCCGAGCTCGAGGCCGCGCTCGCACGGCTCAAGGGGACCGAGGCTGCGCTTGTGTTCGGCTCGGGCTACCTCGCCAACATAGGCGCCGTTTCCTCGCTGGCGCAACGGGGCGACGTCGTTTACAGCGACGAGCTCAATCACGCCAGCATCGTTGACGCATGCCGGCTCGGCCGCGCGGCGGTGAGAGTTTTCCCTCACGCCAACGCAAGTGCCCTGAGAAGAATGCTCGCCAACAACGTCGCCTGCGGCCGGAGACTTATCGTCACCGACGGCGTATTCAGCATGGATGGCGACATCGCGCCGCTCCCCGAACTCGCGGGGCTCGCTTTGGAGTTCGACTGCTTCCTGATGGTCGACGACGCGCACGCCACCGGCGTGCTCGGTCCCGAGGGCAGAGGAACCGCCTCTCACTTCGGGCTCGAGGGACGCGTCGATATTCAGATGGGCACGCTGAGCAAGGCACTGGGAAGTTACGGAGCGTTCGTCGCGGGCTCGCGCGAACTGATAGACCTTCTCGTGAACCGTGCCCGTAGCTTCATCTTCACGACGGCGTTGCCACCGGCCTCCGCCGCAGCGGCGCTCGAAGCGGTGGGCATCATCGAGCGTGAACCGGAACGGCGAGAGCGCCTGTGGAGCAACACGAAGTTTCTGAAGAAGGAACTCGCATCGGCTGGGTTCGACATAGGCGCGTCGGAGACGTGCATCATTCCCGTGATAATAGGCCATGCGCGTGAATGCGTGCGAATGGCTGAGACACTGCTGGACGAAGGCGTGTTCGCACAGGCCATAAGGCCGCCCTCGGTGCCCGAAGGAGCGTCCAGGCTGCGCGTCGTTCCCACCGCCGAACATGAGATAGGCGACCTCGAGTTTGCGCTCGACGCCTTTGTGCGCGCCGGCGAGAGGTGCGGCGTCGTCTGACCGGCGAACGCGAAAACAACCATGGAAATTGACAAAGAAAAATGCGTGGGCTGCGGCAACTGCGTGCCCTATTGCACGATGGGCGTGATACGCGTCGAGGACGGACTCGCCGTCGTTAACGAGGACGAATGCGTCGAGTGCAACACCTGCTATCGATGCTGTGAGTCGGAAGGCCTGAACCCCACGGTCGTGCGCGCGCTCAGGAAAGTGTTCGAGATATTTCGCCTGCGCTACGATGCGCGTCCCGACGCCTGCCCGACGGGAGCGCTCGTGGCGCCCGAGCTCGAGTGGCCGCGGTCGCTTAGGAAGGCGTTCAGCGACCCGACTGTCACGCACGACAGCACGGGCATGGCCGGCCGCGGTACCGAGGAGATAAAGACGAACGACATCACCGGCCGTATCGGACCGGGCGAGGCTGGTGTCGTCATCGACCTTGGGCGGCCGGGAACCGGCGTCTTCTTTTCAGACATCGACAGAATGACAAGGGCGCTCGCGCCCCACTACATAAAGTTCGAACCCGAAAATCCTCTCACCGTCCTTATGACCGACGTGGCGAAGGGCTGCATTCGCGAGGATATCCTGAAAGAGAAGGTGCTCTCTGCCATAATCGAGCTCAAGGTAACGTTGAACGAACTGCCGGCCGTCCTGCAAACCATCGAGAAAACCGCGGGCGAACTCGACACGGTGGTGAGCGTCGGAGTGTCGAGCCGGTGCGCGGGCGACGGGAGCATCTCGCATGAGCGCGTGTGCGTCGAGGCCGGCTATTCGCCTTCGCCCAACGGAAAGACCAACCTGGGGCTCGGACGTCCGGTGAGAATGGGAGATTGAAATGACGAATACGCTCCACAGGAAGGGGACAGCCGAGGCGCTGAGGCGCGACTTCGTCGTCTTCGCGACTCCGACGCGGAGCATCTCCCCCGAGTTGCCCGACAAGATGAGACGCTTCACTGAAATCTGCCTGAAGCACAGGCCTGTCAACATGGCGAAGGTCGAGAACATGGCCATGAGGCGCGTCGATGCGCGCCGCATCGAAGAGGAAATGAAGGACGAGATAGGCATCACCGCCACTTACGACAACGTCGAGGCAGTCGCCTCGGTTATCGCAGAGTTGAAAGAGGCCGACCTCGGAGTGCCGATAAACGTCAGCGGACTGTTCGAGGAAGTGAAGGAGTGCTGCGAGAAAGCGGGCCTGAAGCGGCACAGCGTCGAACAGTCGCTGGGCGTGTTCGGGAGGAAGGACAGGCTGCCGCCGCGCGAACTCGTGGAAATGAACAGCATGTGCGGACACGGCATGGTCTCGTTCAATCTCATCAAGAAGATTATCGACGAGGTGAAGCTCGGAAGGATGACTCCCGAGCAGGGAGCGTATCATCTCGCCAAACCGTGCGAATGCGGCGCGTTCAATCCCACGCGCGCCAAAGAACTGCTCGAAGCGCTCAGGATGAAGGGCTGAGGAGGCTCGCGTGAACTCGGCCCTCTTCGTCACCGGCACCGACACCGAGGTGGGCAAGACGCTCGTCGCCGCCGGCCTCGCGCTCGCACTCGCAAAACGCGGGCTCGATGTCGGCGTCATGAAACCTGCGGTCACCGGCTGTTCCACCCGCCGCGGCAGGCGAATCTCTGAGGACGTGGAATACCTCGTGGGCGCATGCGGCGGCGAAGACGAGCGTGAGCTTGTCTGCCCCTACATGCTCCGCGAACCGCTGGCCCCTGAAGTCGCCGCCCGGCAAGAGCGCGCGCGAATCGACATCCGCAGGATAACGCGCGCGTTCAGAGAGCTTCGCCGCAGGCACGACGTGCTGATAGTCGAGGGCGCGGGCGGCCTGTTCGTCCCCATCAAGAGAAATTATTTCATGCTCGACCTGATAGCGGAGCTTTCTTCTCCACTCATTGTCGTCGCGAGGCCGGGACTGGGCACGATAAACCACACGCTGCTCACGTGCGAAATCGCGCGCGCAAGGGGAATAGATGTCGCGGGAATCATCATCAACAATTACCCCCTCCGGCCCTCGCTCGCCGAGCGGACGAACCCCGACATCCTTCAACGGTATTCGGGCGCTCGTCTGCTGGGAATACTGCCTCACCTGCCGCGCGCTTCGGTCCCGGCCAGAAAATACGACGGGCTCCTCGACGCGACCGAGGCCAACATCGACATAGCGAAAATTCTGAAATGTCTACGGAGGAAGTCACAATAATGCCGAAGAAGAAACGCATGCGAGAGGACGCCGAACAACTGGAGCTCGACGACAGGCGGTACGTCTGGCATCCGTTCACCCAAATGCGGGATTATGAGGCCGATGTGCCGCTGATAATCGAGCGCGGGAAAGGGGCCTACCTCTATGACGTTCGCGGCAGGAGATACCTCGACGGCGTCTCCTCGCTGTGGGTGACGGTACACGGCCACAGGAAGCGCGCGCTCGACTCCGCCGTCAGGCAACAGCTCAACATGGTCGCGCACTCGACCCTGCTGGGCATATCGAACGTGCCGGCGGTGAAACTCGCGAAGATGCTCGTCGAGCGAGCGCCGGAAGGACTCGCAAGGGTCTTCTATTCCGACAATGGCTCGACCGCGGTCGAGGTCGGCCTCAAGATGGCGTTCCAGTTCTGGCAGCAGCACCGGAGCGGCTCCCACAAGAAGCGCACCAGGTTCATCTGCTTCGACAACGCCTACCACGGCGACACCATCGGCAGCGTCGGTGTGGGCGGCATCGACCTTTTCCATCAACTGTACCGCCCGCTCCTAATGGACTCGATACGCGTGCCGGCGCCCTATTGCTACCGCTGTCCGCTCGAACTCGAGGAGACCACATGCGGCATGGCGTGCGTCGAACCCGTGGAACGCACGCTCAAGGAATGTGCCGACGAAGTCGCTGCGCTGGTGATCGAGCCGCTCGTGTTCGCGGCGGGCGGAATCATCGTGCAGCCGCCCGGCTACCTGAAACGCTTACGCGAGCTTTGCACAAGGCACGGAATACTCATGCTCGCCGACGAAGTCGCGGTGGGCATGGGGCGGACGGGAACGATGTTCGCGTGCGAGCGCGAGGGCGTCGAGCCCGACATCCTTGCGGTCGCGAAGGGCCTGAGCGGGGGCTACCTGCCCGTCGCTGCGACACTGACGACCGAGGACATCTACGCGGGATTTTTGGGAGATTACGAGGAGACCCGGACACTTTTCCACGGGCACACCTACACAGGCAACCCGCTCGGCTGCGCGGCCGGCGTGGCGAACCTCGAGCTTTTCGACCGCGAGCAGACGCTGAAGAAGGTACGCAAGAAGGCGGAGCTGCTCGAAGAATTGCTCCGGCCGCTCAAGGAACTGCCGCACGTCGGCGAGATAAGGCAGTGTGGCCTGATGGTCGGCATCGAACTTGTCAAGAACAAGAAAACCCGCGAGCCGTACGATTACGGTGAGAAGATTGGGATCAAGGTCATCATGGAGGCCAGGCGGAAGGGGCTCATCATCCGGCCGCTCGGCGACGTGATAATACTCATGCCGCACCTCACCTTCAGCGCTGCCCAGCTTGAGCGAATGGTTGCCGTCACCCGCGCCTCAATCGAAACCGTCACGTGAGGGCCGCAGGCCCCCTTCCCCTTTTAACCTTTTGACTCGGCGACAGCACTCTTCTCGCGGACGCCGAATTTCTTGAGGATGAGCTCCATCGGGCAGAATCCGGTCAGAGCCGACTGCGCCAGGTTGAGCCCCACAAACGCCGTGAAGATAAACCAGTACGGGCTCACCAGCAGACCAAGCGCCAGACTTATCAGAACAAAGCACCCCGCAATAAGTCTGATCCAATTTTCCATATACATGAGATTATCCCTCCCACATTTTGTTATTCCCGCGAGACTTATCCTTGATGCCGATCGGGGAGCAGGAATCCAGTCTTACCGCAGACGAAGCATTTGGCCGCGAATAGGGCAGATCACAATTATAAACGTCAAGAAAAGAATATGTAGGGGACGCAGCACGCGGCACCCAAAGGTACCAAAAGGGTGTCCAACCCGCAAAGGCGCGAAGACCGCAAAGGACTATGAGAGGTCCTCTGTTTTCTTCTTTCTGCCTCTTTCCTCTTGATAAACTTCAGGATGCTTCAACATCCCAACACTTTCGGACATCTTCTTTCTTCCAGACGCTGAACTGTTCAGCCAATAGCTCCAGAAAACATGTCAGAAAAGAGGCAGCATATCGAAAGACGTTGCCAACATCAGATTCACTTGAGCGTAGTGACCAAGATAATCCATTTGGATGAATCCTTAAGAATCTGTCAGCAAGACGGACATCAACATGTGTGAAAGATGATAACTCAGCATAGAACACGTCGTAAGCCTCTTCATGATCGACTTCAACAGCCATTTGGCGAAAGGTCTTCCCTGACCAATTGTGCAACTCGCGTTTGCCGCCCTTCTTTGTGACTGTCTCGAAAGTTGAACGCACCGCACTGTACTTCGAATGAATCTCATTTTCCTTTGATGCCCATACGTTATCCCACATCAAATTCATCACCTCTCGCCATTGAGGGCTTCTGCTTTCTCGGTGTTTCCGGCAAATGTCCATTTCTCGTTTGCTAAGGATATGTCCAAAATCAATGTATCGGCGGGACCGGTCCCTGGGAGACTTTGAAATGTAGTGGGCTGTCACCTCAGTCTCAAACATTGATCGAACTATAACATACCCTGCTGTACACGGGAACCACTCGTTTCCGAAGGAATCACGCAGGCTTAGTAACGCCTTAGCTACGGAGAGATTGTGCAGCAAGAAACAAACCATGAGTGACGTGTATTCTGGACCGGCGGAGTGATAACGCATGCCGTCGACGCTCCGAGCAAGGGCGACCAAATTCTCAACGACCTGCTGATGCTGTTCGACTGTAAACCATTTGATTGGCATGACTGCTCCAATTGTCCTCAATTTCTATTGTTGGAAGGCTCAAGGAATGGGTTCATTACTCTTCGCATAAGGCATAGAGTTTTGCCTGACTTTGGCTAATCTATTTGATACTCCTTAATCTTCCGGTAGAGGGTTCGGAGGCCGATCTGGAGGATTTCGGCGGTCTTCTCTTTGTTGTGGCCGGTGGATTGGAGGGTCTTCTCGATAATGGTCTTCTCGACGTCTTCCATCGTCATGCCGACGTGGAGGTGGAAGCCGTCGGTTGAGGGTTTCGGGCCGCGCAGGTTCGGCGGCAGGGCCGACACGCCGAGCACGCTGCCGGGACGCGAGAAGGCGACCATTCCCTCGATGCAGTTGCGGAGCTCGCGAACGTTGCCAGGCCAGTCGTGGGTCATGAGCGCATCCATCACCCCACGGCTCACCCCCTTGACGGATTTGCTGTGGCTCTCGTTGAACTCTTCGATGAATGCCTCGACCAGGAGAGGGATGTCCTGTTTGCGCTCGCGCAGTTCGGGCATCTCGATGTGGACGACCGCGAGCCTGTAGTACAGGTCCTCCCTGAATTTCCCCTCGGCGACGAGCTCGCTCAGGCCGCGGTTCGTCGCGGCGACAAGGCGCACGTCCACCTCGATGGTCTCGTTGCCGCCGAGGCGTTCGAACTGGCGCTCCTCCAAAAAACGCAGCAGCTTCACTTGGGTGGAGGGTGGGATCTCGCTCACCTCGTCCAAGAACAACGTTCCCCCGTCGGCGATTTCGAAGCGGCCCTTCCGCATCTTGAGCGCGCCGGTGAACGCGCCGCGTTCGTGACCGAAAAGTTCGCTCTCGATGATGCTCTCGGCAAGCGCGGCGCAGTTGAGCTTGACAAAGGGAGCGTCGCGCCGGGGGCTGTTTGCGTGGATGGCGGTCGCGGCGAGCGCCTTGCCGGTGCCCGTCTTGCCGACCAGCAGTACGGTCGCGCGGGTGGGCGCGATCTCGCGAATCCTGTTATACACCTGCACCATCTTAGGGGTGCCGCCGATGATGCCTCCCAGTCCGAACCGCTCGTCGATGCGCTGGTGGAGGTCGTGCATCTCGAGCACGAGCTTCTGGTGCGAGAGGGCCCGTTCGATGACCGCCTTGAGCTTGCTCAGGTTGAGAGGCTTCGTTTGAAAGTCGTATGCCCCCTCCCGCATCGCCTCGGTGGCCAGCTCGACGTGAGCGTCGGCGGTTATCATGATGACGCACACCTCCGGGTTACGCTTCCTCGCCACCTGCAGCAGACGCATCCCGTTTATGCGATGCACGTGAAGCTCGGCCACCATCACGTCGATGGGCTCGTCGTCGAGAATGTTGTACGCGGTCTCGCCGTCGGCGGCCCACAGGACCTCGTAGCCGCAGTCCTTCAAGAAGGCGATGAGCTCCGCGGTCGCCCTCGAGCGAGAATCGACCACGAGCACTCTTGGAACGGAGATTTGCATGGGGCTTAGTTTCTCACACACCGCAAAAAGGGTTTTGTCCGGTGCACTTTCATCAATTATAACATACCGTCATCCGAGTGACCAACCGCGCGTCCGCCAACATTTTTGCGGCGTCACAGGCGGTTTGGGGCGTTTGACAATTTCCCGGCGATTGGATAGAATTGCAATAGCGGTTCGCAGTTCATCTTCCAATCGAGCGCTCAATACACCCTGAACCGCGAAATGCATCTCCCTTTTCGTTGTTTCAATTATTCGAGGGAGTAGTGTCCAAATGGTTTCATCGGGAAAGATGGAATAGAAAGGCCGTCCGACAACGTAGGGGCGGTTCGCGAACCGCCCCTACGAAGGCCTGGAGGAAATGCCGATATCCGTGAAAGAGCGCCGGTCCCTTACATTACCTATTAGTTCACGATTGACCCCCATGAATTTCTATATCTGACAAGGAGAGACCAATGGGCGGAAGCGGTTCGGAAAGAATGGAAGACCTCAAGAAAAGGATGGCGCGCGAGCTTGCCATGGGGGGCGAAGAACGAATCGGCAAGCAGCACGCATCGGGCAAGCTGACCGCGCGCGAGCGGCTGGAGCTTTTCTTCGACCCCGGAACGTTCCGGGAGTTGGGAATGTTCGTCCGTCATCGCTGCACCCATTTCGGCATGGCCGACACCTTCATCCCCGGCGAGGGAGTGGTGACCGGCCACGGCACGGTCGATGGCCGCACCGTATTCGCTTATTCGCAGGATTTCACCACCGTCGGCGGCACGCTGGGCGAGATGCACGCGAAGAAGATATGCAAGATTATGGACCTCGCCATCAAGAACGGCGTGCCTGTCGTGGGGTTTAACGATTCGGGCGGCGCGCGCATACAGGAGGGCGTGGACGCGCTCAGCGGCTACGGGAACATCTTTTACCGCAACGCCTGCGCCTCGGGAGTCATTCCTCAAATATCGGCCATCATGGGACCCACCGCGGGAGGAGCCGTGTATTCGCCCGCGATGACTGACTGGGTGTTCATGGTGAAGAACACCAGCTACATGTTCATCACCGGTCCCGAGGTAATCAAGGCAGTCACGGGCGAGAAGATAACGTTCGAGGAGCTGGGCGGCGCCATGACGCACAACACCAAGAGCGGAGTCGCCCACTTCGCCTGCGAAGACGACCGCGACGCCATCGCGCGCATCCGCGAGCTCCTATCCTATCTGCCCTCGAACAACATGGAAGACCCGCCCGCAGTCGACCCCGGCGACGACCCCGGCCGTATCGACGCCGCGCTCGACACCATCGTTCCCGACGACCCGCGCAAGGGGTACGACATGAAGGGAGTCATACAGTCGTTAGTCGATGGCGGCCGGATCTTCGAGCCGCATCGATACTACGCGGAGAATATGATCGTGTGCTTCGCCCGGCTGGACGGGCACACTGTCGGCATCATCGCCAACCAGCCCATGTCGCTGGCCGGGAGCCTCGACGTGAACGCATCCGACAAGGCCACGCGGTTCATACGATTCTGCGACGCGTTCAACATCCCCTTGCTCACGCTGGTCGATGTGCCCGGCTATCTGCCCGGCAGCGACCAGGAATGGAGCGGCATCATCCGCCACGGCGCCAAGCTCTTGTGGTGCTACTCGGAGGCCACCGTGCCCAAGGTCACGCTCATTATCCGCAAGAGCATCGGCGGCGCGTACCTTGCCATGTGCAGCTCCGACCTGGGGGCCGACTACGTGTTTGCGTGGCCAACGGCAGAGGTGGCTGTGATGGGGGCTGCCGGAGCGGCGAACATCATCCACCGGAAGGAAATCAAGTCCGCCGCCGACCCGAATGCGGTCAGGGAAGAGAAAAAACGGGAATACGAAGAGCTGTTCTCTAATCCGTACATCGCGGCATCGCGCGGGTTTGTGGACGCGGTCATCTATCCGCGCGAGACGCGGCCGCGGCTGATCGACGCGTTACGGGTGCTCCTCTCGAAACGTGAGAGCCGCCCGCCCAAGAAGCACGGGAACATCCCCGTGTAGCGGCGGGGACAGATGGGAACTGTACTACTATCTGTGAAAATGATGAATCTTTGTTGTGGCTTTTATCCTGCACCTTGTTGTAGGGACGGTTCGCGAACCGCCCCTACGAAGATATCCGCGAGAGCGATGGGGACTGTCCCCGCCGCAATCGTGGGATGGATTCATTGCCCCCCGGACAGCCCGGGTCATGCTTAAGGCAATATTCGAGGATTAGGAGAACCGAATGGAGCTCGACAGCAAGGTTGTAGCGGCCATCGGCGTCGGCGTGGCATCCTATATTCAGGCGGAACGCGCCGAGCGGGCCGCCCGCGAGCGAGCTGTTCGTCCGGCGGCGAACCTGTGGAGCCAGTCGGGCCGTCAACAGCTTATGCGCAACCGCCAGATGTGGCAGTTGCGAATCGTACCGAGATAGAACGTCGCCGTTCGGATTGTTACAGGCGCGCCAGATTCATCAGGAGGAAAGATAACATGTCGCCCCAAAAGAAGAAGGCAGCAAAGAAGAAGCCCGCGAAGACATCCCGAAAGAATCCGGTGAAAATCACCGACACCACATTCCGCGACGGCCACCAATCGACCCTGGCCACACGCATGCGCACGGCGGATATGCTGCCCATTGCCGCCCGGATGAACAAGGTGGGCTTCTTCTCGATGGAGGTTTGGGGAGGCGCATGCTTCGACGTGCCGACACGATTCCTCAACGAAGACCCGTGGGACAGGCTGCGCACGCTGAAACGGGAAATCCCCGACACGCCGCTGCAGATGCTCCTGCGCGGACAGAACCTGGTCGGATACCGCCAGTATCCCGACGACGTCGTGCGCGCATTCGTGAAGGAGGCGGCAGAGGCGGGCGTGGACGTGTTCCGCGTGTTCGACGCGTTGAACGACGAGCGTAACTTCGAGACCGCGTTCGACGCCATTAAGCAGGCGGGCAAGCGCATACAGGGAACCATATGCTACTCGCTCACCGAGCGGCGGCTGGGCGGGCCGGTGTTCAACATCAAGTACTACGTCGAAAAGGCGAAGACCCTCCAGAAGATGGGCGTGGACATCCTGTGCGTGAAGGACATGGCCGGCCTCATCTCGCCGCTCGACGCCTACGACCTCATCAGCGCGCTGAAGGACGCCGTCGATATTCCCATCTGCCTTCATACCCACTACACAAGCGGGATGGCGTCGATGAGCTATCTCAAGGCCGTCGAGGCGGGAGTGGACATCATCGATACTGCGCTCGCGCCGTTCGCGCTCAGGTCGTCGCAGCCGGCGGTCGAGCCCATCGTCGTCGCCCTGCAGGGAACCGACCGCGACCCGGGGCTGGACCTGAACGACCTGGTCGAGCTGGGGCAATACGTCGAGTCTATCGCGCCGAAGTATCGCGAATACATGGACACAACGACGATGGCCGTCGTGGATACACGTGTGCTCGTGCATCAGATACCCGGCGGGATGACCACCAATCTGGTCAGTCAGCTCCGCGAGGCCGACGCGCTCGACCGCATCATCGAGGTCTATGAGGAACTGCCCAAAACGCGGAAGGAACTCGGCTATCCGCCGCTCGTCACGCCGACGAGCCAGATAGTCGGCATACAGGCCGTCCAAAACGTGCTGTTCGGACGCTACAAGATGATCTCCGACCAGGTGAAGGATTACCTCTACGGTTTGTATGGGCGCACCCCCGCGCCCATCGACAAGAAGGTCCAGAAGATCGGGCTGAAGGATTACTCACGCGGCCAGACGCCGACGAAGAAGCGGCCAGCCGACCTGCTCGAGCCCGGCATGGACAAGGCGCGCGAAGAGACAAAGGGCCTCGCAAAGAGCGACACCGATGTGCTCATCGCGGCGCTGTATCCGGTGACCGGCAAGCGGTTCCTCCGGTGGAAGTACGGCCTCGAGCCCGTGCCCGATGCTGTGAAACCCAAGACGCTCGAGGACGTCGAGCGCGAGAGAGCAATCGTCCAGAAGGCGCTCAAGGGAGAGTTGGTGGAGAAGCCCCCGAAGGAAGCGCCGCCGCAGGGACCGGGCGCGCGCACGTTCAACGTGTTCGTGGATGGCGAATATTTCAAGGTGGCCGTCGATGAGGCGGGCGGAACGCCCGTAGTGCAGAACATCACGAGGCCAGCCGCCGCGCCGGCTGCGACTCCCGTTGCGACCGCCCCCGCTCAGAAGCCGGCGCCGAAGCCCGCCGAGAAGGCTGCTCCAAAGGTCGTCGCTGGCGCCGCTGGTGTAACTGCGCCGATGCCCGGCGTCATCATCAACGTGCTCGTGAAAGAGGGCGACTCGGTCAGCGAGGGCGACGCCGTCGTCATCCTCGAAGCGATGAAGGTCGAGAACACGCTCACCGCCCCCGCCGGCGGCAAGGTGCTCGCCATCAACTGCAAAATCGGCGACTCGGTGAAAAAAGGCACCGTGCTCGTTCAGATAAGCTGAGGGGATTCAAGCGTAGAAGTCTCTCTTACGGCTTGTGGAGCCGCCATATTTCGTCGCTTGCGATGATTGTCAAAGGTGAGTGGTACAGGTCGGCTCCGCGTACCCTCCAATATACGAAGCTTCCCCCTGGAACCGAATCCCACACCCGTGCGGGCATGGCCCAACTCGTTCCGTGAATAACGGGTGTTGTAAAGACCGGGCCGCTGGGCGACAGGGCCATATCGACCACAAAAACATTGTCCATGCCGCCATTGGGCGTCCAGACGAAGGTCGGCGCGGTGTCTAAGGTGGATTCATTCGCCGGGAATGTGCAGTTGATCTGTGTCAATTCGGTTAACGAGACAATCTGATAATGGAATCCGAGGTCAACAGTGCCTGCATCGCCGACATGGTCCGTCCGCGTCGTGAACACGTCAAGCCCAAGATTGGCGGCGCTATCGTTTCCCGCGTTTATGCATGGGCTGTTGGCGCCCTGCCCCGCGGCAATCTGAGCCAGGTAACAGCCGCCGAGCGGACCGGAAACAAAAAACGGGTTGGAGGAGAAATTTCCGGCGCCCAGGTGGAGTACGGAGTCTGTATCTACAAACGCGCCTGCCTGGCCACCCTTGACATCACTATAGTTGACGGTCACGTCGGAATCCTGCACGACCCCCAGTTCCGGCCCGTAAGGCGCCGAATCGTTCCACATGATAGAGTTGGTGATAATGGGCCAGGATAAGTTGGCAGTGTAGATTCCTCCCCCGCCCTGGGCGGTGTTCCCGTAAAATGTGCAGTTCGTGATAGTCGGCGAAGAGCTGAAGTTGCAGGTGATACCCCCACCCCACTGTGCCGTGTTCGCTCGAATGAGACAGTTTGCGATTGTCGGCGAGCAGTACGCATAGCACTCGATCCCACCACCCGAGAACGCTGAACTGTTTCTGATGACGCAGTTGGTGATAGTAGGACTCGAAGAGTCGACGCACAGGATCGCGCCGCCCCAACCGTTGGGGAATGGCCCCGAATAAATAGTAACGCCGTTGATGATCGTAAAACCGTCCACCACCGACGAAGATGTTTCGCCGCTATGAAAGTAGAAGCCCCTGCCGCTTCCCTCGCAGTCAATTATGCAGTTTGCAGCTCCGTTTTCCGAACTCAGCGTTATCGCCTTGCCCTGGAAATCGAGGTTCCTGTTGCCGGGACCGGCATAGATGCCATTACTCACAATGACGGTGTCAAGAGATTCCGCCAAATCCAGTGCCTCCTGAATTGTTGCAGCATCATCAGGCACGATGTAAATGGCGCCGTAGACCATCCCCGGCGCAAAGATGATCGACACCAACGTGAGCAGAGCGGCAAAAGACACGAACCTCTTCATAAATCCCATCCCCTCCAGTCTCCTAGTACGGTGGACAACCCAGCCTTGGACAAGAACGAGAGTAACTGACAGTCCACTATATAGTCGTAACTGTCGCTGAAAATCGAAAAAACCGTGAATAGAAGAGAAATTCTGTATAAATTCTACCATACGCTGTCGGAGGCGTCAACTTAGCCGACTATAGTCGGTAAGCTTTTTCATTATAAGGAGATACGTGATTAGGTCACCGCGGCGGTTGATGAGGTTCTGCAACCCTCGCCCCTCGGTTTTGCGCGCATAGCATATTAAGGGAAGACGGAAGAATGGATTCCCGGTGTATCGGCGGGATATTCGCAATCGCCCGATTTCAAATGGAGGAAGACCGGTCTCCGGCGGCTATTTTCGGTAGCTGATCCGGTAGATGGCGCCGGCGCGGTCGTCGGAAACGAGGAGGGCGCCGTCGGGCATGACGAGCACGTCGACGGGGCGGCCCCATGCGACCCCGCCCTGCAGCCAGCCTTCCGCGAACACCTCGTAGCTCGCCGCATGACCTTCCTTGAGCCGCACGAGCGTCAGACGGTATCCGATGGGGATGCTCCTATTCCATGAGCCGTGTTCCGCGATGAAAATCTGGTTCCGATATTCGCTCGGGAACATTGCGCCCGTGTAGAAGCGCATGCCGAGTGATGCGACGTGCGGGCCGAGTTTCATTTCGGGCGGGACAAACTCGTCGCATGAGCGCTCTTGGCCGAACTCGGGGTCGGGCACATCGCCGCCGTGACAATACGGAAATCCGAAGTGCAGCCCCTGTCGGGAAGCGCGGTTCAATTCGTCGGGCGGCTGATTGTCGCCCATCCAGTCGCGCCCGTTATCGGTGAACCAGAGTTCCTTCGTTTCGGGATGCCAGTCGAACCCGACCGTGTTACGAACGCCGCTCGCGAACAGCTCCAGCCCACTGCCGTCGGATTTCATCCGCATGATCGAGGCGTATCGCTCGTCGTCTCGCTCGCACACGTTGCACGGCGCTCCCACGGGAACGTAGAGCATTCCATCGGGCCCGAAGCGAATGAATTTCCAGCCGTGGTGCGTGTCTTGCGGGAAACTGTCGTTGACGATTGCTGGTGTCGGCGGGTCGGTCAGACGCGATTCGATGTCATCGTACCGAAGCACTCGGCTGACCTCTGCCACGTAGAGCGCGCCGTCGCGGAACGCCACGCCGTTCGGCATGTTCAGTCCGCGCGCGATGGTGAGCACTTCGTCGGCTTTGGCATCATGGTTACGGTCCAGGACGGCGTACGCGTTTCCGGCGCCACGCGTGCCGACGAACAGTGTGCCGTCCGAGCCGAGCGTCATCGAGCGCGCGCCGGGCACATTGTCGGCATAAACAGCGATTTCGAAGCCCGAGGGGAGTTTGATTAAGTCGAGCGGCAGGTCCTGCTCGCCGCTTGCTCGCGAGCAGGAGAAAGCGAATGCGAGGACGAGCAGCGGAATAATCGCGGTGCAGCCTCTTTTCTGGGCATGTCTCGGCAGTTTCATCGCTCCTCCGTTCATCAATCTATTACACAATCGAGAGCGATACGCAAGGGGGGTTGCGAATCTGTCTGATACGTGGCCCGCGACGAGGACGGTCCTGAATCTACGGCAGATCGTCTCCTCGGTTCACATCGGCGGGCCGGCGATGAGGTAGAAGCTGGTTCGTTCAATTTTCACGAACGGGCCGAACGAGCGGATGACATCGCAGTCTTTGAGTTCGATGGGAGACGAAGGCGTGAAGAAGTGTTCATTGGGCGGCGTGTGAACGTAGATTCGGCCGCCCAGCCTCAGGCCGTATCTCACGCCCTTGATGGGAATTATCTCAGCCCCGGCCCCGCTCAGCGGGACAACGGAAAAGGAGAAGACCTTGTCGGCGCTCCTCAGCGATTCCTTCTCGGACGGCGAAAGGTCCGAATTCCGAAGCAGTACCACGACGTTCTCCGAATAGTACTTGAAGAGAGGTCTGTAGTAAAAAGAGCGGTCCACCATAATGACCGGCCGCTTGCATGAGTTGATGTACGCGCTCAACTGCTTGAATTCATCGAAGCCGTATTTGCAGCCTGCCAATTGATACGCCGCCAACAGGGTAGCCGTGAGGAGTGTCACGGTCAAGCCTGCCGCATAAACCTTTGCGGGCATTCGCTCCGCAAGGTCCGTGAAACAGAGAGCCAAAAAGGGGACCATTCCAAAGAAGTAGTAGCTGTGTTTGTGCAGAAACAGGTAGAAAACAAAAAAACAGCCGATCACGAGACCGGCCAACGCCCCATACCTTTCGCGCTGCCGTAGCGCAAGGCCCAGCCCGGCCAGCCCGCCGATGAGAAGAAGGGGCGAACATCCCCAAAAAATCTCACTCACCAGGAAGCTGAGTGTGAAGCCTGAGGCCAGGCTGGCTCTGCTTGCCGAACCGTGAAGCTGCGCGTGAAGCAAATAGGCGGGGTCATGCAAAAGATGGTAACCGTAGAAGGGAACAAGAACGCATCCGCCGATTAACAAGAACAGCACAAAGTCGCGCCTGACCAAACGACGCCTCTCGCTCCCAAGCAGTTCCCAGAGGATGAGAGCTATCAGCGGGAGCACAGCGAACTGTTTGCTGAACAACGCGGCCCCGAGGAAAAGGCCGGCCAGCACGATGTCGGATCTCCTGCCGCTCCGATTCGCCTTCAGATAGAAATATAGAAAAAACAGGGATAGCGCGACAAACAATATCTCGGTCTGCACGTTTCGGCCCAGTATCAGGAATATGGGAGTTGAGGCAAAAAGGGCGGCCGCTTCGAGTCCGGCGTCCTTCCGAAACATGAGCCGGCCCAACAGATACACTCCCGCCAATGACAACAATGCAAAGCAGACGGGAACCAGCCTCGCCGCCAGTTCGGTCGGCCTCAGCACGGAAAAGCTCAACCAAACAAAGTATGAGAGCAATGGAGGAACATTGAGGTCAAGCCTATTATCGTAGGTGGTGGGCATGAGAAGCGAGTGCGAAGAGTAATTCTTGGCGATCGCTGAATACCATGCTTCCTGGAGACCATGGAATCCCCCGAACGGGCTGGACAGCCCGAAGAGCAACAGCCCGATGTCAACAATGATGAAAAGGACGAGGATAAGAGTCAGCGGAGTGCTCCGGGACGGCGGAGGCAAAGAGGATTTCAGCGAGCCGGTCTTGCACGATACCATGTTATGCAAATGCTACGGTCGCGGCATGGCGAGGTATTCATGCCCGAGCGAGAGGAGTCGGGAGCGCAGGGTCACTTGGCGGCTTTTCCGGACTTGTCCTTCGACTCACCGCACTTCCAGAGCAGCCGGTCCCACTTTCGGTCCACGTACTCCTGGAACTTTTTCAACATGTCCGCGTTGTCGGGTTTGAACAGGTGGCTGAAGCGGCCCTGTCCCTTGAGCCATTCCTCGAGCGGAAGCTTCTCGCGGGGCTTGCGCGAGAGCTTGTACGCGCCGTTCTCGACTTCGAAGAGGGGCCACAGGCAGGTATCCACGGCGAGCTTCGAGTACTTGAGCGAGTCGGAGGGATCGATGCGCCACCCTCTGTGGCAGCACGCGAGCACGTTGATGAAAGATGGACCGTCGGCGGCGAGCGCCTTTTCCACCTTCTTGAGCAGGTCGCGATAGTAGCCGATCGAGGCTTGGGCCACGTAGGGCAACTCATGCGCAACCATAATCTCGGTGAGGTCCTTCTGGAAGTTCTGCTTGCCGGCGATCTTGATGCCCGCGGGAGTTGTGCTGGTGGCTGCGCCGTAAGGAGTCGAGCCGGAACGCTGGATGCCGGTGTTCATGTAGCCCTGGTTGTCGTAGCATACGTACAGCATCCGGTGGCCGCGCTCCACGGCTCCCGACAGCGATTGCAGCCCGATGTCGTACGTGCCGCCGTCGCCGCCGAACGCGATAAACCGGTATTCGACGTCGAGCTTGCCCTTCCTCTTCAGCGCACGGTAGGCCGTCTCCACGCCGGAAATCGTGGCCGCCACGTTTTCGAACGCGTTGTGTATGAACGAGCTTCTCCACGCCGTGTACGGGTAGATGGTCGATACGACTTCCATGCAGCCGGTCGATAGCCCCGTCACGAGGTGCGTGTCCGCCGCCAGGCTGACCTGTCGCATTGTTATTGCAGGCGCGCACCCCGAACATGCGCGGTGCCCGCTGCAGAAGATGTCCCGCTTTTTCGATAATTCCTTCACAGAAGCCATGTAACCACCTTTGATTTCCGGGGGATTATTCCCTCAGGCCGAGGTATCGCATCCTCGTGTCGCTTTTTCCCTCGAACAGGTCGTTGTACGCCGACTCGATCTCGCTCGGGAACAGGTCGCGGCCCCCGAGACCGTAAATATAACTGAAAACAGGAATGGCCTTTCCATACATCGCCGACCTGACTTCCATGTACACCGGCCCGCCCTGGGCGCCGAACGATATGGCGCGGTCGAGCACGGCGACGGAGTTCAGGTGGCCGAGCGCCTCGGCAAGCTGCTCATGCGGGAACGGGCGAAACACGCGGAGCTTTATCATTCCCGCCTTCACTCCCCTGTCGCGCAGCGAATCGACCGCTTCTTTCGTGGTGCCGGCCGCCGAACCCATGACGACGACGGCTGCCTCGGCGTCTTCCATCCGATAGTTCTCGAAGAACTCATACTTTCTTCCGGTAAGTTCGTGATATTCTTTTGCGACTTCCTCTATCACCCGGGGGGCATTGTACATTCCTTCGACCTGCTGGCGCTTGTGCTCGAAGTAATAATCCTGCAGGTTCAGCGCTCCCATGGTCATGGGCTGCTCAGGATTGAGGAGCGTATACTGTGGTTCATATTCGCCCACAAACTTCCTCGCCGTCTCGTCGTGCAGAATCTCCAGCACCTCGGTCGTGTGGCTTATGATGAATCCATCCAGCGTGAGCATCGTCGGGAGCATCACGTCGGGGTGCTCGGCGATGCGGAAGGCCTGGATCGCGTTGTCGTAAGCCTCCTGCGTGTTTTCCGAGAACAGTTGAATCCACCCCGAGTCGCGGGCGCCCATCGCGTCGCTGTGGTCGCAATGAATGTTCAGGGGACCGCTGAGGGCCCGGTTCACCACCGCCATCACAATCGGCAGCCTCATTCCCGAAGCTATGTAGAGTATCTCCCACATGAGCGCCAGACCGTTGGCAGAGGTGGCGGTGATCGCACGTACCCCTCCGGCTGAGGCTCCCACGGATGCGCTCATCGCGCTGTGTTCCGACTCGACATAAATGAGCTCAGTGTCGACCTTGCCGTCGTTCACGTACTGAGCAAACTTATGCATCAGCTCGGTCTGGGGCGTAATCGGGTAAACCGCAGCGACATCCGGATTCACTTGTTTGAAGGCTTCGGCGACTGCTTCGTTTCCCGTGAGCGCCAGCCTGGTGTTGGCCAATCTCTTCGCCATGTCCGACTCCAGCTATTCCCTGAATTCCGATTCGGGTTTCATGGTTATCGCGCCCACCTTTGGGGGGCACACTTTCGAGCAGATTCCGCATCCCTTGCAATGGACCATGTCGAATCCCTTGAACTTCTGGTCCTCCGCGATTATCGCGCCGTCGGGACAGCAGAACCAACAATCGAGACAGTCGATGCACTTGTCGCGGTCATGCACGGGCCTGAACGAGCGCCACGAGCCCGTCTCGTAATCGAATGCGGTTCCCCCGTGCGGGAGGACCCCGCCGATGGGTATGTCCCTCCATCCTTTGAGTTCGCTCATACGGACTTAACCTCCTCATAGGCTCGCTTGATGGCGCGGAGGTTGCCTTCGACTATCTGTTTCTTGAATTTCTTCGAGAATTTCTTCGCGATATCTTCGAGCAGAACCTCCAGCGAGATCGTGCCGGCGACCTTCACCAGCGCACCCAGCATCGGCGTGTTCGGAATAGGACGCCCCAACTCGTCGAGCGCTATCTCCGACGCGTT
Organism: uncultured bacterium; assembly: GCA_964607485.1. Classification (GTDB taxonomy): domain Bacteria; phylum Abyssobacteria; class SURF-5; order SURF-5; family SURF-5; genus CAZSKP01. Next base: position 76,458 of record CAZSKP010000013.1, on the reverse strand, counting down.
GACCACGAACAACTTCTCTCCGCTCCAATTGACCATCTTGCGGATCGTCGCGGCATCCTTATTCGTGTTGATGATGACGGTACCTTCTTCAGAGAGCCCCTCGCACACGTTCACGGTCTCGAGCAGTGTGTCGTCCAGGACGACGACGATGTCGGGCTCTTCGATCGCGCAGTGAAGCCTTATGGGGCGGTCGCTGATCCGCGTGAATCCCCGGATGGGAGCACCCATGCGCTCGGGACCGTAATCGGGAAAACCCTGACTGTACTTCCCGTCCTCGATCGCCGCCTCCGCGAGGAAGGTAGAGGCGGTTTTCGCGCCCTGCCCCCCGCGCGCGTGCCATCTTATCTCAGTCAGCTTTGCCACCTTATCAGCCATTTCCTTACCTTCATTCTCGACTGAGCCAGCCGAATCATTACCCTGTTGCCCCGCGCCGCTTAGCTCGGAAACACAGCGGCGGCAAGAGATTCCAAAGTATAGCAAAGGCGCCGAAATGTGTCAAGGCGCTCGGGCAACCCGGATCAATGCTCCGTAATCCGCGTAAATCCGAAGAGAAGCCAAAAAAAATCGGCACGACTTCGTCGGCCGGCAGATACACGGACCCACCTTTTGCCTGTGAAAATGTGGAGATGAGCGGGCTCGAACCGCCGACCTACGCGTTGCGAACGCGTCGCTCTCCCAGCTGAGCTACATCCCCGTATTCCTCGAAAATTATAGCGAACCTCGCTACTTTTGTCAAATCATCCGCCCCCATAATGTTTCGGGTTTAAAAAAAGAGCCAAATATGGTAGTATGTTACGGGGGGAATGGTGTGATATAACTCCGGGTAGTCGGACTGAGGAAGCGAGAAGCAGGGTGAAAATCGTCGTAGTCGGCGGATACGGCGACATCGGCAGTTGCGTTGTCGAGAAGCTCGTCGAATTTTCCTCCCATCAGGTTGCAATTGCCGGCCGCGACCTGAACAAGGCGCGCTCGGTATGCCGCACCTTTAAAGGCTACGTCGGCGCTCTTCAGGCCGATGCGCACAACAGGGCGACGCTCACCGCCGCCTTCGAAAATTTCGACCTCGTCATAAACTGCGCCGGGCCTTTCTATAAATACGGCGCCAACGTTGCCACAGCGGCCATCGAGACCCGAACCCACTACATCGACATCTGCGACGACCCCGAACCGCTCTCGAAATTGTTCGCGCTCAACGAAGCGGCCCGACGGAACGGAGTGACAGTCATAACGGGAATGGGATGGAACCCGGGCATGTCCAACGTCGCCGCACGGCTGGGCGCAGACCTTCTGGACGAAATCGACGACATAAAAATCGCTTGGGTCGTCGGCTCGGGCGACGCCAAGGGATTGGCCGCGCTCAAGCACACGCTCCACGGAATAACGGGCCAGAAACCCATGTTCAGGAACGGCGAACGCATCATGCTCCCGGCATGGAGCGAGATGGAAATGGTCGAGTTCCCCGCCCCGCTGGGCGAGATGCCGGCATTTCTGTTCGGACACCCGGAACCGATCACCCTCCCGAAAACGATCGAGGCAAACAACATCACCGTCAGGGGCGGCATCAGCCCACCGTGGAACAACAAGTCCCTGCGCCTCATCCGCTCGCTCGGACTCACGAGTTCGCGAAAGAGGATCGACTCGGTCGCCGCCATCATCCATAAGATTCAAGGGCTTTTCAGCGTCGGCGGCGTCGAACACTCAGGTTTGCGTCTCGACATACTCGGGAAGAAAGACGGGCAGGAGCGCCACCTCGTTTTCAACATGATCGACCGCATCCGCACGCTGACGGCCACCCCATGCGCAGTCGGCGCGCTGATGCTGCTCGACGGTACGATCACGCGACGCGGCGTGATGGCCCCCGAGATGTGCATCGAGCCCGTCCAATTCTTCGACCGCCTCTCCGACAAAGGCGTTAAGATTATGCGCGAGGGGCGGCTCTAGGTAGAACCTAACACCCCAAGGGTTGTCGGACCGATAGTATGAAACATACATAACCCCGCATGCGGCGTCGGACGCTCAAACATTTCACCGACGCATCCAGCATAATGCTTGGAGGTAACATTTATGGAACAACTGACGAACAAGGGGCCGGATGAGCTTCAGGCGGAGGTTCAGCAGGCCGACCTGTGCACGGGCTGCGGAATGTGCGTGGGGCTGTGCCCGTACATAAAGGAGATGGAGGAGAAGGTCGCCATCATCGAGCGGTGCGGCCGGAGCGACGGACGCTGCTACCGCTTCTGTCCTCGCACGGCGACAGACCTCGACGCATTGGATGAGATGGCGTTCGGAACAAAACGAGCCGACCCTGTGCTCGGCTCGTACCGGTCGCTGAGCATGGTGAAAGCGAGTGACAAAGTCGTCCACGCAGCGGGCCAATATGGCGGAGTGGTGTCGGCGCTCGTGATTCACGCGCTGGAAAGCGGCGTGGTCGATGCGGCGCTCTTGACCAAGTACTCGGACCGCAAGAGCGTGCTGCCGCGGCCGGCCGTGGCGCGGAACCGGGAAGAGGTGCTGGCCTGCGCCGGGTCGAAATACACCGCCGCCCCGACGCTGTCGATGTTGAACGAACTCCTTAGCACGGGCGAGAAGATAGCCGTGGTCGGCAGGCCCTGCCAGGTGACGGCCATCCGCAAGATGCAACGCTACGACGACCGTCCCGAGGTGAAGAACATCCGTCTGCTGATAGGCCTCTTCTGCCTCTGGGCGCTGGAATACCGCAGGTATGCGTCCTACCTGACCGATCAGGTGGACCTGAAGCGGATTAAGAAGATAGACATCCCGAAGAACGACGACTTCATCGTTTACACCAACGGCGGCACCGCGCGGGTTCCGATCGACAAGGTAAAGAGCTTCATCCGGCCCACCTGCCAGGTGTGTTTCGACGTGACCGCCGAACTTGCCGATGTCTCGCTCGGCTCGACCGAATGGCAGGACGACTGGAACACCATGCTGGTTCGGAGCGAGGCGGGCGAGAAACTCGTGCAGGACGCATTGAAGGCGAAGGCCATAGCCACTAAGAAATTCCCCGCCGAGCGCGAGGCGATTCTGCGCGAGGCGGTCAGCGCCAAGAAGCGCCGGGTAATAAAGGAGTTGGCCGAGCGCGGCAATGAAAGCTCTCCCCTGCTCTACCTCAGGATCGACGAAGAGCAGCGGAAGTTGTTCTCGGAAGGAGGGCCGAAATAATGTTGAGCATTCTGCTCGATGAACCGGGAAAACATGTCCTGATGATGGGCAACGAGGCGATTGCCCGCGGGGCAATCGAGGCGGGGGTCGGCTTCTGTGCCGCATACCCGGGCTCGCCTTCCTCCGAGATCATCGGAACGTTGGCCCTGCCGGAGGTGGCCGAAAACTTCGGGCACCACGCCGAATGGTCCACCAACGAGATAGTCGCGCTGGAGGCGGCGGCGGGCGCTTCGTTCGCCGGGCTTCGCGCGCTCTGCGCCATGAAACAGAACGGCATCAACGTGGCCTCCGACTTCTTGATGTCGGTCATCATGTCGGGAAACAAGGGCGGCCTCGTGCTGGTCGTCGCCGACGACCCATCCGCACATTGCAGCAACAACGAGATGGACTCGCGGGCATTCGCGCGCATGCTCGACGCGCCTCTGCTCGAGCCTGCCAGCATCGAGGAGGCCAAGGAGATGACACGCCGCGCCTTCGAGCTCTCGGAGGAGCTGGAGCTGCCGTGCATCATCCGCAGCGTCACACGCATCTCGCACGCACGCGGCGACCTCTCGCTGGGCCAGATCAACCGCGCCCGTCCGAGCCCACGCTTTGAGGCGTACGACCGGTTCCTGTCGTTAGGCACGGTCACTCACTCTGTGCTCCACGGCAAGCTGGAGAAGGCGCGCGAGCTGTTCGAGAAATCCAAATTCAACCAATATGTGGGCCCCGCAGGCGCGGAATTGGTCATCATCACCTCGGGCTCCGGTTGGCTTTACTCGCTGGAGGCCGTCCGCACGCTGTCGCTCGACAAAGAGGTCGGAATCCTGAAACTCGGAACGACGTGGCCGCTGCCCAATCAATTCATCATCGACAACCTCAAGGGCGTCAAACGGGTGCTGTTCGTTGAAGAGACCGACCCGTTCCTGGAGCAGAACGTGAAGAGCCTGCTCGCCGACTACATCGGCAGCGAGCTCGAGGTCATCAAGTTCTTCGGCAAGGGCTCCGGTCACGTCAGGAGCAGGTTTGGGCCGGCGCTCGGAGAAATCGACCCCGACATCGTGCTGCAGGCGCTCGCCGAGGTAAAGGGCATAGAGTATAAGCCGCGAAGCCCCGACTACGCCGAGCGCGTGCAGAAGCTCCTGGGCGAATACACCGCGGCCCGCGACCTCGCCTTCTGCGCCGGCTGCCCGCACCGCGCTTCTTACTGGGTGATGAAGAACGCGCTCGCGCTCGACGGCCGGGGCGGTTTCGTGCTGGGCGACATCGGCTGCTACGGCATGGGCGCCGGACGGTCGGGCTGGTTCCTCAACCGCACGTTGCACTGCATGGGTTCCGGAGCGGGAGTGGCATGCGGCCTGGGCAACCTCGGGAAATTCGAGTTCGACCAGCCGGTGGTCGCGGTGATGGGCGATTCCACCTTCTTTCATGCCACCATACCGGCGCTCGTCAACGCACGCTACAACGGAGCCAAATTCACCAGCGTCGTGCTCGACAACGCCGCGACCGCGATGACCGGCTTTCAGCCGCATCCCGGCATCGGCGTCAACGCCCAGGGCAATCCCACGACCCAGGTGAACATAGAAGAGGTCTGCAGGGGGCTCGGCTTCCGCGTCGAGATTCGCGACCCGTTCGAGGTGGACGAGGCTGTCGAAACGCTCTACGATCTCATGCAAGCGGACGAATCGAGCATACTCATCCTGCGCCGAACGTGCGGACTGATCGAAAGCCGGAAGAAGAAGAAAGACAAGGTGACCATTAACCCGGAGAAATGCCTTGGAGATGAATGCGGCTGCGCGCGATTCTGCACGCGTGTGTTCGGGTGTCCGGCTCTGATATGGGACGAGAAGAATCAGCGCGCCAAGGTGGACGACGTGGTGTGCACAGGCTGCGGCGTGTGCGCTTACCTCTGTCCGCAGGGCGCCATCGAGGTCGAGAAGGCCGGGGAGTTGCAGCCATGAAATCAAACGGCGACTGTCTCAATGTGATCATAACGGGCGTCGGCGGCCAGGGAAACATTCTGGCCTCGCACCTCCTCGCCACCGCCGCGATTGCCGACGGCCTGCGCGCAATCATCGGCGAAACGTACGGCCAGTCGCAGCGCGGCGGCGCCGTCATGAGTCACGTCAGGCTTTCCAAAGAGACGCAGTTCGGCCCGTTGATTCCCGAGGGAAAGGCCCACGTAATAGTCGGGCTCGAACCGATGGAAACCCTGCGCGTGGCGGCCACCTACGCCAATCCCGGCACGAAGATCATCGTCAATCCTCGGCCCAACTATCCGCTCATGGTGCTCTACGGAGCGCAGGAGTATCCCCCGGTGGAGGTGCTTCTTGCGCGGCTGGACGAGATGGCTGAGACCGTCAAGGTCGTCGAGAGCACGGAGCTGGCGAGAGAGGCCGGTGAGGCGATGGCCTCGAACGTCGTCATGGTCGGTGCGCTGGCCGGGTCGGGCTGGGTGCCCATCCCCGTCGAGAAGTTCGCGGACGTGCTGAAGGAGGTCATACCCCAGAAGATCCTTTCGGTCAACCAGCGGGCCTTTCAACTCGGCGTCGAGCACATAAGGAAATAAACAGCGTCTGTCCACCACCCCAAACAATCTCGTATAGGAGGGTCAGATGGCGGCAAAAGTCAGGCGCCCGATCTACAAGCTGCAGATACACTATGAGGCGTTGGGAATCAAGGGCTTCGTGGTTGTAGACTCGCTCGTCAACGGACTCTCGGCGGGCGGGCTGCGGATGCGCAAGGGCCTCACCGAGCGCGAGGTCGCACGGCTCGCCCGGACGATGACGCACAAGTTCGCCGCGTCTCAGATTCCCATCGGCGGCGCCAAGTCGGGCATCGACGCCGACCCGCGCCGGCCCGACAAAGCGGAGGTCATCAAAAATTTTGGCAAATTGATCAAGCCGCTTCTGGCCGAGATGTACCTCGTGGGAGAGGACATGGGCACGACGCGGGCCGACGTAGGCAACCTCTACCGTTCCGCCGGTGTCAGTCCGATTGCGGTCGCAAAGAAGAAGATGTCCTCGAGAGGAATCACCATCGATCTGCCCGACAATCTCGACCTGCAATCCGACGACCCGAACCTGGAAGAGCTGATGACCGGCTACGGCATCGCCGAGTGCGCTGAGGAGGCGTGCCGCCAGCTCGACATGAACATATTGGAGAGCGCCATCGCAATTCAGGGATTCGGCACGGTGGGGGCCAGCTCGATGGAGTTTCTGAGCCAAAAGGGCGCCAAGATAGTGGCCGTCGCCGACGCGGAGGGAACAATCTTTCGGAGCGGCGGCCTGCCGTTCGAGCAATTGATGGCCGCGCGGGATGAATTCGGGACGATTGACAGGAGCAAGCTCGACTTCGACTATGAGAAGCATCGGCGCGAGGATTGGCTGTCGCTGGACGCGGACATATTGATTCCGGCAGCAATCGCCGACACGATAACAAAGCACAACGTCCGACGAATTTCCTCGAAACTCGTGATCGAGGCGGCGAACATTCCCGTGACCGTCGAGGCGGAAAAGCAACTGCACCACATGGGCGTCGCGCTGGTTCCCGATTTCATCGCCAATGCCGGAGCCGCGTGCGGATTCGGGCTGCTTCTGTCGGGCCAGTGCCCGTTCGACCCACAGGCGATAATGCAGGAAATAGGCCGTCGGATCAGGAACGCGACGGCTACCGTCATAGCGGCCAGCCGCAAGCGCCGCATGCTTCCGCGCAAGGCGGCGGAGGCGATCGCCGAAGAGGTGCTCGCGAAGATAAAACAGCGCTCGGGCCTGTGACCATTTCAACGATGAAACGAAAGTCTGCGTCGGACATCGAAAAAGACCTGCAAAAACTCGAGGCCTACGCGAAACGACAAGGAGCCGTCGTCGCTAAGAGAATCCCCGTCGAGAAAGTGGTCACCGACGAGCGCGTGTACTACAAGTGCCTGTACGGCTGCCCTTCATACGATTCATCGAAGATGTGCCCGCCCAACACGCCGCTCCCACAGGAGTTCGAGCGCGCCCTCAGGCGGTACCGGTGGGGAGTTTTGGTGAAGACGCGCCCGGATGAGATAAACAAGATCGTCGTCGCGGTCGAGCGGAAGGCGTTTCTCCTGGGCCACTATCTGGCGCTCGGGCTGCGCGGCGGGCCGTGTATGCTGTGCGCCGAGTGCACCGACCCCGATGAACCCTGCCGTCATCCCGAAGAGGCGCGCCCATCGATGGAAGCGCTTGGCATAGATGTCTTCGCCACGCTCAGAAACGCGAGTATCCCCGCAGATTTGAAGAAATCCAGCGAAGACGAATGGTTCTTCCACGGGCTGATACTCGTGGAATGAGACGAGTTGAAGTTCTTTCCCTCACGCACGCTCAGAAGGAAATTTGCGCGTTTTCCCCATTGCCTTGTGTGCAATCCTCATTGACACAAGATTCTGCGTTACGCTATAATAACCGAAATTTGGCCGGGGCTCGATATAAGAACAGTCGGGCTTTTTTGCTTCTGTAAGCCTCATGCTGACAAATATCTACGTTCGAAGACGAAAGGGCTGAATGGAAAAGCTCAAGGAAAAAGTTATTCTGATGCTGCGCGAGGAGGCCAACCGCCCGTTGAAGATGAAAGAGATCGCGCGCCGGCTCGAGGTGGGCGACGAATCGCTCCGCGGCCTCAAAGACGCCGTGAAAGACCTCATCGAGACGGGAGAACTCGTGCAGACCCGCGGCCGACGGTTCGGCGTGCCCGAGCACATGAACCTTGTCGTCGGCAACCTCATCGGGCATCCGGACGGGTACGGCTTCGTTCGGCCTCTGCCAAGGCCGGGACAGGTGAACCTGCCCGACGTGTACGTGAGCGGCCGAGACATCGGCGGCGCGATGCACGGCGACAAGGTGGTCATCAGAGTGTCGGGCCATCTCACGAGCCAACGGGTTCGAGGGGAAATAATCCGCGTGCTCGAACGCGCGCATCGCAACATAGTGGGCATGTACGACGAGGGGCGCAATTTCGGATTCGTCGTGCCCATCGACAACAGGATAACTCAGCACATTTTTGTTAATTTCGCCGATTCGCTCGGAGCCGAGCCCGGCCAGGTCGTCTCCGCCGAGATAACGGAATATCCCTCCCATCATAGGAATCCCGAGGGAAAGATCGTGGAGGTGCTCGGCCAGCGGGGCGACAGGGGACTCGACACGGAGCTTCTGATTCGCAAACATGGCCTCGCCGCGGAGTTTTCGCCCAACGTGCTGAAGGCCGCGGAGAAGCTCCCTCGGGCGATTCCCAAGACGGAACTGCGCTCGCGCGTCGATTTGCGCAAACTCTCGATGGTGACCATCGACCCCGTCGACGCGAAAGATTTCGACGATGCGGTCTCGATAGAGATCAACGACCGGGGAAACTATCTGCTCGGCGTCCACATCGCCGACGTGAGTTACTATGTCGAGCAAGGGGGCATCATCGACGACGAGGCCTACGACAGGGCAACCAGCATCTATCTCGAAGACCGTGTGCTGCCCATGCTGCCGGAGCGGCTTTCCAACGACCTGTGCAGCCTCAGAGAAAAGGAAGACCGGCTCGCGTTCAGCGTCAAGATGGAGATAAACCAGAAGGGAAACGTCGTGGGGCACGAGATATTCGACAGCGTTATCTGCTCCCACCACAGAATGACATACGACGATGTGTATGCAATTCTGGAAGGAGACAAGGCGCTGGCCAAGAAATACGCCGATGTCGCCGAGAGCCTCCACACAATGAACAAGCTCGCCCGGACGCTCCGGGCCAAGAGGATGGCCCGAGGGAGCCTGGACTTCGATTTCCCGGAGGCCCGCGCCATCTTTGACCGCGAGGGCGAGGTCATTGACATCGTGCTGCAAAAACACACGATCGCGCACGAGCTCATCGAGGAATTCATGTTGAAGGCGAATGAAACGGTCGCGCGCCACGTGACCGCGCTCAAGGCCCCCATGATGTACCGCATCCACGAGGAGCCCGACCCGGAACGGATGGACGCGTTTCGTGAATTCATCGCCTCGCTCGGCTATCGGCTCGGCGAAAAAGAGTCGATGACGCCCCGCGGTCTGCAAAGAATATCCCACGAAGCGCAAGGCCGGCCTGAAGAGACGCTCATCAATTATCTCATGCTGCGCTCGCTGAAGGAGGCGCGCTATTCCTCGGAGAACGCGGGCCACTTCGGGATCGCGTGCGATTGTTACACGCACTTCACCTCGCCCATCAGGCGCTATCCCGACCTCGTCGTTCACAGGATACTGCGGATGCTCGCCAAGGGAGGCGCCAAGCTCGTGGAAGGGGAATACGCCGAGCAGCTCGAACGGGTGGCCGAACACTGCTCATTGCGCGAAAGGGAGGCGATGGAGGCCGAGCGCGAGTCGCTCAAAACCAAGCAACTCATGTTCATGAGCAACAAGGTGGGAGACGTGTTCAACGGCAGAATAACGGGCGTCCACTCCTACGGCCTGTTCGTCGAGCTGGTCGACTTTTTGGCCGAGGGAATGGTGCATGTGAGTTCTCTCGACGACGATTACTACACGTTCATCGAGGACAAGCATTGTCTGCTGGGCGAAAACACGGGAAAAAGCTACCGGCTGGGCGACGAAGTCAGCGTCCAGGTGGTAAAAGTGGACATAGAGAAAAGACGGATGGATTTCGTCCTTTCGGATGGTGAGGTTGAAACCCGCCCCGCGCAGAAGAGTAAGAAGGGCAAACGAGCCGCGGGCAGAGCGGCCGCCGCAGGCCGCAGAACCCGCGGAGGTCGGTCCTCGGCGGGGAAAAAGGGAAAGAAGGGCCGCAGACGATGAAGAAGCTCAAGGTCGCAGTCGTCGGGGCGAACGGCTACACCGGCGGCGAGATGGTCAGATTGCTTGCGGGCCATCCCTCTGTCGAGATAGCGGCTCTCACCTCGCGCCAGTTTGCGGGAAAGAACATCGCCGACGTTTTCCCCGCCCTTCGCGGAATACTGGACATGCCGCTCGTCGAGCTCGACGTGGGCGACATCGCCAAGAAATGCGACGCCGTATTCCTCGCCATTCCGCACACCCAGGCGATGCCCATCGTGGCGGGCCTCGTCAAGGAGGGCGTCCGCGTCATCGATTACAGCGCGGATTTTCGGTTGAAAGACCCGAAGGTGTACGAAGGCTGGTACAAGGCCGCGCACACCGAGCCGGCCCTGCTCGAAAAGAGCGTTTACGGCTTGCCCGAATTGCATGGGGAAGAGGTGCGCGACGCGCAGCTTGTGGCGTTGCCCGGATGCTACCCCACAGGCGCCCTGCTCGCATTGGCGCCCGCGGTCAAGCACAAGCTGATAGACGTGAAACAGATAGTCATCAACTCCATGTCGGGAGTCTCTGGCGCGGGACAGACGCCCACTGCGCAGACGCATTTCCCCGAAATCGCCGACAACCTGCGGGCCTACGGGATCACCTCGCACCGGCACACGCCAGAGATCGAGCAGGAGCTTTCACTACTCGCCGGCGAAAAGATGACAGTCCTTTTCACGCCCCACCTCGTTCCCGCGAACAGGGGCATATTGACCACCGTCGCGGCCGGCGCTCACTCTGAAACTTCGTCGGAGAAGCTGGTCGAGATGTACCGGCAGTTCTACAAGAACGCGCCATTCGTCAGAATCTGCGAGCCGGGCTCGTACCCAGAGCTGCGGTTCGTGCGGGGGAGCAACTACGGCGATATCGGGCTGGCGTATGACCGCAGGACGCGCAAGCTCATCGCGATATCCGCCATAGACAACCTGTGCAAAGGCGCCGCGGGGCAGGCGGTCCAGTGTATGAACATAATGTTCGACCTGCCTGAGCAGAGCGGGCTCGGGTTCGGCGGGCTTACTCCATAGGGGGCCACTTCATGCCGGAACTGATTGAAATTCCGGGCGGCGTGACCGCGCCCGTGGGATTTCTTGCGGGCGGACTGCACTGCGGAGTCAAAAAAGACGACGCATCCGACTTGGCGATAATTTTCTCCGAGCAGCCCGCAATACTGACGGGCCTGTTCACAAAGAATTTTGTGAAGGCCGCGCCAGTTCTCTATTCGCAAAAAGTGGTGGAGGCAGGCGCTGCGCGCGCCATAGTTGCAAACAGCGGAAATGCCAACGCCGTCACCGGCGAGCAGGGCATGCGCGACGCGGAGGCGATGGCCGAGGCAGCGGCGAAGTGCCTCGGCATACCGCCGTACGAGGTGGCGGTCGCATCCACCGGCGTCATAGGCCAGAATCTCCCAATTGACAGGATAGTCGCGGGTATAAAGAAGCTGACATCCTCTCTGAGCCGCGAGGGAAGCGAAGATGCGGCACGTGCGATAATGACGACCGACACATTTCCAAAGACTGCGGCGGTGAAAGTGCCTCTCTCGAGAGGGGAAATCGTCATCGGCGGAATGGCCAAGGGCGCGGGGATGATTTGCCCCGACATGGCCACCATGCTTGCCTTCATAACAACGGACGCCAAGATCGAAATCGCGTTCCTCTTGCGTGCGCTTCAGGTCGCGGCCGAGTCGTCATTCAACTCGATCACGGTGGACGGTGACACAAGCACAAACGACACGGTGCTCGCTATGGCGAACGGCGCCTCTGACACGCCGTCCATCGATGAGTTTTCGGACGACTACCAGGCATTCCATTCGGCCCTTCAACACGTGTGCGCGAAACTGGCGGAAATGATCGTTCGCGACGCCGAGGGCGCGACCAAGCTGGTTCGAATAGAGGTCGTCGGGGCTGCCGAAAAGACGGATGCCCAAAAAATTGCCAAGACGATAGCGAACTCGCTGTTGGTAAAGACGGCGATATTCGGGAACGACGCAAACTGGGGCCGCATCGTCGCGGCCGCAGGCAGGGCGGGCGTCGAGATAGACATCGGGCTTATCGACGTGCATATGGCCGGACTGACGCTCCTGAAGGCCGGCTGCCCGCAAAGCTTTGACGAGGAACAGGCCAAGGAACTTCTTTCGCAGAAGGAAGTGAGCCTCATGGTTGACCTCCACTCGGGCAGCGAATCGGCGGCCGTGCTCACCTGCGACCTCTCCTATGATTATGTGAAGATAAACGCCTCCTATCGCACCTGAGCTCGGCACAGGAAAGGATGCGGAGATGGAAGAATACATCGAGAAAGCGAACATCCTGAGCGAGGCCCTTCCCTACTTCCGGAAATTCTACGGGAAAACCGTCGTCATCAAGTACGGCGGAAGCTCGATGGAAGGCGAACATATCAGGCAGACGACCGCCAGCGACATCGTGCTGATGAAATATGTGGGCATGAACCCCGTCGTCGTTCACGGGGGCGGCAAGGCGATCTCCGACGTCATGGCGAAGATGGGCAAGAAACCGGTTTTCCATAAGGGCATGCGGGTGACCGACGACGAGACCAAGGACATTGTGGAGATGGTGCTCGTGGGCCGAATCAACAAGGAGGTCGTCACACTGATAAATCAGGCGGGCGGCAAGGCGGTGGGCATATCGGGAAAAGACGGCAACCTCATCCGCTCGACGAAGTTGTACCCGGAGGACGCATCGGGGGTGGACATGGGGTTCGTCGGCAAGGTGACCGAAATAAACCCCGACCTGATAAGGTCTCTGGCGCACGATGGCTACATCGTCGTCGTCGCGCCCATCGGGGTCGGCGAGAACGGGGAAACCTACAACATCAACGCCGATTCCGTGGCGGGTGAGACGGCGGCGGCGCTGAAGGCCGAAAAACTCGTCCTGCTCACGGACACTCCGGGAATCCTCAGAAAACAGGGAGACGAATCGACTCTCATATCCACGGTGAGACTGTCCGAGATCAAGGAATTGATAGACACCGGCGTGATCGAAGGCGGCATGATACCGAAGGTGGAGGCGTGCGAGTGCGCCCTGAAAGAGGGCGTGAGCAAGACGCACATAATCGACGGCCGGATACTTCACGCGCTGTTGCTGGAAATATTCACCGACAAGGGTATCGGAACTCAGATAATCCCTTAGAGGAAATTCATCCCGTCCGCCCACAGCGCAAGGCCCTCGGTGCACGGCAGCGGCCAATCTGCTGTCAGGGCTGGCGCCACTTGCAGGCCGCCATTTCGAACGATTTCCGGCGAAAACCGTCGGAGGCAATCCGGATGAAACTTCTTGCTTGCAAAATGGACAGCAAGCTGGCTGTGCTTCCGCTTCTGCTCGCCTCGATTATCGCAATGTGTCTGCTCGCGGCTCTGTCCCGCTTCGCATCGGCGGACGAGGAGGCGGAGTTCCGGCGGGCAGGCGCGGCCGTCGCGTCGGGAAACCTGCTCGAAGCGCAGAGTCTGCTCGAGGAATTTATTGATAGTCATAGGGGTGGGCGCAGATTGCTGAAGGCGAAGTATCTGCTGGGCCAGATACTCTACAGGCGCGCCGACTATCCTGGAGCAGTCGCGGCGTTTTCGGAAATCATCGACGAGCATCCCGAATGGGAGCACGCCGACATGGCCGCATACGGATTGGCCATGGCGCAATGCGGCATGCTCGATTACTACAGAGCTGCCCGGACCCTTGAAGCGATCCCCGACTCGTACCCGGAGAGCGAGATTCTCGCCGACGCGCTCTACTGGTTGGGAGAATGTCTCTACCGGCGAGGAGATTACTCGGGCGCGCTCGCGCGATTCAATGCATTTCTCGACGAATATCCCCGCCACGGCCTCAGAGAGAATGCGCTCGATTCGGCCGCTTGGTGCCTGGAACGGTTGGGCAGGTATGCCGATGCGATAGAAGCACGACAGAGGTTTCTCAAGGAATTCCCTAATAGTCTGCTCCGAGGCAATGCCGAGTTCCTCCTCGCTGCCGATTACTTCGACACAGCCGACAGGCGGGCGGCCATACAACACTACCTGCGGGCCGGCACCGGCGATATTCCATCGTCTTTGGGAGAAGAGGCGCTGCTGAGGGCGGGGCTTCTTTTGGCGGAAACGGGGCAGCCAAAAGAGTCGATAGCCGTCTTGGAAAAACTGCTGACGAAAAAGCCTCAGCGGGAGACGGCGAGGACAGCGAGGCTGACGCTGGGCAACTGTTACCTCAGAGCCGGCGATTACAAAAGAGCCGAAAACGTCTTTCAGAAACTGTTCGAAGAAGCGGGTAACAGAGCGGAGAGATGCTCCGTTTCTTACCAGCTGGCGCTCGCACAGGCAGGGCTGGGCGATTTTGCCGGCGCCGCGGCTCGACTTTCGACAATCATCCGAGAAACCAGTTGCGATCCTCTGGATGAGTCGTCGGCTCTTCTGCGCACTGCGTGCTTGCTGAATCTCGACCAGCCGACCGTCGCGGCGGAAACACTGCGCTCGTTTCTCGACACGAGGGCTTCCTCCAAGCGCTCGCCCGACCTCCTTTTCGCCCTGGCGGGCTCGCTCATTCTGGCACAACAGTTCGGCGAGGCCCGTCTCGTTTTGACGCAGCTCTCGACGGATGAACGAACCTTGGACAGGTGGCCGCAGATAACCTACTACGAGGGCCTTTGCCTGTTCCGGGAATCGCAGTTTGCGCGGGCCAGCGAAAAATTCGACCGCTTTATCAAAAGAGGCAGGCCGGAAATTTTGCTTCCGCTGGCCGGCTACATGAGGGGCAACTCGCTTCTGAGAGCCGGAAAGCTGGCCGAGGCGGCGAGTTCCCACGAGGCGTTTCTTAAGAAATGGCCGAATGATGCGATGGCGATATCGGCCCTGTACCAGAGCGGCCTGGCAAACTTGAGCCTGGGCAGATACGGAGACGCCTCCTCCTTTCTCGAGGAGGTAATCCGCCGCTATCCGACCGCGACGCCCGCCAGATATTTTCTCGGGCTGTCTCAAATGAAGAGGGGAGACTTCGCCGACGCAGCCGAACAATTTCGCCTTCTGTTATACAACAACCCTGGATTCAAACTCGCCGACAGGGCGGCCTTCGCATACGGATGGGCCGAGTTTGAGCGAGGGAATTACTCCGGAGCGGGAGAACTCTTCGGGCGGTTTTCCTCCAGCTTTCCCCACTCTCACCTTGGCGATTCGGCTCAGTTTTTTGCCGCCGCCGCTCATTACAAACAAGGATTCCCAAAAGTCGCCGAACCGGAATTCGAAAAATTCTTCCAGCGCTTCCCGGAAAATCCGCTCGCACCGGACGCGATGATATGGGCGGGCGTGTGCGAGGAAAAGTTGAATCATCCGGAAAACGCGCTCGCGCTTTACAGAGAGGCGTTGGCGTCGGGCCGCGGGCCTCGCGTTCGCGCAGATGCGCTCTACGGCACAGCCTGCGCGGAGATGAGCGTGGCGAACCAGGACGCGGCAGCCGAGGCGTTCGGCAGGTTGCTCGAGGAGTTCCCTCAGAGCCCCATGGCAGAGCAGGCGCGTTTCTGGCAGGGCAGACTGGACTACGCCTCAGGCCGATGGGAAAGCGCGGTGAACAATCTGCTCGGTCTAAGTGAGACGTATCCTACGTCGACGCTGGCCGACGACGCGCTCTTTTTCGCAGCCAGAGCGGCCTGCAGATCGTCGGATTACCCGAGGGCCATAGAGATATTTCAACTGTTGGGCCAGCGCTTTCCCAAAAGCCCCCTCATCGAACAGGCCAGGATAGAGGCCGCGGAATGCATGATCGAGGCCGGCAGAGCGGACGATGCGGCCCGCGAGTTTGAGCGGTTCATCGAAGGCAATGTCGAGTCGCCCTTGCGACCCCTCGTGCTGTATGATAGGGGAAAAGCGCTCCAGCGAGCGGGCAGATTCGACGAGGCGATCGAGCAGTACAGGGCGGCCGCGGGGGGCGAGACGACCGAGTTGGCGGCCAGGTCGCGCTTTGCCATCGCGGAGTGCCTCGCTGAACTCGATCGGGGCGGCGAGGCCATCGCCGAACTCATCGGCATTGCGCGAGGCGGGTTCCCGGCCGGGTGGGCCGAGCGCGTCCAGCTCCAGGTGGCGCGATTGCTCGAGCGCGATGGACAGACGGCCGAGGCTCGTCTGATGTACTCCACGGTCGCCGACACGTACAGCGACGACGCCGCGGGTATGGTCGCCCTGAGGGCTATCAAGAGATTGGAAACAGAGAAGCGGAAAGTCGCCGTGCCTTGAGCCGCGGTTCTTGAGCGACGGCTCCTCAGTAACGGCTTTTGGAAGTCCAAGAGAACGGGAGGAAAGAATGTCTCAGATAAACATCATCACGGGCGGCGGTTGGCTCATGATTCCCATCTTTGCCTGTTCGTTGATCTCGGTATCGCTCATTCTGGAGCGCTTTTTCAGCCTCCGACGGGCGCGAGCGTATTCCAAAGACTTGATGGACAACATCCGTGAGATACTGAAGCACAATCGCATCTCCGAAGCCATCATTCTCTGCGAGGAGACTGGCGGACCGCTGGCCTTCATACTCAAGGCCGGGCTGCTGAAGAAGGGAAGGCCGCGCGCCGAGATTCGTGAGGCCGTCGAGGACGCCGGCCTCCTGGTAATCCCAAGCCTAGAGCGTTACCTGAGCGTGCTCGCGACCATCGCCAACGTTGCGCCTCTGCTCGGTTTGCTGGGAACTGTCGTCGGCATGACCGAGGCCTTCATGGTGATACAGACCCACGGCGGCGCGGTCACGCCGGGCGACCTCGCCGGCGGAATAGGGACGGCGCTTCTGACCACCGTGTGGGGGCTGATCGTGGCTATCCCGACCCTCGTCGCTTACAACTATTTCGTGACGCAGGTCGACAACATGGTCTGGGAAATGGAAATCCTCTCGTCGGAGCTGCTCGACATTCTTTCGGAGAAGGAAAGAACCTATGCAGTTTAGGAAAAAGTCGGTTACGCACCAGAAGCTCACGGTGACGCTCAACATGACGCCGCTCATAGATTGCGTGCTGCAGTTGCTGATATTCTTCATGCTCTCTTCGAGCTTTGTGCTTCAAACCGGCGTACGGGTCGACCTCCCCAAGGCCAGAGTGCCCAAACTGCAGGACGAACAGGACATCGTGATAACGATAACGCGCAACAACGAAATATTCTTGGGCGATGAAAAGATGACCTCGGCCCAACTGCCGATAGCGCTTTTGGAAAGGTTAACGAAATCAAAGAAAAAAATCGTGTTGATAAAGCCCGATAAACGGGTCGAAACCGGCAAGCTGGTGGAGGTAATGGGGATAGCGAAGAGCGTCGGGGTAGAGTCGCTCGGCATCGCCACCGAACCTCAATAGCGGAGACACCGATTTGCTGTACCCGGGAAAAATCACGATATTCGTTCTCTTCTCAGTCGTCATGCACGTGGCTTTCGCCCTGTTGTTCGCACAGGTGATCCCCAGCTTTTCGCTGCCTCCCGTCAAGGAGCTCTCGCTCACGCTCAGGACACGCGGCGGCGGCGAAGGGGAGATTGTCCAGAGCAAGGCGGCCTGGCCGACGCCCCCGAGGGCCGAGCCGGCCTTTTCTGCCGAGGGAGTGTTGAAGAGCTTTGATGCCGATATCGAGAAGTGGACCCAGTTCGGGTCGCCCGATATTCCCTCCTTCTCACCCAAGGATACCCTCGTTCCCCGAATCGACGTCGCAGGCCTCGCCAGCAAGGCCTATGCCGGACCGCCCGAAGGAGCATTTTCGCGCCCGCCGGCGGAATCGAAGGTCATGCCGATAGCCGATTTCGCCCTCGGCCCGGGCTTCCCGGAGGTATTCGGAAGCGACTGAGAAACAAATGTTTCATGTGAATTTCTATATAGCCATTTCCGCATACATGGGCGTAATCCTCGCGTTCCTGGTCGGGATATGGATGTGGATAGAATTCAACGCTCACAGCGGAAGTCTGGGAGGGTTCGGAACCACACAGAAGAAATGGCGGTGTAACTACTGCGGATACATGTACCTGGGAACGGGAGAGGAAGATATTTCGCAGTGTCCGCGCTGCCAAAGTTACAACGAGGAATGAATCCGGCGCAATCCCCTTCGTCGAGCCGCTTGCCAGCTTATGCCGTGGGCACCCACAACCGCCCACTCACCCCTCGGGTTTGTCCTTCCACCCCTGATACAATGAAAAAACCCTTGGGGCACGCGCTAGAGAGAAAAGGCGGATACCTGTTTCACGCATATCCGCCTCGTCCGCATATCTTTAAGAATCCTGTGGTTACTCTACCTTCAAGACATTAGCCGCTTGAAGGCCCTTCGGACCTTCAATAATGTCGAAGCTTACCTTCTCATCCTGGTTGAGAGTCTTGAAACCCTCTCCCTTTATCGCAGTGTAATGAACAAAAACGTCGTCGCCCTCCTCCCGCTTGATGAAGCCAAAGCCCTTTTTGTTGTCGAACCACTTGACCATTCCTACCGGTGCCATGAACTCTTACCTCCTCGGTACTGACCCATCGCGCGGTACGAGGGCACAATAAAGAAAATCCGCAGAATTCCCCTCTCATTCTGCGGATTTATTTACCACATTTGTTGCAAAATCATAAAACCTGAACCCATCGTCCCGCAATTTAGCTAGAATATACCACACGAATTTGGATTTGTCAAGGAAATTTTGCGCATGGCTAAAGAAACCATATTGAGCATGCAACGCCTTCATCCGAAATAACTTATCGGCGAAATACTCGGTGTCCTTGAGTACAGGCTCGATCACTTCCCCTGAAAGGAGGGCGGGGCAAAGGCGCCAAAAGAGACGAGGGAAAAGGGGGAATGGTGTTCTCGTCCCTTACTCCTTTTTCGTTGAAAGCCACCGGCTTTTCTGATAAATTAGTACGGTTGTCAAATCCCTTATTGGAAAAGGTCTTGCGAGAACCTGTCCCGATGGAAACACGTCAGAGAGCCTTGGTCTGGGCCGTGCCGCTAATCCTTTTGGCCGTTTTATCCTTTTTTGGCCTCTACCTGTTTCGTGAACTCACCGTCGGCAGGCAATTGGGCTTCCCGCTCGATGACTCATGGATCCATGTCAGGATAGCGCAGAACATCCGCCATGGGTATGGTTTTTCGTTCAACAAGGGGGTGTATGCCGCAGTTTCGACCGAGCCTCTTTGGACGGTTCTGCTGGCGTTTGTCCTTCTTTTCGTGAAGCAGCCGATAGCGGCGGCGTACGCGCTGGGGCTGGTCACGTTAGTGCTGTCATGTTTCTATTCATTCAAGCTGGCGTTTCTCATCACCGGCAACGGCGTCGTATCCGCGTTCGCGTCGATAGTGCCCGCCTTCCTTCCGTTTCTCACGTGGGGAAGTATGTCCGGGATGGGCGTGCCGCTCTTCGTGCTGTTGACGGTCATGGGAATCTATTATCACATGCTCCTGAGGAGAGAAAGCGGCCTGAGGCAGTACGCCCCGACGCTGATTTTCGCGCTCGCCGCCCTTGCACGACCGGAATGTTTCCTTCTGTTCGGCTTTTCGACACTCGACTACCTGTGGTTCGCCGTCAGAGGCCGGCGCCCGCTTGCCCGGACGGCGGCAAACGTGGCGCTGCACGGGCTCGTATTCTGCCTGCTGACCTCCCCCTTCTTTGCGTTCAACTACGCCACTTCGGGGCACTTGTTTCCGAATACGTACTATGCGAAGAATATCTTCTGGCTGAAGCTGAACGAGGGGAAGCTGCCCACCGATGGGGCGGCTGGGGCGGCCTGGTTCTATTTCACCGCATGGCTCGAGTATAATCTTCACCTCTTCCTCTTCTTTTGCCGCAGCACCGGCTGGCTTCTGGCTGTGCTGCTGCCGTTTGGATTGTACCGCCTATTCAAAGCCACGTTTTCTCCCTCGGACGTACGTCCCGGTCTCGGCATCATTCCGCTCGTGGCCTTCGGATACCCTCTTGTCGTAAGCGTGCAAAACGTAGCGGTTTTCGGCACAACCTATGTATATGGAGCGCAGGGAAGGTATTTCACCAACCTGCTGGTGGTGTGGGCGTTCGTATGCTCTCTGGGCGTGGGGACGATCGGAAGGCACGGGAGGCGCTCGAAATACGCGGCCCTGCTGCTGATGGCGCTGGTGTTGGGAACGATGGCCTTTAAGCAATGGGGAAACTCGCTGACCTATGCGATGAATGTGAAAAACGTCAACGAGATGAATGTGGCGGCAGGGAAATGGCTCGATAGGAACGTGCCGCCAGACGCCAGGCTGGCTATTCACGATGTGGGCGCGATCGCCTGTTTCTCAGACAGGGAGGTCATCGATATCCTCGGCCTTGTCAATCCCGACGCATGGCCCTACCTCAAGCGAGGCCAGAGGGGTATCTTCGAGTATATCAAGAAGACCCGGCCGGACTATTTGATAGTATTTCCGAAATGGTTTCCGCTGATCGTGAGCCAAAAAGACTATTTTCAACCGGTGCACGGTTTCAGCATCGACGATAACACCATAGTCGGCTCGGACCTGCTGGTAGTATATAAGTGCAACTTCGGGCAGGAGGATAATTGAGGCGTACCGTCCGGCGGAACCGAAATCTTCAGTTCAAATAGCCGAGAGATTCGAGCTCTTTCTTTGTTTCCCCGTCGATCTGCACAGATCTTGACTCCCGGCTATCCTTTTTCACCCAAAAATAGATGCCTTCCTTGTTCATGTCGGGCTCCGCAGATGCGCTCAGCGTCTCCAACATTTTCCTGTCAAACTCGACGGGCGGACGGAGAGGATGTGCGGAGGAACGCCCCAGATATGCGCTGCCCCCAGGTTGGTCGTTCCCCTGCGTCAGCTCCACCCTGATGGGCGCCTCCGCCGGGTCCACGTCGAAGGCAAAGGCGTTGACCCCATCGGCGCCTTCGAGCCGGAATTCAATCGACTTCGAGTCTTGGCCCGCGTGAAAGACTTGAGATTTCGTCGGAAAAAGAGACGTGACGTTGATGAAGACCCCGGTCGTGGTCAGCCTCCCTTCGTAGGCCCACAGTTCGGCACGGGGCTTGAGCGTGACCCGTATCCCCCGATTTGCGTCGTGGAGGAACGACTCGAGGATTTGTCTCAGACGATGTTCGACCTCGGGAAGCTTGCCTATCATGTTTCGCCTTTCTCGCGGGTCGGCCCGCAAGTCGTACAGCTCGAACTTGTCGAGAGTTGTCGTGTAGATAAGCTTGTAGTGCTCTGAGAATACCGCCTTCTTCTCGTGACCAAAGGTGATACCCTCAGCAAACAACGGTTGAGCAGGAGCGGCGCTTCCGTCGTCCGAAGATATAAGGCCGTTCCCCTGATAATAAGAGGGAGCGGGCAGTCCCAGTATCTGGAGAATCGTCGGGGCGATGTCCAGGGTGCTCGAGCGCTCCTTCGATACCGTTCCTTCTCCCGCTAATCCCGGCAGATGAAAAATGAGCGGCACAAGGAGCACTTCGTCATAGAGGCTGTGCCCATGTCCCGTCTCGCCATGCTCCGAGAACTCCTCTCCGTGGTCTGCGGTAACGACCAGAAGG
This sequence comes from uncultured bacterium, assembly GCA_964607485.1. Classification (GTDB taxonomy): domain Bacteria; phylum Abyssobacteria; class SURF-5; order SURF-5; family SURF-5; genus CAZSKP01. The sequence continues at coordinate 55,024 of CAZSKP010000013.1, read as the reverse complement.
GTCTTCTGATCGAGATCGGTTTCTTCCAGCTTGCCCATCAACCGTCCGATCTGTTCGTCGCAGAAACGGATTGCGCTATCGTAGCGGAACACCGTATCGTGACTTCCACCAGCGTCACCGAAGTAGCTCGCCGTCTGACGGAGCGAGGACGCGTCGGCGCGGTCATGCGGGTCCATGATATGAAAGAACAGGAAGAACTTTTCTTCCCTGTGTTTTTCGAGCCATGGGAGAATTTGTTCGATTCCCTCCTTGGCCGTGGGACCGTATTGGTTGAACTCGTCAAATCCGCGGTCAAACTCGAACTCCGTCGAAAGAAACGGATTATTGACAAACGCAGCCGTATAATAACCCTGTCCCCGCAGAATCTCGGCAAGCGTCTTGATACGGTAATCGGGGGAGATAGTTCCGACGCTCCAGAAATTGGCTATCTTGAACAGGCTGGTGCCGACCCCTCGAACATTGGTTCCATACAGGTGAACCGATGGATAGGTTGACGTCACAATTGAGAAGAACGACGGCAACGTCCACGGCGCCACGCTGAGGCAGTTCTCGAAAACAACGCCCGTCCGGGCCAGGCTGTCGATATGAGGAGTCGTCTTTCGCGAATACCCGTAAAAGGAAACATGGTCGGCCCGAAGGGTGTCTATCCCGATCAAAATTACACTCTTTTCTTCCGATTTCCTTTTCGCCGTCACAGAGGGAGCAATCCAAAACGCCATGCGGTGGCGAATATCGAACCGAGAATCCGGCAGACAGATGAGTCGCAGATAGTAGTTGCAGACATTGAATGCTTCGGAAACAAAGGAGGCTTTGTCCCGACTGACTTTCATCCTGAGTTCGACCGGCCCGGCCGCATCGGAGGCAATGTCGAGGGAGTCCTCGGTCCACCCCTCGGCGGAAGCCGCACCGACTTGTTTATGAATCCATTCCTTCGAGGCACGGGACGGGGCGGAAACAGAGATCGCGTAAGTCACCGGACCGGCGTTGCTCTGAAACATCTCATGGCTGACGCCGAAGCCGGAATGCAACACCGAATCCCTGGGGGCATCTAGCCGGACAACCGTCTCCGAGGGGAGCGGGCACGCCCTGACATTCCTCGTCTTTCCGGCGATTGAATAACGGACGAGGCCTTTCTGTACGTCGCTCAAGAGAAAATGGTCGTATATTCCGAATCCGAATGAGAGCACGACAAGGGCAAGAAGGACATCAATTGCAAGACGGCCCGCGATTTTGCCAAGGGGTGGATTCGCCGCTGTTCCGTCCCTCTGCCGCAACATATACGTGATGAACAGCGCGAGGATGACCATCATTGCTAGAACCAACAGTTGGAAAATAACCTCCGTGGGGATCTTCACGGACCCCAAGTCGATAATAGATTCCTCGACGGCTTTCTGGGTCGCGATATACGACCAGAGCAACAGAATCGGCAAAAAGGTGAGGGAATGATAAGAGCGTATTTTGCGGTAGTCGGCGCCACAAATCAACTGGGTACCCCGAGACAGGATCATCAGAAGGAGGAAGAGAAGTCCCGTTGCCACAAGTGTAAGGATAACGACAGGCAATAGAGAAGAACCGGGTATCCCTTTCTTGGAGAGAATGGAATTCAGATAGAGCCCAAGCGTCACGCCGGCAAGCGGAATGATGAAATAGGAAAGCCACTTGAGACCTTTCCCCGTGCTCGTGTCAAATCTTGGAAACGTCATTCATCACCAATTGCATGATGTGTCGGACTGGAACAGGTGACCGTGCGACGCAAATTCAATAAGCCGTCTGTGTCGGCAAGAAAGCGGTTTCCGGAAGGTATGCCCCCAGTCTTTCCACTATCTTGCGCGCTTCCTTTTCTTCGAGTTGTATGCCAAAACGATGCGTCTTATCTTTGTAGTCAAAAGCCACCGTGCCGCCCGACAATCCCCAGAACGCCATGCCAGCCGACCAAGACGTCATGTTACCGAAAAACCCCGCGGCGCGGAGGTTCGATATTTCCATCGTCTGAAAACTCTTAATCGGACCCAGGCCGAACACATCACGCTTGGTCGTGAGCAGGCCCGACTCGATTCTTACAATCTCTTTTCCGAATGCGTTCCAGACCCAAGCGTAAAAGACGAAAACCTCACCGAAAGCCCACATCGTCAGCCAGACGATAAGAAACATTCTCTCTCCAATAGGCATCTCTCCCAAAACAGCCCTGAAGGCCGCAACTCCGCCCATTGTCCAGAATATCAGCCACACGGGCATAAATAAGAGAGGCCACCAACGCTTCCTCGTGGCGATGCGAACTTCGAAATCAATTCCTTGATCGATGTAGGTCATGCGATTGCTCACACAGTCCCTCGTCCTCCCCTTTTTCACCGAAACCGGAAAGGCAATCGAGGCCGACGCCGGTGAAAGAAACTATCCACTCGCCAGGACGGACCGCGCCAGGACTTCGACCGTATGCAGCGCCCTCTTCTCGAGTCCCGCTTCGGCCATCAAGTCGTTGAGCTGCAGGATGCAGCCGGGGCAGCCGGTTGCTACCTCGGACGCGCCGAGAGAGCGAATGGACTCTATCTTCCTGCGGCCTATCATCTGCGCGATCTCGGGATAGAAGACGTGGAACGTCCCCGCTTGGCCGCAGCAATACATGCCATCCCGAATTTCTTCGAATCGGCACGAACGCTCGAGCAGCCTTCGGGGTTCTTTTTCCACGCCGAGGCCCCAGCGCAGATGGCAGGGGTCGTGGTAGGAGACCTTGTCCGCCTGCCGCTCAAACTTCATGTCGGTGTGGGCATAAACAAATTCGCACACATCGAGCACCGGAACGCGGAATGCCGAGCCGCCGGAACCCAGAAGGTCCGCATACTCTTTCTTCAGTGTTCGCCCGCACGAAGCGCACACCGTGACAATGAAATCGCAGTCCGCCGATTCGAAGCATTCTCTGTTTCGCCGGGCAAGCTCTCTGGCGGCGTCGATGTCGCCGAACGCGGACGCCGGCGTGCCGCAGCACAGTTGCGATGTCGGCACTACCGTCTCAACCCCCGCCTTTTGCAGCAGCCTGACGGTGGCGCCGACAATTTCCGGGTAGACATAATTCGTCAGGCACCCAACGAACAGCGCGACGCGCGCTTTCGCGTCGGGCACTCTTACTGGCTCTGAATAGCGCCGAAGCGCGGGATTTCTCGATATCGGGGGAATCCATTTGCCGCCCTTGAAAAAGAGGGGGAGATGCCGCAGGTTGCCCTTCCTCTTGCCGGGAATCGTCCGCTGAACGAGCGAGGCTGCGCGTATCGCGAGGTCAAACAGCCAGCGTCTGGTAATGACGTGCCGGAGAACGAAGGATGAACCGAAGGGAAGTCCCATCTCCCTTGCCAGGCGCTCGCGAGCGGCCTTGAGCACCTGCATGAATTCGACGCCGGAGGGGCATATCTCGCTGCATCTCTGGCACATGAGACACGCCGACATGATTTTCCGCAGCTCGGGCGACGCGGATATCTCGCCCCGGCTGAGCGCCTCGAACAGTCTTATGCGGCCTCTCGCGACGAAGGCCTCGTCCTTGAGTTCCGTAAACACCGGGCACACCGACCTGCACTTGCCGCAGCGGGCGCACTTCTCTAATTCCTCGGCGGCCGAATTCGGTTCATTATTCCCCAGGGGACACATCGATGAACTTTCCGGGATTCAGGATGCCGTTGGGGTCGAAGGCCCTCTTTATCCGGGCCATCATGGCCATTTCCCTCTTGCCCGTCTCCATGCCGAGAAACCGCGCCTTCGTCAGGCCTATGCCGTGTTCCGACGAAAGTGTTCCGCCCATCGAGATAACGGCGGCGAAAATCTCGGCCACAGCCTCCTCGGCCTTCTTCTGAAGCTCCTCGTCCTCGCGTTCGAGTATCACATTGACATGAAGGCTGCCGTCGCCGATGTGGCCGAAGTTCACTATCCGCAGTGCGTGGCGGCGACCGATTTCCCCAATTCTCTCCAGTATCTCGGCCAGCCGGGTACGGGGAACGCATATGTCTTCGTTGATCTTCGCCAAGCCCAACTGATAGAGCGCCGGAGAAATCGCGCGACGGGCCGACCAGAAATGCTCCCTCTCCTCCTCCGAGGCCGCCTGCTTGACCGCCGTCGCGCCGTTTTCTCTGCAAATCCGCATGACCCGTTCGGCCTGCTCGAGCACCACCGAGCGGGGGCCGTCGACCTCGAACAGGCAGAAGACTCCTTCGCCGGGCAACGTATAGGAAGTCCTGTATCGGCGGACGCACTCGACCGCCTGCTCGTCCATCAGCTCCGCCGCGCGGGGTATGATGCCTGCTGAGAACATGGAACACACCGAGGAGGCCGCCTGCCCGACCTCGGGAAAATTCGCCTGCACCGTCTCGACATGCTCCGGCAAGGGAATGAGCCTGAGCAGTATTTCCGTGAACACGCCGAGGGTTCCCTCCGACCCCACCAACAGCCTGACAAGGTCGTAGCCGGTCACGCTCTTCGGCGCGCCCGTGCCCACGCGAATCACCTCTCCGTTGGCGAGGACGACCTCGAGCGCCATGACATATTCGCGCGTGGACCCGTACTTCGCTCCGCGCAATCCGCCGGAGTTTTCGGACACGTTTCCGCCGATGGTGCAGAAATCGCTGCTCGCCGGGTCGGGCGGATAGAACAGTCCCAGCTTCTGCGCGCGCTCCTGGAGGTCCGCCGTCACGACCCCCGGCTGTACCAGCGCCGTCATGTTATCGGCGTCTATTTCGAGTATCTTGTTCATCAGCTCGAAGTCGAGAACGATTCCGCCTCGCACCGGCACGGCGCCCCCGGTGAGGCCCGAGCCTGCGCCGCGCGCATACACGGGAATTCTGTTTGCATCGGCGACGCTCAGGATGCCCGCCACCTGGTCGGTCGTCGTCGGCCTCGCTATCAGGTCGGGAAGCTCGCCAGCCATCTTCGAGGCGTCCGACGAATAGGCGATCCGCTTCTCAATCGAATCGAAGAGGTTCTCGCCGAGTATCTCGCGGAGTTTGCCGATTGTTGCGGGCTCAATGCTCATGAGCGTGCTCCGGGATGGGCGCAGGGTTGGCGTAGCAGTACATGCACCCGTGCGGACACGGGTTATACCAGCCGATGTCGAGACTCTCCGTGCATCCACAGGCGGCCCGCTGGCCCTTCGCTTTCTTTGTCGAGCAGGGCAGGCGTTCGGGATGCAACTCTTCAAGCAGTTGGCCGTCGATGCAGCGCGAGACCGGCATGCCGGGCACACAACAGCCGTGCAGCGCTATCGAGCGCCGGGCTGCCGTATCGGTGAGCCAGGCCAACTCCTCTCTCCACCGCTCTTGAGAGACAGGAGCCGGAGAGACGCCGTGAGCGCGGAGCCGGGAGACGACCTTCTTGTACGTCGCCATCCAGCTTATGGAAACATCGCGTATGCCATGCCCGGCGGCCTCGGCGGCGACGGATTCGAAGTCGGCGAGGTTGCAGAATGTGTCGCCGTCGGGCATGAGCAGATGCACTATCGGGTCGAACCGTATCCGTATCCGGGCGGGACTGCCGACGTACTCCGCCAACGGCGCGAGAAGCGCCAGCATCTGCCGAGCCGGAGGCACGTTGGGCTCAAACATCGTGGCGCCCATGCCGGTAATGGTGAAGTGGACGAAGAGCGGGTACTGCGCGCAGCAGCTCCGGAGGGCGTCATGTTCGAGCAGGTTCGTCGGGTTCTTCGTCCAGAGGACAACCGTGTGGGTCTGGTCGGGCGGGCACTTTTCCCCCAGCAGACGAACCAGCTCGTCGGGAAAACATGCGACCATATCAATTCGTCTGCTGGCGGAGATTACCTTTCTCATGAGCTTATGTGCAGATGGTTTCTGATAATTTCGACCGCCTCATTCGACGTCGAGACGATGTGCAACAACTTCAGGTCCTTGTCCCGAATTTCCATGTCCTGTCGGAGGTTCTCGAATAGCTTCGACCAGCCCCGGCCGACAAAGACGAATGGCCTCGGGCCGAGCGAGCGCGTCTGCATCAGGTTCCATACGGTGGAAAGCTCCGCGAGCGTGCCCACGCCGCCCTTCAAGACCACGAACGCTTCGGCGAGTCCCAGAAAATTCGCAAGGCGTTCGAACAATGTCGCGTTCTTTATCTCACGCGTGACGAAAGGATTGGCCTCCTTATCGCCAAACACCGTCAGGGTCAGCCCTATCGAGACACCCTTCATTTCGGAGGCGCCGCGAGAGCTGGCTTCCATGACGCCGCCGTAGCCGCCGTTGCACACGACGAGTCCGGAGCGGGCAAGCAGCCGACCGAGCTGTCGCGCCTGCTCATACTGCTCATCGCCTTCGATGGTCTGAGAGCTACCAAAAATTGCTACGACAGGCTTCGAATTCCACACTTCAACGGTCCACGCATATCTTCTTCGAGCGGTGAGTTTCACATGCCACGGTGATGATATGGTCTTAGCCTAAGATATAATTTTCGGAATTCATGTTACTTGTACCAATCACTACCTGAATCAAAGGATGTTCTAAGTTGATTTTTTTCGCGATGGCGTTCAAAGGCTAACTCAACCAATTCGTCCAGCAATCTATCGTAGGCCAGCCCGGAAGCCGCCCAGAGTTTCGCATACATACTAATCGAGGTAAAACCAGGAATTGTGTTTACTTCATTTAAGAGTATCCGGTTGCTACCCCTCTTTACAAAAAAATCAACCCTGGCCATACCGCACAAATCAAGGGCTCTGAAAGCTTCAACGGCGATCTTCTGGATTTCCTTAATAACATTCTTCGGTAGCTTAGCCGGAATTTGGTCTGTCGATGCACCGTCAACATACTTGGCGTTATAATCATAAAACTCATTGGAAGGTATGATTTCTCCCGGCACTGAGGCCTGTGGCTTATCATTACCCAAGACTGAAACTTCAATTTCACGCGCATTCAAAGCCGCGGCTTCGACGATTATTTTCCTATCAAACTCAATCGCTAGATTGACGGCTTTGATCAAGGCGCCCCTATCCCCTGCTTTGGAAATGCCGACCGACGAACCCAAATTGACGGGTTTGACAAAAACAGGATATTTTAGTCTTTCTTCTATGCGTCGTAAGATATCAATTTGATTTTTGCCCCACTCCGAGCTTAGAAACCAGTAGTATCTTACGATCGGCAATTTGGCTTGCTCAAAAATCATCTTCTGGATAACCTTATCCATGCCAACAGCTGAACCCAAAACACCAGCTCCAACATATGGGATATTGGCTAACTCCAACAAACCCTGAATCGTGCCATCTTCACCGTAAGGGCCATGCAAGACTGGAAACATTACGTCGATGTGGCTGGTGGCTTCAATTTTAGTCACCGCGTTGTTACGTTGACTGACGTTAATAATTCCCTTTTCTGTTGGGTCTGGCGGCAGAATAGCCTTATTTGCCGTTCTTTGCAGACCTTCCTTCAAGAACTCAACTGCCTGGGGACCGGCTAACCACTTGCCTTCCTTGGTAATACCAATCGGGATAATATCGTATTTACTCTTGGCCAATGCTTTCATTACCGACTGGGCCGAAACAACGGAGACTTCGTGTTCCCCGGAACGTCCGCCAAAAATTACTCCGATTCTTATCTTCTTTGGCATTTTCTTCTTCTTCCTTCGCTCTTCATCGTTCTTAACGCGCGGACGGTGGTTCATGACTTTCCGGCTCACCCGGAAATGGTGGAAACTCAGGGATTCTTCGGGACAGCCTCCCTGCTCTTCCTCCCCACAATCAGCGTTCCCATGTGGTCCAGAGGCGGCTCGCCTGCATGTTCGCGAACGTATTCGCGCATCTGTTCCAGCCCGCGGCGAAATTCTTCCTCGCTCATGAGATAGTATGTGGAGACATGCTTGTTCTCGACCTTTTTCAGGTAGTTTTCATCGAACGTCACTCTTGCGATTGCGATGTTGACTGTCCGACTCGTTACATCAGAGAAACCGGCTCTCTGCATCGCTTCTATGATCGCCGGGATTGTGGGAAACCGGGCTTTGTCTATCCCCGCATAACTGGGGAAAAAACGACATGCAAAGCTCTCATCTATCTGTTTATGGGACACGGTCAGCACAATCAGCGGCCCGTGGCGAAGCAGCCTGTAAGCATCCTGAATGACGGACGCGAAATCCGCAACGTGATGCAGCAGATAAATCATGAGAACGCAGTCGAACGCCCCCGCGCGCAGCGGGAGGGCGGCGGAATCGGCCTGTATCCATGATGCATCCGGAAGCTTAGTCCTCGCTGCGTTCAACATCCCGGTCGAACGGTCCAAGCCCACGATGTTCGGGTCCGCCAGCCTCGCGAGCGCGGCGGCGACGTTGCCGGTTCCGCAGCCTACGTCGAGAATTCGCATCCCCGGCGCCGTCCCTGCCTCGGCCAGTATGATCTCGGCCAACTCAGTGCCGGCTCCGCGAAAGTCGTCGTACCTGGCGGATATTGCATCATAATCGATTCGTGTTGTCGGTTCAGGCGAGCGAGGCATGTGTCGGTCCTCAATCGGGCCACTCGCCCGCGAAAACTTCCGTTGCCGGGCCGGTCATCGTGATGTCGCCGCCTTCGGGCCAGGCAATCTTCAGCACTCCGAGGCGTACGTGCACGTTTACTTCTCTCCCGGTGAAACCGTTTATGATCGAGGCCACCGCGGACGCCGAAGAGCCGCTCCCGGAGGCAAGCGTCTCGCCGCATCCGCGTTCCCAGATTCTCATGCGTATGTTGTCTCTGTCGAGGACGTGAACAAACTCCACGTTGGTGCGATTGGGAAAAGACGGATGACGTTCGATCTTCGGGCCGAGCTCTGTGACCGGCGCGTTCTCGACATCGTCGACGAAGATGACGGCGTGCGGGTTGCTCGTGGACAAGGCGGTGATCTTGTACACTTTTCCGTCCACGTCCAACGGCTCGTTCACAACTTTCGCGTTCTCGCCGAGCATGGGTATTTCCGACCGCAGGAACTGGGGCGCGCCCATGTCCACGCTGACCCCAACCACGAGGCCGTCCTCCACGGCCAATACCTGGCGATTCATTCCGCCGAGCGTCTCGACCACGAACTCCGTCTTCCGGGTGAGCCCGTGCTCGTACACATACTTGGACAGGCAGCGGATGCCGTTGCCGCACATCTCGGCGAGGCTGCCGTCGGAATTGATGTAGTGCATCCGGAACTCGGCCTTATCCGAGGGCATGATGACGATGAGGCCGTCGGCGCCGACTCCCGTCCGGCGGTCGCATATCTCAACGGTCAGTCGCTCCGCATCCGCGACGCGTTCCGAGAAACCGTCCACGACAACGAAATCGTTGCCCAGCCCATGCATTTTTGTAAACTTCATCGACCTCTTCTCCTCAGATCGGCGCTATCTCAAAAAGGTCGCGCAAATCATGTATCTCATGGTCGGGTCGAGGGATGCCCTGCAACAGCTCCTGACGCGCGCGGTTGATCCACACCATTTCGATGCCGGCATTCTTCGCGCCGAGAATGTCCGTGTATTGGCCGTCGCCCACGTAAAGAATTTCGCCGTCGCTGCACCCGGCGACCTCGGCGGCCGCATGGAAAATCTCCGGCGCCGGTTTTTCGTGGCCCACCTCGCGGGCGTAGACGGAGTACGTAATAAAATCCGCAATCTGAAGCTTTTGAATTTTGCTTGACCCATTCGAGATGAGACCGAGCTTGTACGAACCCGCCAATCTAGGCACAACCTCAAGCGCGTCCTCAAACACGCTGAGCACGGTGTTCCGGAAAAGTCCGTACAGCTGTCCCATGCGGCTCGCAAGTTGTATGTCGAACACGTCCGCCGACTCGAGGACGGCGCGCATGCACTCCATGTACCAATCCGCGAGAGGGATGCCGGTGTCGCCGTATTGGATGTACGTCGCCTCGCGAGCACGCTTGAACACGTTGTCGGTCAGATTGCCGGCCAGGTGCGGATAGCTCTCGAGCGCATGCTCGCGTGCCTTGCCAAACGCGTGGCATGCATCGGACTCGTAATCCACCAGGGTCCCGTCCAAATCGAAATATATCACTTTATGTCTGGACCTCATCATCGCATTCACTTCAGTCTTCGGGCAGCCACCAGCAGCTTGCGTTCGGACTCCGAAAATGGGCGGCGGTCGTACCAGCCGAATTTCTCGACGACTTCGAACCCCTGCTCGTTCAGGAGACGCAGCAACTCCGCCGGAGTCAAAAGGACAAGGTCCTCGCGGCGTTGGGCGCGTAAGCCGCCACGGTCATCGAAATATTCGTATCTTATCGAAATGCCGCCGGCGCGCGGGGTCGTTCCAACTCCGCGCGCTTCGGCGCTGCCAGGCTTGACGCTGTGAGCCCTCATGAGCGGATGTTCGTCCGATTCCCCAGAAAATACCAAATCGGGAATCGTTTCGCCCGGATAGCGCATGAGCGCGGCCCTCATCTCTTCGTCGATTGCGGCAACGTCGATGACAATGATTCCACCCGGTTCAAGATGCGAGCCGACACAGGCGAGTGCTTCGGCGATAGCGCTCTCCGACGCCAGCAACAGAAGCGTGTTCGACGAGCAGATTGCGCACCGGAACCTTTCCTTCAACGAGAATCGCCTCATGTCCGCACGAATCAGCCTGATTCTGCTTCGAATCGCTGGCGGCTCATGCTCGAGCTTCCTTCTGAACCGTTCCAGCGCGGAGGCCGAACTATCAAGGGCTGTCACCGGGATACCGCTCCGGGCGATAGGTATCGCGAGCCTGCCGGCGCCGCACCCCAGTTCGAGAAGCGGCCCGCCCGTACGGTGCGCCATCTCGCCGAAAAAAGCGATGTCCTCGCCATCTCGACATTCTTCTATATCGAGAGTCTCGATGCAGCCTCTTGCTTCCTCGTCACTCATCAGATTGTAACCATTATTTCTTTGGCCGCTTGCCGTCTCGCCGTCTTGACTGTCTCTTCACATCCCCCTTTTGGGCCTGTCTGCGGCCAGGGGACTCATCTTCGCTCTCCAGCGCCGCCAGCGATTGTCTCAGGGCCCGCGCGAGCTCAGAGTCGCTTATGCTGTAATACACATGCCTCCCCGAGCGGCGCTCAGAAAGAAGCTTTGCCAACTTCAGGCGTTCGAGGTGGTGGCAGGTGGTCGCAGGGGTGAGATTCAGGTCGCTGGCAAGCTCGCGCCCGCACATCGAGCCATCCCGGAGCAGTTGCAGGATCCTGAGCCTTGCAGGCTCGGCCAGCACGCTGAAAAGGCGTGCGGCCTCCGTGAGTCCGGATTCTCTTTCGGCGGCTGACACTCGGCTCCCCCCATCCTTCGGCGAATGACAATTAGATTATCATCGAATTATAGCATTCCCTTCGTTCCGGCGTCAAGCTCCGGGGCGGGGCGATCTCTCTGCGTCTTCGCCAAATACAGCATCAGGAGAAAGCCGAGGAAGACGACCGCCGCGAGCGAGGCGAATACTTCGTTGAGGCCGAACCGGTCTGCGATCATTCCGGAAAAGCCGGATGCAAGAGAGCCGACGCCAAACGCTATGGCAAAGTAGAGTCCATAGCCCAACCCCCGTCCGCGCGGGTCGGTGTATTGCGCGATGAGGTTGTTGCCGACCGGCTGAGTGCTGAAGTGGAAGAAAGCGAACGCCATCGCCGTGAAAAAGAGCGCGTAGTTCGACAGCACGCTCATCATGAACAGGAGCGGCACGGTCAATATCATCAAGAATGCGAAGAGCCTTTCCAGTCTGTATCGGACGGTAAGATGACCGCCGATGAACTGGCCCACCACGCCCACGAGCAACGTTAAGGTGGCAAACGTTCCTCCCTTGAGAACTTCGTGCCCCGCGAACACGCCGCCGTTCAGCCTTTGCGAGAAATATGTGGGAAGGTACGTCATCACCCCTCGATAACAGAAGCCCATCATCACCGCGACGAAAAAGAAAAGGATGAGCGGCCTTGCCGACCCGCTGGCGAGGTGTTCGGGCCAGAATCGGCCGCGAGAGTTCTCGGACTTAACCTCGGAGACTTTCAGCGTTCCGACGCCCGCCGCCACCAACAGGCCAAGCAAGCCGAACACCGCGAAGGAGAGCCGCCACCCGTACTTCGGAGAAGCGGCCGCCAACAGCGTAGCCAGCGCCGGCGCGACCGCCACCCCCAGGCCTCCGCCCATACCGTGATAGCCGAGCGCCTTGCCGACCTGCCTGACCTGCGTCGTCACCAGGGTGGTGCCGGCGGGATGGTACAGGCTGATGAACGCGCCCATCGCCGCGAGTCCCAGGGCGAACGCGAGCGGAGAACGGGCGGTCGAGATAAATAAGCACGAAAGCGCCGCTCCTATGAGATACACCATGATAATCCGCTTGGAGCCCATGCGGTCGGCAACGTAGCCGGCCGGCAGCGCCCCCAGACCGAACGCCATCGCAAGAAACGTCTGCATCCAGCCGGCGGTAGCGAGTTCGATCTGGAAATAAGCAACCACCGTCAGAAGAATCGCCGGGAAAATCTGCTCATAGAAATGCACCATCGTGTGGCAGCTTCCCATCAGGAAGATGATCCACCGCTCGCGTCTGTTCATCGATACTCCGCTTGGGTTTACTTTCCGCCCCCTGCGTCTTTCCGAGGGTTTTCCACGGGGAAGGGAGAGGATTTCTCAGGCCACTTTTCTGGAAATGAGACAGAAGCATTCTACCGTCTCGACAATGAATAAAGCAAATGGTTTCCGGCTGGGAGTCGATGTTGGTCGGAAAGAAGCAAATCGAATGGAGGGAAGTCGGATATGCCGGAGAGGCACACTTCCAGCGGCCTGGGGGAGGGAAGCTATCGGGCTTCTTCCGCTGTTTCGGGCTCGACCATCCGGTAGTAAGAATCCTCGAACAGCTTTTTTCCTTTTTCGTCGAAAACTCTGAATTTCGCCAGCCGCATCTTCTGAAGGCGGAACTTCAACGAAGTGAGCATGCAGCCGAGACCATACTTCATGCTGCGCGAGAAATTGATCGACGAAGCCTCGGGGAAATACTTGGTCGGACAGGAGATTTCACCTATCTTGTAACCCCAGAATATGATCTGCGCGAGCATCTCATTGTCAAACACGAAATCGTCGGAGTTCTCCATCAACGGGAGCGATTCGAGCACTTGCCTCGAAAACGCGCGATAACCGGTGTGATACTCGGAAAGCTTGTAAAAGAGCATCAGATTCTCGAACAAGGTCAAGAATCTGTTGAAAATGTACTTGTATCTTGGCATGCCGCCCCGTATCGCGCCCACACCCAAGATTCGGGAGGCGATGAGCACATCGTACTCGCCGACCGCTATCAGAGAAGCCATCGCCGTGATCAACTTGGGCGAGTACTGATAGTCCGGATGGAGCATGACGACGATGTCGGCGCCAGTCTTGAGAGCTTCCCTGTAACACGTCTTCTGGTTGCGGCCGTACCCGAAGTTTCTCTCATGAATGAACGTCTTTATGCCCAGCCGCTTGGAATATTCAATGGTTTCGTCGTGGCTGCCGTCGTCGACGAGCAGTATCTCGTCAACGATATCCTTCGGCACCTCGTCGTACGTTCTCTTCAGCGTCTTTGCCGCATTGTACGCGGGCATCACGACGACTATTTTGCGGCCCTCAAGCACTCTTCGTTCTCCGGACTCCGTTCTCCACCGCCAATATCCTATCAGAATTGGATCGAATGATCAATTCACGCTTGATAAACAGCTTCCGCGTTCATTTTCTCATTGCGCAAAGGGGGAAACGGTCCTGGTCATGCAAAGCCGACGGGTCACTTGCCCGTCATGACCCTGCGCGATTTGTCGGCTAGCTTGGATTCTTCGGCTTTCACAAGCTTCTCGTCCACTCGCTCTCGCTGTATTTCGATGCCGTGGTAGAGGAATGATTTCTGTATGAAATCGAACTGGCTTTCGATTGCCTTGCGAGCGGAGCGATAGCCGTGAACGAGAGCGAGGTCCATCAGCTTGCGCGAGGCATTGAGAGGATTGTGAAACATCGTGGGATCTTCCGGGTCGGGCTCGATCAGCACGGTGGTGACCGTGGGATTCTCGACTTTGTAGCGTTCTATCTTTCTAAGGAGAATCTGGTGCAGGATGCTTCTGTAGGATTGTTCGAGTATTCCCAGCGGGCCGAGACTCTTCAGCAGGCCGCGCTTCTTGCTGATGAACGGCACCAGCGGGTTGACGCATATGATGAGGTCGGCCCCGTGCTCGATTGCGATGTCGAGGTTGGCGGCGTTGCAGATGGCCCCGTCGATATAGTAGCGGTCGTCGATCTTGGCCGGGCTGTACGTGAGCGGCAGCGCGATGGACGCCTCGACGGCGTGCGAGATGGGTACCTCCATATCTCCCACCTCGCCGAATGCGCGGCGCTCGGTGGTGTCGAGGTCGGTGGCGATTATGTAGAGTTCCGTTCCCCTCTCTCTCAGTTCCGTGAAGCTGTTCGTTCCCTGAGCTTCTTCGAGAATCTTTTCGAGGAATCCCCTGATTCGCTTCGCCGAAAGAAGACTTGTCGCGAAAAAGCTGGAGAGGAAGAGCGGAATATCCTTGTTCGGTTCGTTCCACAGGGTGGTTATGCCCCTGTACAGATTGGGCAGAAACGACGCCACCTTGGACGCTAATTCAGAGATGTTCGGGTAATAGACCTGCGCCCACTCGAGCCTGCGCCTTTCGAGCATCATCCTGAACGGTATCTTGTTTGCGGCGCACGCGGCTACGAAGGCTCCGGCGCTGATGCCGACATAGATGTCGAAATCCTGGATCCCGAAATCGTAGAGCGCCCTGACGCTGCCGAATTCTATGAAGCCCCCCAGTATGCCGCCGCCCTCGAGCAGAAGCGCCGTCTTGCCCCTGCCGCGCCTGGGCGCCAGAAGCATATCGGCGAACTGCTCGGCGGCCTCTATCTTTTCGCAATAGAAGTCCACCCCGCCGACCCGGCCCCACGTATACGGCTTCACCGACGGGTCGCCGTTGACAAGCCCGATCCGACCGCTGTAAACCCTCCTCAGCTTCTTAAGGGGCGGCATTATGGTGGATGCGCTCGCGCCGGGAAGATTCAGGAGTATTCCGTTGAGGTAATAGGTGAGAAATTCGTGGGCGGCCTCGATGTCGCCGCAGGTCATTATGTCCAGCTTGCCGTCCCGTTTCTTGGCCGACTCGCGAAGGACTTTTTTCGCTCGCGACAGGTTGCGCTGTTCGCCGACGATGAGCACGCGTCCGACATGGTCGGTGTTATGCTCGCGGCCTTGACGCTTCATGGATTCTCCCGAAAGGGTCAGTGATGCAACACTTCTCCTATCAACATTTTACCATGAGGGCGCTCCCGTTGTAAAGCTGAGCTGCGGGAAGGCGTGTCCACTGTCGGGTAAGAGCAGCGAGGCTGGGGTCCACATAGCACACAGCGGTTCCGCAGATGGAAACATCATACGCGGGCGCGGGTGGACAACGGAGATGTTTCGAGCGAGAACCGCTGCGTTATCTTTTCGTTGCAGGCGACACGGCTTCAACGGTTGAACACAAGCCGTCTGACGGTATATGGGTTGCCGAGGAAGAAATCTCCGTCCTCGGTCTTTCCCTCTATCGTTCCGAAATCGGCGTTCATCAGCACGTTCATTTCCGTGCCGTCGGTCAAGACCATGTCGGCGTGCGTGACATTCTCTATGAAATCGATATCATCGCTGTATCTGTTTACCCATTTGCTCGGTCGGATTTCCTGGACCAAATTGATGGGAACCTTGGTCTGCCCAGAGGATGTCTGGATGACGAAGCCGTCGATCGGAATGCCGTCGTAATCTCGAATGACGAAATCATGCACCGTCAGAGTCTGTGCCTTTGTGAAAATTCGACCAGGAAAGAAAATGGTCGAGGGCATCGTCGCACGGTCAATCGTGATGGTGATCGATTCGTTCTCTCCCTGCTCGGCCGCTACGTTGGGCGCGACGGCGGCCGCCAGCGTCAGGACAACCAGAAGCGCTACGGCAGATTTTAGAACCTTCATTGTGCAGTTCCCTCCGTTCAGATGACTAACTACCGGATTCGACTCTTCCCCACGTTATAGACTCCACAGATAAGCCCGCGTGTTTCCGCAGGCTTCATGTCCTTCAGAAACGGCTATTTGCTAATAACGCTGAGCTCGATTCTCCTGTTCTGGGCTCTCCCCTCAGGGGTATCGTTGGTGGCGATGGGTCTCAGCTCGCCGAAGCCGCGCGTGGGTATTCTATCCGCGCTGATACCCTTGGAGATGAAGTAAGCTTGCGCCGACTCGGCCCTCTTTTCGGAGAGCGTCTGATTGTATTCTTCTGAAGCGATGCTGTCGGTGTGGCCCTGAATTTCGACCTTGAGCGTCGGATTCATTTCCAGCACACGGACGTTCTCGTCCATCATGCTGTAATACTGCGGCTTGATGTCCCACTTGTCATAGTCGAAAAGTACTCCCTTGATGGTCCAGCAACCGACCGAATTGACAGGCGCTCCCTTGGGAGTATCGGGACATCTGTCTATGTAGTCGGGAACTCCATCACCGTCGGTGTCGAGCGGGCAGCCGTCTTCATCGACTTTCACGCCCTTGGGCGTGTCCGGACACTTGTCCTTGTCATCGATAACTCCGTCGCCGTCGGTGTCAAGCGGAGAGACCACCTTTGCCACCTCGGGTTCTTCCACCTCGACCTCTTCCACGGTTTCCGGAAGCTTTTCGCATCGGTTGAACACCAGCCTTCTAAGAGTATGAGGGTCGCGAAGGAAGAAGTCGCCAAGCTTGGTCTTTCCCTCTATCGTGCCCATATCGGCGTTCATCACTACGGATTTTTCGGTCCCGTCGTTAAACATGAGGTCGGCTTTGACGACATTCTCCACATAGTTGATATCGTCGCTTTCTCTTTCTATCCAGTTGTTGAACCGAATCTCTTTGATCCGATCAATGGGAACAATGGTACGGCCCGACGAAGTCTGAATGGTTAAACCTTCAATCGCCAAACCATCGTAGTCCCGAATGACGAACTCGTACACTGTCTCCGTCGCCGACTTGGTGAAGAAACGGCCCGGATGGAAAAAGCTCGAGGGCTTGGTGCCGCGGTCGATAGTGATGGTGATCGAATCGCCCTCCTCGCAATCAGCCATCACGTTGGGCATTGCTATGGCCGTCAACGCCAGGACGACCAGAAGCACTGAAGCAAGCTTGAAAACCTTCATTTGGCGGTTCCCTCCCTTCAGAGAGTCCTCAAGAGCCAATTTTCGGTGGTTATGTAGCATAAAACATACCACTTGACAATTCCTGTCGGAGGAATTTGTCGTGCGTTCGCTTTGACGTCCTAACCTATTCTATAACTTATGCTTAGAACAAGAAGGGCGATTCCGTCGGCGAGCGTCATTCATCCCGCAGAATTCCCGAGAGTCCAGGAGACCGGCGAAAGGGGCACATTCATTGACGTTTTCGTCACTCAACCGGGGGTAACTAGCCCAGAAGATGAGGCGGGCGCCCTCTGCCGATACCGTCAAACAACACCGGCTCGGCCCGTATATCTCAAGCTCCCACAGTGCAAGCCTGTTCCTCGTTGACATTTCCCGAAGCCTTTTGCTAGACTTCATCTAAAACAGAACGAATCCACCAAGGCTCGAAGATACAAGAGGCGAGCGATGTTACGAAGACTTCTCCTCATCGTCCTCGCGCTGGCCGCCGTGGGGCTTGCCTTCTTTTCCTACACGAAGTATTACGCGCGAAAGGATATCTCTCTCAGGCTGAACGACTCTCGCCTGACGGCCTCGGTGAAGACAGCGCTCATGCTCAATCGTCATCTGAACAACACGGAGATAGACGTCTCCACCGCGGACGGAACGGTCACTCTCTCGGGAGCCGTCGGAACCGAGATTCAGAAGCAGCTCGCGGAGGGAATAACCCTCAGCATCAAGGGCGTGAATAAGGTTCAGAACGCCCTGGTTGTCAGCAGGGCGCTCACGCTGAAGCCGGCCGTGCCGGAGCGAACGCTGGGCGAGAAACTCGACGACCTCACGATAGAGGCTTCTATCAAGACGGCTTTTCTGCTCAATGAGAACGTGCGCGCCCGCTCCATAGGGGTGAGCTCCGACCGCGGCGTGGTCACTCTGACCGGTACGGTGGCCTCGCCTGCGGAGGCCGAGCTTGCGCGCAAAATCGCCGAGGACGTCGAAGGCGTGGTGTCGGTGGCGGACGAGCTTGAGACCAAGGCACCCGGCGAAGAGGCGGGCGACAAGAAATTCGTGGAAAAGGTGGACGACGAGCGCCTCGTTGCGCAGGTGCGCGCGGCGCTGATGGTGAACCACAACATCGACTCGACCGAAATCGAGGTTTCAAGCCGAAACGGCGTGGTAACGCTCACCGGCATCGTACACAGCGGCGCCGAGAAAGACCTCGCAAACAAGATTGCTGAGGACTGCCGGGGCGTTCAGCGCGTGGTCAGCGAGCTTCGCATCAGGTAGGAATAAGAATGGCGGAGAAAGTCAGAGTTCGCGCGGTAGTCGAAGGACGCGTCCAAGGGGTGTTCTTTCGCTACAGCACATGCGACCAGGCGGACAAACTCGGCGTGACCGGCTGGGTGATGAACAGGCACGACGGCGGCGTGGAGGTCGTGGCCGAGGGAACGCAAGAGGCGGTGGGCGCGCTGGTGCAGTGGTGTCGCCATGGCCCGCCGGGAGCGCGGGTGACCGACGTCAAGGTCGCCAACGAACCCTACTCGGGCGAGTTTCAATCCTTCGACGTCAGGTATTCGGGCGGTATGCGCTGGTGAACAATGTCATATCCGACGCCGTCGCAGGCTCGCCTGGTGACCACGACCCGGCAATACCGAATCTCCCCTTTAAGATGCGAATCACGAATGTGTGAACACCAACTTCCTGACCTGTAGGGACGGACTCCGGTCTGGAGAGCGATAATGCCTAAGGAAGACCCTGTCGCGGAAATCGAAGAGCTCAGGCGACAGATAAACCATCACAACTTTCTCTACTACGTCCTCGACAATCCGGAAGTCTCGGACGCCGAATATGACCGCCTGATGCGGAGGCTTATCGAACTCGAAGAGAAATATCCGGAACTCGTCACTCCCGATTCGCCCACCCAGCGCGTCGGAGCGGAGCCGGCCACGGAGTTCGAGACCATTGAGCATACCGTGCCCATGCTCAGCCTCGGCAATGCGTTCTCACACGACGAAATCAGGGAATTCGACAAGCGCGTGCGCAAGGCGCTGGGAGAGGAGCGGCTCGATTACGTCGTCGAGCCGAAATATGACGGCTCGGCTGTCGAGCTGGTGTATGAAGACGGCGTCTTCGTGAATGGCTCCACACGCGGCGACGGTTTCCGGGGAGAGGACGTCACACAAAACCTCAAGACTATCCGTTCGATTCCGCTCCGACTCAAATCCGATTCCGGCCTGCCGGCGCGACTCGAAGCGCGCGGAGAAGTCATCCTGAACAAGAAAGATTTCGAAGAGATGAATCGAAAGCGTACGGAGAAGGACGAATCGCCCTTCGCCAATCCGCGCAACGCCGCCGCCGGTTCGCTCCGCCAGCTCGACCCCAGGGTGACCGCGTCGCGCCCGTTGAACATATACATCCATGGCACGGGCGTCGTCGAAGGGCTTGAATCCGAGACGCACTGGGAGACGATGAAGCTGTTCCGTGAATGGGGGCTGAGGGTGAACCTGCCGGCGATGGGACGCATGAAGGGAATCGAGAAGGTAATAGAGTATTGCAAGGAGATGGAGGAAAAACGCCACTCGTTTCCCTATGAGATAGACGGCGCCGTCGTGAAGGTGGACAGGTACGACTTCCAGCGCGCGCTGGGAGCGACCTCGAAGAGCCCGCGCTGGGCGATCGCGTTCAAGTTTGCGGCGCAGGAAGAGGTGACCGTCATCGAGGACATCGGCGTCAACGTCGGCCGCACGGGAGCGGTCACGCCCGTCGCCTTCCTCAGGCCCGTTCGGGTGAGCGGCGTCGAGGTCAGGCGCGCCACACTCCACAACGAGGACGAGGTCGCGCGCAAGGATGTCCGCATAGGCGACCACGTCATCGTCAGGAGGGCGGGCGACGTCATTCCCGAGGTCGTCAAGTCGATTCCGTCGAAACGCACCGGCAAGGAAAAGAAGTTCGTCATGCCGAAGAAGTGCCCCGTCTGCGGGTCGGCCGTCGAGCGCACACCGGGCGAGGCGGCCTCGTACTGCACCGGCTCAAGCTGCCGCGCCAAGCTCCTGGAACACATCATCCATTTCGCCTCCAAGGGCGCGATGGACATCGACGGCCTCGGCGAGATGCGCGTGCAGCAGCTTGTGGAGGAAGGTCTGATAAAGGACGCCGCCGACCTGTATTTCCTCAAGAAGGAACAGGTCGTGCCGCTCGAACGGATGGCCGAGAAATCGGCCGAGAACCTGCTCGGCGCAATCGACAGCAGCCGGAAGACGACGCTCGCCAGGTTCCTGTACGCGCTCGGCATCCGGCACGTGGGTGAACACGTGGCCAAGGTGCTGGCCGACCACTTCGGCTCGATCGAGAAGGTTCGGGACGCCTCCCGCGAGCGACTCGAAGAAGTCATGGAGATAGGCCCGGTCGTCGCCCAGAGCATACACACGTTCTTCCGCCAGCCGAAGAACCTGGAGCTGATCGAGAAACTGCGGAAGGGCGGCGTGACAATCAAGCGCGAGGAGCGTGCGGCGGGCGCGCCTCTCGAGGGCAAGACGTTCGTTTTCACGGGCGCGCTCGAACACTTCAAGCGCGACGAGGCGAAGCAGCTCGTCGAGCGGCTGGGCGGACGGGCATCCTCGAGCGTGAGCAAACAGACCGACTACGTCGTCGCAGGCGCCGACCCCGGCAGCAAACACGACAAAGCCAAAAAGCTCGGCGTCAAAATCCTCACCGAATCTGAATTCCGCAAGATGGTCGAGCCATATCTGTAGGAACTCGTACACTTTTTTCTTGATTTTTCGATTCGATTCGCTCTATATTGAAAGATGATGATTCATTAACGTATTGTCATTTCAATCGATAGGCAGAACAATCGAGATATGAAGCCTCTCCCTACCCAGCTTTATTTTCGACATGAGAGTTTTAATCTTCCCGAGGCAGTTGAAGAAAACGTTACCCATCAAAAGAAAAAGGGAGCTAATAAACTCGACCCGCAAGACAGGGCTTTTCATGATTGGTATCGGTTTGTCCTTTCTTTTCCCCCACATTTAGTCCGCAATTATATAGACGCTTTCGGTTTAACTCAAAACCATACTCTTCTCGATCCCTTTTGCGGAACGGGTACAACGCTTGTGGAATCGAAACTCGCCGGAATAAAGGCGATTGGCCTCGAAGCGAATCCATTCGCGCACTTTGCTAGTGCAGTCAAGGTGGATTGGGAAATTGACCCGGATTTGCTGATAGAACGAGCACACGATGTTCGGGATTCTACTTTGAACGCGCTCAAAGCACAAGGCATAGATGACAGCAAACCCTTTGAAGGCAATCTCAAGGACATTCCGCTAATCACACTTGATGCCGAAGCGAGAAACCTTCTTATCACAAATTCGATTAGTCCTCTGCCCTTGCACAAGACTCTTATGTTACTGAATTTTCTAAAGAAACATCAGAGCGAGCGGTACTATCGACACGGATTGTTAGCCTTGGCAAACGCGTTGGTATCCGCGATTGGCAATCTGCACTTTGGGCCAGAAGTGGGAGTTGGGAAGCTCAAACAAGATGTTCCAGTTGTCGCTCCGTGGCTATCTGAAATGGAAAAGATTGCCAAAGATCTTCGTTACGCCATTAGCGGGTTTTATCCCGATTCCGAAGTCTACCTTTCGGATGCTCGAGAAATTGCCGGCATCGTTCAGCCTGACTCAGTAGATGCGGTTATAACATCTCCTCCTTACCCGAATGAGAAGGATTATACAAGAACAACAAGGCTTGAGTCAGTTATTCTTGGGTTTATAAGGAGTAAGGCGGAACTGAGGTCGTTGAAGAAAAGACTTATACGTTCCAACACTCGTGGCGTTTACAAAGGCGATGATGATCACAAATGGATAGCTGAACATCCGGAAATTCAGCGCATAGCAAACTCAATAGAAGAGCGCAGAATAGAACTTGGAAAAAATTCCGGATTCGAAAGACTTTATGGAAAAGTAACCAGATTATATTTTGGTGGCATGGCTCGCCACATGGCCGATCTTCGAGACGTGTTGCGTCCGGGCGCTCAACTGGCTTATGTTGTTGGAGACCAGGCTTCGTATCTTAGGGTCATGATTCGCACCGGACAACTACTATCTGATATAGCCGAAGCTCTTGGGTATGAGTTACTACGAATAGACCCATTCCGCACTCGGTTTGCTACGGCCACGAAGGAACAGCTACAGGAAGAAGTTGTCGTGTTGCGTTGGACCGGACAGCGAAAGTGAAGATATGGAAGACAGAAAAGGCCGTTACTCACGAATCATAGAAGCGATCTTCAACAAGTACTATAAGAAAGGCGCTACCGAAATAGTCTTTAAGAGGTCGGACATAAACGAGGCTTCGGAAAAACTGGGCATTAAACTCCCAAAGAATTTGGGAGATGTTATCTATTCGCTTAGATATAGAGCTCCGCTACCAGATAGCATAGTCACGAAAGCTCCAAAGGGTTATGAGTGGATTATTCGTCCCGCAGGCAGAGCAAGGTATAAACTTGCTCTCGTAGTCAGAGCCACGATCGTCCCTTCAAACATCTTGGTGGAAACGAAAATTCCGGATGCAACACCGGGGGTTATTGTCCAGTATTCTTTGACAGATGAACAGGCGCTCTTAGCAAGACTGCGCTATAACAGATTGATAGATATCTTCACTGGGCTTACTTGCTATTCTTTGCAGAATCATCTAAGGACTAGTGTGCCTGACATCGGTCAGGTTGAAACCGATGAGATATACGTTGGCATTGATAAGCGCGGTGTTCACTACGTGCTGCCAGTTCAAGCAAAAGGCGGAACAGACAAATTGGCAATAGTACAAATTGAGCAAGATTTTGCCGTTTGCGCCTCGAAGTTTCCCGGACTAATTTGTCGAGCAATCGCCGCTCAGTTTATGCGCAACGAGTTGATTGCATTGTTTGAGCTCGAGCAAACCGAGGAAGGAATCCGAGTTTCCGCAGAGAAACATTATAGGTTGGTAAGTCCAGAAGATCTGCCTCCGGAAGAGTTGGAAAGCTACCAAACGCGCCCGCTCTGATTCCGAATTTGGAATCTGTAGTATTCGATTTCGTGCAATTCGTGGTTGCTTTTCAGACTCGCGCAATGCGTGTCAAGGAATCACATGCCCGGAACTGCCGCCAGCATTTTTCGCGGGCCTTGCTCTTCTAAGAAGTACTTCTCCATTTTCCTGAAGAATTCGTAGCATTCGGGGATGTATTTCTTCATTGATTCGCGCGATTGGTCGGAATAGTAGAACCGCGCGAAGCATTCGGCGAAGAATTCCCGCCGGTCTTTTTCGTGGTCGGTCATCACAAACAGCGTGAACCACGACGTTCTCTTTGTCGCCGTTTCGTGAATCCGCTTGAATTCATCCAATCCGGAGACGTAGTACCCCGTCTCGTTCGTGTACGGCGTACCGGGCAGGCTGGCAAGGGCTTGGTCGACAGCGTGCCCGTATTCGTGCAGCTCCAGACAGACGGATTTGTCGTCCGGGCGATGTCCCTGATGGTTTATGAAAATCCCGTTCACGGACGGCACATACACGCCGCTCACATTCCTCAAGTCGTCGGTCGCCTCGAACGACGAAACATGGTCCAGCACGTCGCCGTCGTATATCACGACGGTCGCCTTGTAGTCGTTTACGATTTTCTGGAACGGGTCGGGCACATGCTCCAGCCGGTTGACGATGCTCTTGACGGATTGCAGGTCGCTGCCCGCTGCCTCGACCCTGTAGTTCGCCGTTTCAAATCGGGTGCAGAACTCACGCACCACGTCGACGGGCTCCGCAGAATTGAGCGAAGCGCATCCCCCTGTCAATAGCAACACTAATACAAGCGGGCCAAAAACACGTCTCCTCTTCATCTCACGTCAGCGTCCTTTGCAGCGTCCATGCGGGGGCGCGGCGGTGGCGGGAGAACGAATATCGGATAAACTCTTCGGCAATGGGAAGACGTGGATTCTTTCGGATTCTGAACGGAGGGGCTTTGAGGAGATCGTTACACAGCTCGACGGGACGGGAGCGTTTGATTCGCGGGGTGAGTTGTGCTACAATACAAATGGTGAGCAAGGGAAAACTTCCTTTTCCTCGCCGGAGGGTTACCACTTACTCTTGCCAGGGTTCGAGTGGTGACCCTTGCCTTTTATCTATAGTTCACTCCTCGTTAGCTCCGAACAACCCATATGCCTGGACCACGGAACTCCTCGGATAGCCACAACAACTCCTGCTGAACATCCCACGTACAATCCTGTCGCAGGATGCCAGCGGCACAACGAATCAGGGATCTTCTTGGTTATGCATGGAAGGCAGCTTGCTGGAAGGCTCCTTTCCCTACAGCATATTTTATAACATATAGCCTATACGATTGTCAATACAAAAATAATCCGTTGAGCATAAGGCAAAGAGTATATTTTTGCGTTTTCAAGGCAGAAATTTCGTTTGACTTAGGTCCGCTGACGGAATATGATAGCCCTCAGTGGTAAGTTTCAGGAACTTTGGAGGTACACAATGAGAACCGTAACGCTTGGAAAAACGGGATTGAAAGTGTCGGAATTGGGATTCGGCGGCATACCGATAATTCGGCTCGGCTTCGAAGACGCGGTCGAAGTGGTTCGGAGCTGCTTCGAGGCGGGCATAACATTCTTCGACACGGCCAACATGTACGGCAACAGCGAGAAGAAGATCGGAGACGCGCTGGAAGGGGTCAGGAACAAGGTCGTCTTCGCCACCAAAACGCTCGCCCGCGACGCCGAAACGGCGGCCGACCACGTTGACTACAGCCTCCAGAATCTCAAGACCAGCCGCATCGATCTTTATCAGTTTCACAACCTGGCAAACGACGAAGCGCTCGATGCGGTGCTTGCCCCCGGCGGGGCGTACGAGGCGCTCGCGAAGGCACGCGCCGAGAGGAAAATCGAGCACATCGGCTTCAGCTCTCACAGCATTTCCACCGCGATCAAGGCCTGCCGGACCGGCCTGTTCGAGACCCTGCAGTTTCCGTTCAACTTCATCGAGCGCGACCCCGCCGATGAGCTGTTCAAGGTGGCCGAGGAGCAAAGCATGGGGATAATCGGCATGAAGCCGCTCGGCGGCGGCCTGCTCGAGCGGGCCGACCTCTGCTTCCGCTTCCTGCAACAGTATCCCAACGTCGTGCCCATCCCCGGCATCCAAGCGCGCGAGGAGTTGGACGAGATCATCGAGCTCTACCGCTCGCCAAAGCCGCTCGACGAAGACGACCGCAGGGACATCGAGAAGATACGTCTCGACCTCGGCACGAAGTTCTGCCACCGCTGCGAATACTGCATGCCGTGCGAGAAAGGCGTGATGATCCCCGGCGTCCTGGGCTTCCCGTCGTTCTCAAAGCGGCTTGCGCCCGCCGCCGCGATCGCGTTTGCCGACGCCGCGATGAAGAGCGTCGAGAACTGCGGCGAGTGTCAGGAATGCGTCGAGAAGTGCCCCTACGAACTGCCGATTCCCGACCTGCTCAAGGAGAATCTGGCAATCTTCACCGATTTCATGAAACGGCACGGATAAGATGGAGGAAGCGCGATGGGGCAGACGATTGCCGAGAAGGTTTTTTCGAATAAGGTCGGGCGGCAGGTGCGGCCCGGCGAGTATGTCATAGCGCCCATCGACTGCGCGATGCTGCACGAAGCGTTCGGCCTGAGCTGGATGCAGCTCATGAGCGCGGGCGTGAGCGAGGTGTGGGACGCGCAAAAGGTCGTCGTCCTGTTCGACCACTACATCCCCGCGCCCACCGAGCGGATGGCCGCCGCGCAGATGATGATTCGCAACATCATCCAATCGTCGGGCATAAAGCAATACTACGGCGAGCGCGAGGGCATCTGCCATCAGGTGATGATGGAAAAGGGACACGCGCGGCCCGGCGCGTTGATAGTGGGCACCGACTCGCATACCTGCACCTATGGGGCGTTGGGGGCTGCGGGAACGGGCATCGGGACGACCGAGATGGCTTACGTGCTGGCCCGGGGCGAACTGTGGTTCATGGTGCCCGAGACCATCCGGTTCGTCTTGACGGGACGTCTCCCCCGCCGCGTCGCCTCGAAGGATGTCATCCTTCACATCGCCGGGAAATACGGCACAGAGGTGGCCCAATACAAGTCGATCGAATTCGCGGGCGATGCCTCGGAGGCGCTCAGCGTCGAGAGTCGGATGACCATCAGCAACATGGCGGTGGAAGTCGGCGCAAAGTTCGGGTTCTTCAACGTAGATAAGAAAACGCTGGCATACCTGAAAGGGCGGGGAGACGGCCCGCCTCTCGGCGAGGCCGAGGGCGCAGCCGCGGCCGTCGCAGCGGACCCCGACGCTCACTATGAGGCGACGTACGAGCTCGACATATCGAATTTGAAGCCGCAGGTGGCCTGCCCCCATTCCGTCGGCAATGTGAAACCCATCGGCGAAGTTCAGGGCACGCCGGTGCACCAGGCGGTTCTCGGCTCTTGCACGAACGGCCGGTACGAGGACTTGGAGGTCGCCGCCGAGATACTGAAGGGCGGCGCGATTCCGTCGTTCACCCGGTTATATGTGTATCCGGCCTCCCGCGAGGTCTATCTGAAAGCAATGGAGGCGGGCCTGCTCAAGACCATTTCGGAGGCAGGAGCCGTGATCTGCAATCCGAACTGCGGCCCCTGCTTCGGCGCGCATACGGGCCTGCTCGCTCCGGGAGAGACGTGCATCTCGTCAACCAACCGGAACTTCAAGGGACGCATGGGCAGCGCGGGAGCCGACATCTATCTGGCCTCGCCCGCCACCGTCGCGGCCTCGGCCCTCAAAGGCGTCATCACCGACCCGAGGGAGGTGTGAGCGAATGGAGAATTTGAAAGTGAAAGGGCCGGCCTGGACATTCGGCGATAATGTCGATACCGACCAGATTACTCCCGGTCAATACATGCACCTTCCCATCGAGGAGATGAGCCTGCACGCGTTCGAACCCATCGCTCCCGAATTTGCGAAAGAATTCAAGCCCGGCGGAATCATCGTGGCGGGGTCGAACTTCGGCTGCGGCTCCAGCCGCG
This sequence comes from uncultured bacterium, assembly GCA_964607485.1. Lineage (GTDB taxonomy): Bacteria > Abyssobacteria > SURF-5 > SURF-5 > SURF-5 > CAZSKP01. Next base: position 27,921 of record CAZSKP010000013.1, on the reverse strand, counting down.
AGACCGCGCCGGAGGCGTTGAAACACCTGGGCGTGGCCGCTGTCGTCGCCCAATCGTTCGCCCGCATATTCTTCCGCAACGCCATCGCCATCGGGCTCCCCGTGCTCGTCTGTCCCCATATCGCCGCAGAAACGAACAAAGGCGACGAGATCGAGGTGGACTTCGACGCCGCGCGCGCGACGAATCTCACAACAGAAAAATCATTCGAGGGAGTGCCTCTGAACGAGATGATGCTCACCTCGCTCAAGAGGGGCGGCATCATGAAGCTCCTCGCGGAGAAGTGAGAATGGGCGCAGGCAACAGGCTCACGGAACTGCTATCACACAAAAGGCTGATACTGGCCCCGGGCGCATACAACGCCCTCACTGCAAAACTGGTCGAGGGCGTGGGCTTTGAGGCCGTCTACATGACCGGGTACGGAACCGCCGCCGCCACGCTTGGCCTGCCCGACATCGGTCTCCTGACGATGACCGAAATGCTCGCGAATGCGCGGGCCATTGCCGACTCGGTCGAAATCCCGCTCATCGCCGACGCCGACACCGGCTACGGCAACCCCATCAACGTCGTCCGCACGGTCAGGGAATACGAGAAGGCGGGCGCCGCCGCGATTCACATCGAAGACCAGGTCTGGCCCAAGCGCTGCGGCCACATGAGCGGCAAACAGGTGATACCCGCAGATGAGATGGCGGCGAAGATCAAAGCCGCCACAGACAGCAGAACGAGCGACGATTTCCTCGTCATCGCCCGCACCGACGCCCTTGCCGTCGAGGGATGGGACGCCGCAATCGAGCGCGGCCGCGCCTACGTCGAAGCCGGCGCCGACATCATGTTCGTCGAGGCACCGGAAACAGTGGAGCAGATGGAGCAGATTCCCAAGCTCTTCAACGTCCCCTGCCTGATCAACATGGCGCCGCGCACTCCGAGCCTGCCCGCCGCCCAGCTTGAGAAGATGGGATTCGCCATCGCCATCTTCCCCGCCGTTTGTCTCGCCGCAACCATCCAGGCGAACATGGACGTCCTCGGCGAGTTGAAGGAGACGGGACAACCGAGGCAATTCGCCGATTTTCTCGCAGCCTTTATGCAGTTCAACCAGTTCATCGGTGCAACAGCATATGATGAACTGGAACAGAAATATCGGTCCACATAACGCCGACGCTAGAACGTGGGCCCCTGCTTCAGGTAGTTGAACGGCGCCGACCTGTTGAGCTCGGCGCAGGTTCTCTTGCCGCCTGCGACCTCGATGGACAGGTCGAAAATCTCTTGACCGACTTCGTCGATTGTCTTGCCGTCATCCGTTATCGAGCCGGCGTTCACGTCCATATCGCCCGGCATCTTCTTATATGTCCGCGAATTGCTTGCAATCTTTATGACAGGAATCGCCGGAAACCCGGCCGTCGAGCCGCGGCCTGTCGTGAACAGGACCATCTGCGCTCCCGCCGCCGCCATGCCGGCCATCGAATCGATATCATAGCCCGGCGTGTCCATGATGACCAGCCCGCGTTTCGAGGGGCGGCCCGCATACTCGAGCATTTCAGTTATGGGCGTCGTGCCGCCCTTCATGATGCACCCGAGCGATTTTTCGGTTATGGATGAGAGCCCTCCGTCGATATTGCCCGGGGCTATCACCATGCCCGCCAACTCGCCCAGCGAGGCGCGCACGTGCTTCTCGTGCTCGTTCACAAGGCGCTCCACCTGCTCGCCCAGCTCGGGTGTGGCGCAACGTCGCTTGAGTATGTGGGCGGTGCCTATCATCTCGGTCGTCTCGGCGAGAATCACCGTGGCGCCCTCGCGCACGAAGCGATCGGCGGCCGCGCCGACAGCAGGATTTGCCGTCACACCCGACAGAGCATCCGACCCGCCGCATTCAAGAGCCACTATCAGCTCGCTCACGGGAGCCGGCACCCGCTCCTGCGACTTGAGCTGCTCCAGGAACTTCCGGGCGATTTCGATGCCCTTCTCGGTAGTGGCGGCGCTTCCTCCGGCTTCCTGAATCACAAGAGTCTCCGCAGGTTTGCCATGAGTCGATTGCGTGAGAAAGTCGCTCCTGAGCGCCTCGCAGCCCAACCCTATGACCAGCGCGGCGCCGACGTTCGGATTATTCAGAAATCCCACAAGCGCGCGGAGGCTCACGCCGATGTCCTCGGGTCCGTAACCGCATCCGTAGCCATGTATGACCGTCACAGCCTCGGGAAGCGCGCGGCCTATCGCCTCGACCACGCCGTTCGCGCAGGCGACCGATGACATGACGACGACGTGGTTTCGCGCGCCAAACCCGCCGTCTTCACGCTTGTATCCCATAAATTCCATGTGACATTCCCTCCACAGGATTCTATCTCGTGATTTCGGTTGATTCTCACTCGCCCAAAGCGGAGAAAAACGCTCCTAACAGGGCATGCGCGATTATATCAGAGCGGCTCGGCAAATGGCAAAGGCCGAAGTCTGAAGTTTCTCCTCTTATGCTTCAGGGTCGGAGCGAGACCGACCTAGTGTCGGGAGGGGTTTCGGTTCAAAGTGGTCACGCTGACGATACCATCGCGGACATTGACAAGGTAAATCGGGTCGGGGGACTTCATGACGTAGTCGGGAATCTGTCCGTTCTCTAAGGTGGTGGCATTCAGTGTGGGATTACCGTAAATGACCCTTATTGCGGGCGAGAGGTGTCTCCACCAGCCGAAACCGTAGTTTCCCATAAAGACAAAGCCGCTGCCGTCGGCAGGATGGGGGACCTGGTGGAGGAGCTGTTCTTCTATGCTATACATACTGAGCGATACGACTCGCAGCGCGGCCTGTTCACCCCGTACCACCACGGTCGAATGCACGAGGGACGCGCCGAGCCAGACGAGGCATACTGTCAGACCCAGCGGGCGGCTTCGTGCATTGAGCGTGCCGACGGCGCTCGACAGCCACCTGGCAACCAGGAACACAAAGCCCACGCTTGCGGAAAGCAGGTAGTAAAGGTAGAAGTGATGGGGCAGAAAAAGGACGGGCAGCATCGAGATTCCGAACCATCCGAGAGCGAATAAGGCTTCCCGCTTGAGCCGCCATTGGTATCGCCAGGCAAGCCAAGTCATCCCAATAACAACGACGGAAAATTTGACCCAAGCCACTCCCCAACTTCCTCCCTGATCGGCGCCACCCTTTAGCAGCGTGTCCATCGAGGGCACGCCGAGGACACCTGCAAGGAAGCTGTTTGACGCAATGAGGAGATAGCGCCCGAGGTTTCTCAGGGCGAACAGTCCAATGGCTACTTTGTAAGAACCGGACCGGGGAAGGTCGATGTATGCCATCCTGAAAACCAAGTAAGCCAGCGCAATAAGCGCAAACGGGAGCAGTCGCGCAACCAGCCGCTTGGTCTCCTCCATGTCTTTCGGCCTTGAATAGACGAGCTCCACCAGAAGGAGCAGGCCGGGAAGAATGATCGCGTGCTCCATAGACAACAGCGCCAGCACGAAAAGAGCGGCCGAGGCGGCCCGATGCAGGGCTTTTCCCTTCTGCAACGACAGGAGGTAGACGTAAAATGACGTGGCCATCAAGAACACCACGATCAAATCCTGCGTCAGGGATATCCATAGCTGGGTGATGCCGTGAGTCGTGCATACGGCAAACAGAATCGCTCCGAAGAAACCGGCGAGCGCGTCCTCGCTCAGATGAGTCGTTATCAGGTAAACGGTGAACGAGATGAGGCCCAGCATGACAAGACCAATGAAGTGATAGTAGAGCGGATTCCACCCGACGATAAGCTGCATGAGCCAGAAATAAATCACCTGGCTCAGGGGCCGGTAAAAGGGCACAAACTCGTCCACGCCCAGCCGCACGGGATGAAAGCTCCTGAAGAAACCGCTCACGGAATCTACATGGCCCGAATGCAAGAGCCCATAGTCGTCTAAAAAGAAGTGGAAATCGAGCGACGGAATGTAGAGCCACAAGAGGACAACAAAGACTATGATGACGGTGAATGCTTTGCCGAAGAGAAAGGTCGCGACAGAAGTCTGCGTCTTCAAACTCGAATTCTTCATCCAAATAAAAAGGAACGCTTTGCCTATCTACCGGTCGCGCAGGTTCTTGAAGAGCGATACGCCCGCATACAGCATCTCGCGCAGTTCCTGCGGAGACGACAATCCCGAGAGTCGTTTCAAGAGGTACCTCGGCCGCAAATAGTACTTCCTGATGGCGAGTTTCCTCAGTTGCTGCAACCGTTCGGTGTCGAGCGTGAGGGTTGGCATCGAGATGAACGAACCCGACTGATCCATGGTCGAGATGTCGGCGTTGATGAGTCCCGTCTCCACAGCATGGCTGCGCAGGCCGGTTCTCGCTCTGGGCACCGCGAAGTTGAACGAGGCGTAATCACAGTCGAGCGAGCATGCGAGGTCGATCGTCTCTCGACAGCTCTGTTCGGTGTCTTCGGGCAGCCCGATTATGAAAGTTGCCACCGTGCGAAGGCCCAATCTCCTGCACAGAGCGAAGGTCTCACGAATCTTCTCGAGCGTATAACCCTTCATGTACAACGACAGCATCTCCGCGCTGCCACTCTCGACGCCGAACATTATCGTGTGACAGCCCGCCTCTTTCATTCCAATAAGGATACCCTCATCGACAACGTCCACGCGCGAGTAACATATCCACTTGAATCCGAACCCGCCCTCTATCATCTCCCGACATAGCTGCAAATTGTCCGAACGCCTCGGACGAAACGTCTGGTCTATGAAGAATATGTTCCTGATTCCGAGTGAACGAATGAGCGAGAGTTCTTCCAGTATGTTCGCCGTATCCCGGTACCGGTACCCAAGCGTGCTCATCACACAGAACGAACACTTGAAGGGACAGCCGAAGTCGGTGAGAACTGTCGCGAAGGGGCGGCCCAGGAAGGGCAATCGGTACGCGCGCCTCACGAACATCTCCTGGCGCGGGATCGGGAGAGAAAATTTTTCGTAAGAGCCTCGCCTCACAGGCAAAGCGCGGACCCCGCCATCCTCCCTTATGACCATGTTGTACTCGGCATCGCCGTCGAGATACTTGACAACATCGTCGGTCGAGAAATCGAGCAGCGCCGCGTCGATGGTCGGATGTCGCGCGAGCAGTTTATCGCCTTCTTCGAGGAAGATGTCTCCGGTTCCGATGAGAAGCGCATCGGGCAAACGCGTTCTCAGTCTTTCCAGGAATGCCGCGTCCTCCTCCCACGACACAGCTCCGGCGAGAAACAGGACGGCATGAGGGTCAATCGCCGAAAGCTCTGCAAGGCACTCCTCCTCGTTGAACCGGTCGGCGATGCAATCGATGAAACGAACGTCATATCTTTCCGCCAGTCTGCCGCTTAGCATCAACAGGTCGCAGGGCGAGAAAAGGTAGTTCGTCTTAGAAGTCTTGCTGCAATAGTAATCCCTTACGTAAAGACGCTTCCCGGGCGGATTGAGCAAGACTATTCTTGCATGGTTCGGCAGGGGCATCAACTCTGTGGTTCCCTCCTTCGATCGTCTTTGAGATGATACCATCGCTTCGCGAAACCTGTCAACCGCTGAAACCCTTCTGGAAACGCCATTTGTGGGCGGCTTCCTTTTCAGAGACAACTGACAGAGCGCCAAGCGGGTCGGATTCGTCGTGCTGTTTGTTGACAGCGGGAGCCCGCTGACGCTAATATCAAACATGTCATGCCGCGATTGCGACCGTGGCGGCCGTTTACATTCACGCTCGACATGAGAGGCGAGATCGGTTGTCGATATGATTCCAGGTGAGCGCCTCATCCCATCCCTGATGATTGACCGAACGAAGATGATCCGGGCCTGCGGAGTATCCGTCTGCTTTCTCGCCATCGGGGCGGTCACTCTGCATAATCTTGGCGCGAAGTGCTTCTGGTTGGACGAGGCTATTTCGTCCTATTGCGCTGAACAGCCCTTTTTCGTCATAGCAAAGATGTCTTTGCTCGACCATGTCCCGCTGCTTTACTACTGGCTCCTGAAATTGCACTCCAAATGTTTCGGAGATTCCGATTACGCGCTCCGCCTTCTTTCGGTCTTCTTCAACCTCGCCGCCGCCGTTTTTCTGTGGAAGCTGGCAAGAAAGTATTTCGATTGGAACACCGCCGTTTATGCTTTGCTCTTTTTCGCCGGCTCGAATTATCTGCTCGTCTATGCTCAGACAGCTCGCCCGTATCCGCTCTTCTTGTTTTTCACGTTGGGCTCTATTTATTATTTCTTCCGCGTCTCAGAAGAGGACAAGACACGATGGTGGGTGCTCTATTCTCTATGTTTGCTGTGCAGCCTGTACACGCTCTATTTGGCCGTGACGACTCTGGCGGCCATATTCGCGCTGGCGTCATGGACTGGAGCGACGGGGCGTTTGAGATGGTATCTGAAATATGTCTTCTGGACCGGCCTGAGCGTCGTCCTGTTTCTCCCATGGATGGTTTTGCTGTTCGTAGCACGACCCGCCATGCGTTCAGACTGGTTTCCCGAAACCGCCCCGATGGGAAGTATCTGGAGAGATTTCGTCGGGCTGTTCAAGTCATTCTTCGCGACGGAAGCGTTGGCCGATGTCGCCCGAGGACGGGTCGGATATGTCC
>CAZSKP010000013.1:0-21355 GCA_964607485.1 uncultured bacterium | reverse complement strand
ATAGTTTCATTCCTTTTGCTCGTTGGATTGTTATGTGTTTATTCCCTGGCGACTTGGTGGAAGAACGGCAGAGCAAGAAAGGCGTTGCTTTTCACGTGTTTGTACGTGGCGCTTTCGGTTCTCGTCAATCTGACCCTCAATGTCTTTGCTTCGTCAAATTTCCCGACCGCGCAGCGGTCTCTCTTCCTTGCCCCATTCGTCTATCTGTTTGTGGCGGCAGGCGTATCGAGGATTCCGTCAAAGATTTTTCAGCCTTTGCTCTTGGTTGTTCTTATCTTTCCGAACGTCGTCGCCATGAGGCAGACATACGCGCATCCAAGCTGGGAGGACTGGAGGGGAGTCGCCCGATACGTCGAAGATAACTGGCAGGCCGACGACCTGATAGTGTTCTCGCCCGGATACATAAACATCGCGTTCGACCGCTATTCGAAGAACGAACATCGGGAACTCGGATATCCGAAGGGGCTCATGGACCCTGCAAGGATGTTCTGGGGTTACCATTATATGCGAGGCCCCGACGAGGCCGTGCGGTTCCTGCTGCAGAACTCGGAGGCCGTGCGGCGGAGTTCTCGCATATGGCTGATACAAAGCCACAACATCCTGTACGACCTTGATAAGAGAATACCCGATGCGACAATGGTTGTCGCGCTGGAAAACAGGGCCTCGACGAAGGTAGAAGTCTTCAAAAAATTCGACGGGGTCCACGTGTATCTCTACTCTATCGAACGCAAGCGGAGTGAGAGGTAGCCATGTGTCGGCATCAGGAGAGGTCTTGATGGCCCGGATAGCATTCGTTCAAAACATCGCTTATGAATACTTGGCAGTGATGTACCTTTCCGCCGTTCTGAAGCGGGCAGGCCACAAGGCCGACGCCTTTCTGCTGGAACGAAGCGAGGAAAAGCTTTCCCGGGAAGTACTGGAGTTTGAGCCCGACCTTGTCGCCTTTTCCTGCACGACGGGCATTCATCATTGGGCGGTCGAGTTCGCCGCGCGCCTGAAACGACTGCGCCCCGTTCGCACCATATTCGGAGGCCCCCACGCCACCTTCTTTCCCGATCTCATCCGCGAGCCCTCGGTTGACATCATATGCAGGGGCGAAGGGGAGGAGGCGATTGTGGACATCGCCGACAAATTGGACGCCGGAGAGCCAATCGAAGACGTGCCGAACTGTCATGTCAAGCTGAACGGGCAAATCGTCCGGAATGACCTGCGCCCCCTCATCGATGACCTCGACTCGATTCCGAACCCCGACAGGACTATCTACCGGGCGAAATACCCGTACCTGCGGAAGACGCAGGCCGCGTTCATGGCCGGGAGAGGCTGCCCGTTCAGGTGCAGCTTTTGTTTCAACCACGCTCTTCGAAAACTCTATCAAGGGCAAGGTCGTTTTGTGAGGCTTCGCAAACCCGACCTAGTCATAGACGAGATCGTGGAGGCCAAATCGCGCTGGAACCTGCGAACGATATACATGCAGGACGACACGTTCATACTGAACAAGACGTGGGTGCGGGAATTCTCCGAGCTGTATCGCGAACGCGTCGGAGCGCCGATGCTGTGCCTCGTGCGCGCGGACCAGGCCGATGAGGAGTCCATAGCCGCCCTGAAACGCGCGGGAGTGAGGAGCATTTTCTTCGGAATCGAATCGGGCGACGAAGGCGTGCGCAATGACCTGCTCAAGAAAGGGGTGACCGACAAGGATATTTACCGGACGGTCGCGCTCCTCAGAAAACACGGAATTCGTTTCAGAACGTACAATATGGTCGGCCTGCCCGGCGAGACTCTGCAACAAGCGCTCAAGACGCTCCGCATCAACGCTGACATCCGGACTGATTTCCCGTGGTGCGCCGTCTTTCATCCGTTCCCCGGAACTGAGCTTGGTGAATTCGCCGCCCGCAACGACCTGCTGATGCGCAGCCCGGAGGATGCGCCTCCGTCATTCTTCAAGGAAAGCATCATCCGCTCGGAACAATCGGATGAGGTCTCAAACCTTCAGAAGCTTTTCTATTATGGCGTCAGGTTTCCACGGTTGATTCCGCTCATAGAACGACTCATCCATCTTCCTCCGAACCCGTTATTCGAGTTTCTGTTCCTGATCGGTTATGCTATTAGCTTATACGGAAGCGAAAACCTGACACGGGGCGAACTTCTATCCATTGGTCTGCGCAATGTTCGCAGCTTCTTCTATGGAAAACCGCGAGGAGAATAGAGGCTTCGGACAGCGCTCAAGCACCTCGGGTCTGCTTCGACGATGACGGTATGGATTTCGGAAACGCAAACGGTCCGAGAGAAATAACGTGAAACCCAAATGCCCGCTCTGCGATGCCCCGGAAGCATCGCTGCTGCATCGGAAAGACGATTTCACCGTGTTCCGCTGCAGGGCCTGCTCGCTCGCCTTCGCCTGGCCTCAGGTTTCGGAGGAGACCTCCCGGAAAATCTACGGGGATTCGTACTACGAGAGCTGGGGCATCGAGGAAGACCCGACGGTTCGCGAGATGAAGAAGCTGACGTTCGGGCTGAGGCTGAGGGCGCTCGAGAAGATTATCCCGCCCGGCAGAATCCTCGACGTCGGATGCGCCACCGGCTTCTTCCTGGAGGCTGCGGCAGAGCGAGGATGGGAAGCCCACGGCGTGGAAATCAACCCGTTCGCCGTCGAGCAGGCGCGCAAACAGTTCGGCAATCGAGTGATCGAGAGCACGGTCGAGGACGCTGCGTTCGGCCAATCGTCGTTCGACGCCATAGCCATGTCCGACGTCCTTGAGCATGTTCCCGACCCTTTGGCCACGCTGTCCCGCGCGAACGACCTCCTGAGACCCGGCGGGCTCCTCGCGATCACAACCCCGAACATTGCCAGCATCACGGCCCGCCTTCTCGGAAGGCGCTGGCCCCACCTGAAGACGGAGCATCAATTCTACTTTTCCCCGCGCTCCCTGTCGCCTCTGCTGACCCGAGCCGGGTTCAGTGTTATCTCGCAACGTTCAGCGGTAAAGGCTTTGAGCCTGAACTACATCTACGCTCAGCGCACCGTGAGCAGGGTGCCGCTGCTGACCCCGCTCGCCTCTCTGCTCCATGGGCTTTTGCCCGACTCGATTCGGCGAAAACCTCTTTATTTCCTCGCTGGAGAGATGTTCGTCGTGGCACAGAAGAGTCGGGATGCCGATTCAGCGCCGAAGCGGCCCCGAGCCGAGCATTGACCTGCCTTCCGACACTTGTCAAACAGTGTTCAAATGGTATAGACTGAACAACACCGTTGATAATCGAGCGCATACGAGCATGCCGAAGGCGCCAGCGGATTAAGTCCTATGCTATCGGTCACGACAATGAAGTTCATCGACAGCTCCGTCGGTCAGGCGCTGTGTCTGGCGCTCAGTCCGCTGGCCAGGCTGAAGCGGCCTCACCATGTTTCCTACCCTGCTGACGTACGAAAGATTCTTATCGTAAAGTTCTGGGGAATCGGCAGCATTGTCCTGGTATCTTCCGCGTTGGAAAAGCTGAAGGAGAAATATCCCGCATGTCGCATCGCCTTCCTCACCTTCGAGAGCAACCGTGATGTCTGCGACATGATACCGAGCATCGACGAAACACTGACAATCCGTATGAATGTCGGCATGGTCAGGTTCGTCCTGGACACACTCTCCGCACTTTACCGGCTGAGGCGCGAGAAATTCGACTTTGTGGTGGATTTCGAGTTCTTCACGCGATTCTCGGCGCTGATCACGTTCCTGAGTGGAGGAAAAGTGAAGGCCGGCTTCCACGCGTGGGAGGCATACAGGGGAGACCTCCACGACATACGGGTGCCTTTCAACTACTACTGGCACGTGATCGACAACTTCATCAATCTTGCCACCGGAGAAAGCGTTCCCGCCAACCTGCGTGTGCTTCCGCAGCTCAGGCTGCCCCATGACGCGGAGGCATGGGCCGGGCAATTCCTGAAGGAAAACGGTGTCGGCCCGGGAGACACCGTGATAGTCGCCAACCCAAACGCGGGCGAACTCGCCCTCGAGCGCAGGTGGCCAAAGGAGAACTTCGCCCGGCTCATACGAATCTTGGAAGACAAGTACGGCGCAAAGGTATTCCTGATCGGCGGAAGAGGCGAGGAAGAACACACCGCCGGCATCCTGAGAGATGCGGGCACGAGCGCCGCACGCAGCCTCGCCGGGAAGCTTTCCATCCGACAGCTTGCCGGCCTGCTGTCGCTCGCAAACCTCGTCATAACGAACGACAGCGGCCCGCTGCACCTTGCCTGCGGTGTCGGCACGCCGACGATAGCCTTCTTTGGTCCGGAGACCCCCGTCCTGTACGGTCCCCCAACGGGCGGGCACCGCGTCTTCTTCAAGAACATCGCCTGCAGCCCTTGCATCAACGTGCACAACGCAAAAACACCCCGCTGCCGCCACGGACACTCCGACTGCCTCGCCCGCATCACCGTCGACGAGGTACTCGAAGCGGTCGAGGCCTCTCTCGGCCGCGCGCCCGAACGCATAACCGCCGAATGGAAACCTGCCACGCGCGATAGATGAGGAACGCTTCCAAAAAGCTCGCCGCAGAAGAAGGCAGGGCGCGGCCCCCGGAACTACGCAACCGGCTGTCGACCGCCTTCCTGTGTGTGCTTATCCTCTCGGCTGTCCTGTGTGCACTTTTCTGGAACGTGGTCTTTGAAGGGTACACATTGTCCACCTCGACGTTCATGTACGGGACAACTCCTCAAGGTCCGTACGGTTATCGGGGCAGTCCAATAGTCAGGGGATATCCGGTCCGAGACTCGGGCCCGTCGGCATGGGTCGAGTTTCCCCTGACCGAACTGGCTCGGAGAGAGATGCTCTCAGGTCACCTGCCGTTATGGAACCCACACACCGCCGCCGGAATGCCGCTCGCGGCGGATATGGTATCGGCTCCGCTCTTCCCCCTGAAGATTCTGTTCCTTCTGGGCACATCCGCCGCCTTGTGGGACTTCTACCTTCTGCTCCGGATACTCATCGCAGGAATCTTCACCTTCCTTTTTCTTCGGTCGATAGGTTCCTCAAAGATCGCCTCGATCGGCGCGGCCTGCCTCTTCATGTTCTGCGGCCAGACCATTTACTACATCAACATGCCCCTTCTCAATTCGGAACTGTGCCTCCCCGGGATGTTGTGGGCGGGCGAAAAGTTGGTGCAGACTCGCTCCAGGGGCTACGCGCTCGTACTGGGATTGTTCGTCGCCTCCAGCAATCTGGGCGGCCTGCCCGAGACAACATTCTTCGTGCTCCTGTTCGCGGGAGCATACGTCGCGTTCCGCCTTGTCTGCCTGGCGCGGGAGGACCCCTCAGCCTCACTCAGGGCATTCGCGTTGGGAATCGGCGGAAGCGTGATCGGATTCCTGCTTGCGGCCCCCGTGCTTCTTCCGTTCGTGGAATTTCTCAGGATCGCTTACCATGGGCATACGAGGAACATGGCGAGGATCTCGCTTTCGCCCGCGCATCTGATAACCTTTTTTGTTCCATTCTTCTATGGCAAGCTCGGCTATACGTGGCTTAAGAAGCTATACCTGCCGGCGCCGTATCTGGGAGTCGTTGCTCCGGTGCTCGCCGCTGTGGGAGTGGCAAGCCCCGGCAAGAACCGGGGACGGGCGCTCTTTTTCGCATGCTGCGCGATCATTTACCTCTTGCGCGCGTACGACGTTCCCGGAACGGGCTGGGCCGAGTACATACCGGTTTTCAACAAGGCGATTTTCCCCCAGTTTGCCGGCTCGCTCCTGCACTTCTCAGTGGCGGCTCTGGGCGGGCTGGGCCTCGACGCCATAGTGAAGGAGAAACGCTTCGGCCAGGTGGTGTTTCTTGCGATAGTCGTATCGATCGGCGGCCTCATAGCGGGCTACTACTGGAACACCTTCGAGACACTTTCCTCCCCCCTTGTGGGGAAGATACTCGATCCGCGATGGTTGGATACGAACTTGAAGCACTACGTCGACTTTCACGTCATGGTTGCAGTCGTTTTTCTGACGCTGGCGACGTTGCTTGTGTTTGCCGGCCGCTATGCGCCGATTCGCCCAAAGGTCACGGCGATTCTGCTGATAGGGCTGTACCTGATTGAAGCCCGGGTGTATCTGGGGCAGTTGGAGCGCACCCGTCGTTACGAGGCGTTTGTGAAGCCGCCATTTGTTGAGTTCCTTCAATCCGACCGGGAACCGTTCAGAATCGTTTCGACCGACGAGATCCTGTTTCCAAACACGAGCGCTGCCTTTGGCATCGACGACATCCGCGTGCTCCAGGCCCTTTACTACAACCGGTACGTGCGCTTTGCCAAAGCCTTCCTGACGCCGAAAATGGCCTTCGAATTCTCTAAGATCGAGCCGGCCTTCCTCGCCGACCCTGCCACAAACCTCTGCAACATCAAGTATGTGCTGACCACGAGAAGAATCGACAACTTGCTCCCTCCGTACTTCAGGCTCGTGTATGCTGCTGAGATAGGTGTGTATCAGAACATGCACGCGCTCCCGCGCGCATACGTGGCCGGGGGAGTCCAGTTTGTGGACAACGGTGAGGAAGCCATGGACTATCTGCAATCGAACCGGGAATCCGCCGGGCGAGGCGCGGTGGTTGTCGTGGAGGACCCTGCCGCGCCGCAGAGGTATGTTGAAATGAATCAACAGGGATCGAAGGTGGAGATAGTATCTTACGAGCCTCACAGAGTTAGAATCAGGGCCACGCTCGCAGACGACGGCGTCGTGACACTGCTTGACTCGAACTATCCGGGCTGGAAGGCCACCGTGGACGGGACAGACACAAGAATTATGCATGCCAACTATCTTTTCAGGGCCGTACGGGTCCCGGCGGGCACTCACGAGATCGTCTTCGTTTACAAGCCGCTAAGCGTCAGGCTGGGCTTGATTTTATTCGGCATTGGGCTGTTCCTGGGGGTCTGTGTGTTGGTGTATCCCCTCCGGCCCGGACGGGCACGGTCAAAAACAGGAGCCGCATAGCCTTGAAGCGCGACGGGGTCCTTTCGCATGAAGGTCGCTGAAGCAAGAGATTTCTGTAATTCCGAAGGTAACTGGACGTGGAGCGCTGTCGTTGTGTTTTCCTGGCTCTGTTTCGGAGCAGCCGTCTATTTCATGGCAGACCAGGCGGGCCTGTTTCACTTCACATATCGGCCCAACGAAATAGGTGTGATAAGCCCAACCACCATCGCGCGCGTTCCGAAGATTGCGCGCACGTTTCATTTCGTCGTGGGAACAGGATTCTCAGCGCTCATGGGATTCTTCGGCTGGTGGACGTGGCTGGGTTTCTGCGCCTTCCTCGCAGGTCGTGCAGACCGAGAGCCTCGAAGAATCTTCTCGGCGGATGCGTGGGCCAATCTGGTCCTCCTGATTGCCTTTGTTGATATACTCTACAAGTTTTTGCCCTACTCGGCCGCGGCCACCCTGGGCGTTGTGATGCTCTTTTCATGCAGGCTCGCGTTCTTTCTGTACTTCAAAGGAAAAGGACCCGACCGTGCCTGAGATGCCAAGGAAGATTATAGAACGCTACGGGGATTCAATTCTGCTGGCTGTGTGTTCCTCCGTCGCGGCTCGTGTGACGATGTTCTGGGTCTTCGGCTACCTCAACTCAGAGGCCCACCTGACGCCCTCACCATTTGCCTTGGCTCTTTGGACAACTCTTTGGACATGCGTCTGGTATTTCTGGTCACACTGGATCGGGCAATCCGCAAGATGGCCGCTCGGTGTCTCGGCCCGCTGGACGGCGCTCGGCATGTCCGCCTGCCTGATTCCGCTGTTGTACAAACCCCTGTGCTTCAGTCGAAACGCTTTTGTTTTTCTTCATGCCCTCGCCGGCGGGGCCATCTTGATAATGTTGGTGTGGCCGTTCTTCCACAAATCCAGGCCGCCCGCCGAGGAGAGGTTGCGGAAGGCCGTTGGCCGGGTGTTGGACTTCGGCGCAATCCCGCTCCTGCTGATGACGCTCCTGCTCGACCCCGTCTATTTCGCGTATCTTCGCTGGCCCGAGGCAGAGAAGTTTTTCTATTTCGAAGGATACCGCTTCTTCGGCGAGATCGGGCAGTTTCTGGCGTGGGCCAACGCGGTATATCACGGAGCATGGCAGGGCCGGGATTTCTTCTGCCTCTATGGGCCGGTTTACATCTTTTCCATAGTGGGCATGTGGAAGCTGGCGGGCAAATCGCTGCAGGCTCTGCTCGTGTATTGGCAATTGATGGGCGTCCTGTCGGCCATTGCGGCTTACGCCTTTTTCAGGCAGTTCTGGCGGTGGCGCGTCATGTGCGCGCTCGCCACTCTCGTACTGCTATTCGTTTCTGTGCTCGAATATCCTCTTTCCTCGTGCCGATTCACGGCGGCGCTCGGGGCGATGGCGCTGCTTGCAGCGCATGGCCGTGGCGTGCGCGGGCTTCTGATACCGGCGGGCATTCTGGCGGCGCTGGCGCTAGCGACCAGCCAGGAGGTCGGGCTGGCGACCCTCGTTGCCGTGTTAGTGTTTGTCGTTTGCCACAACTTCGGAGCGGGACTATCGTCGCTGTTCAGGAAAGTGGGCTCATTCGCCATCGGCCTGCTCATCGTTCTCATCCCGCTGGCCCTCATCTTCTCTGCCCATGACGCGCTCTGGCCGATTGTGCGGAACGTCATCGAGTATCCACGAGCCGTGGCGCTCGGCTACGGGAACTACCCCTTCCCTCGTGCGGATGCGGTGATTCCCATAAACCTCACCGGCGCTCCTTTGTCCGCCCTGCTGGTCCGTATTGGAGCCGCCTCGATAATGCCTTTCTATTACGGGCCCGCGGTATATGCGGCCTGCGCCGCTTATCTACTCGTTCGGCTTATACTCCGTTGGAGATTCGACGCGTTCGACAGCATGACGGCGGCCTTAACAGCCTCCGGAATCATGATGTTTGGCGTCGCCCTCGGAAGAAGCGACTACGCCCACCTCATCTTCGCGCTGCCCCCGGCGTTCCTCTTGCATCTCCTCTTCATCGGACGCGCCACAGGAATCCTGAAGGATAACATACCAAGATGGCGGACACAGAATTTCCGATGGGACGAACTTCTCCTGTGCGCACTGTTCCTCGCGGCTTCGCTCGCGTTCCTTCACCCGAGTCTGCTCGCGCAGAAGACGGTCGCACGCGCCAAAAACAGCGTCGAAAAGATACTGTTCGTCTTCAGGCTTCCGGAGCATCCGCCGAGAGTACAAGGCCCCGGCTTCATGGACGTGGTCGATTTCGTAAAGGAAAGAACGAACCCCGACGACTACATTCTCGCCCTTCCCAACAACTCGGCTTACTACTATTTGACGGATCGAAGGAACGCGACGCGGTTCTGCCAGTTTGCGATGCTGACTACCGACCGGCAGCGCGCGGAGGTTCTGGAAGATGTCGAGAAACGCAGACCCAAATGCGTAATCTATGACATCGTCGGCGAAAGGGTTGACGAGTTGAGCGACGAAGTCCAGTTTCCCCGGACGCTGGACTTCATCCTGCAAAATTACGCCGGAGTGAAGAGGTTCGGCGACACCCTCATCCTGCTCGATGGGAATTCTATTCCCGGCTGGCGGCCGTCCGAGAAGACCGTGCTCGAATGGGACCCGCTTCAACCGGAGCACGCGGAGCGATTGCACTGGAAAGGCGCGCGCTTCCTCAGCCGCGACGACTCTGGGCTGCGGCTATCGGTTGAGGGCCGCCAATCGGAGCTTGCAATAGGAAAGCTGGCGCTCGACTCGAATGATTTCTATGTTCTGGCTCTATCCGCGCGCATAGGAAGAGGCAACGTGGCGAGGATCGTCTGGACCGTAAACAGAGCCGGCAAAAAGAAAACTTATTCGAAGATGTTCGCCGTCGATATGAAGGGGAAGTGGGAAGACTACCGGGTGCTCATTTCGACGCCCCAGCCGCCCGGCCTGATCGAATCGATTGCGCTCATGCCCTCCGACGAGCCGACCGAGATGACCATACGCGACATCAGACTGATCCGCTTCGACCACCTTGCTCCACGAGAGTAACCTGAAGCGCCGCGTCTCAGCAAATTCGCCCGCGAAGGAATCCCTCACTCCGGGATTCCCATGCCTTCGGCGCAGGCGGCAAGCTCCCGCCAGTTGGCCGTCACCTCTTCGAGCCAGGATTTCGTGTCAATTTCTTGGAACGGATTCTCCACGGCCACGGCGATGTTGGCCCGACACTCCCGCACGCCCATCTCGTCTCCCTTGGATTCATATTCGCGCATCAACAGCTCGTTCGTCTTGATGATCCGCTCTTCGAGGTCGTCTCCCAGGAAAGCGCCGGGGTACGGCTGGAGCTCATCGAGTGAGAGGGCAGAGTGGTCCGTAACCTTCTTGCGCTCATACAGGAACCTCACGGCGTCCTCTCTGACCTTCTTCCACGCCGGGCGCAACGATGGCGGCGGCAGGTGTTTGATTGACAGTTCGCGGTCAAGGTAAAAGGTGATACCGTTAACGCGCAGGTTCAGCAGAAAGTCGATGTCCTCGCCCCGGGTGATGCGCGGGTCGAAAGACACCTGTTTCAATACCTCCAGCGAAACTGTCATATTCCCCCCGAACACAAAGGGCGTCGGCTTGAGCCGCGGTTTTTGGCCGATGAAGCGGTCGAACGCCTCGTTCATGGCGGCCGCATTGTTCCAATACGGCGCCTGCCATGCCGGCACCCTGCTCTCATCCAACCGGTGAGTATCGGGCTGGAGATAATATCCCGCCAGCGCCTCGACGGTTGCCCCCTCGACCTGTCGACCCATGTTCTCCTCAATCTTCTTCAGGAAATCGGGGTCGGTGAAAACCTCGTCGTCATCGATGAATATCGTGTAACGGCTGCCGTTGAGGATGCCGGCCAGAGAACACATGTTGCGCACCGCCGCATAGTTGTCCAGGTTCAGCAGCCACATGGCTGCCCGCGACAAGCTTCTGCCGGCCAGGCGCTGTTTTATCTCCACCAGCGTGAACTGGTGCATGCTCGCGATATCATACCGGGAACGATACGGCGCGATTATCCTTTCGACCTTCTCCTGCACTTCGCTGGCGATTTCGGGGTCGTTGGCGACCGCGATGACGATGACTTTGCCGTCCATTCCCTGCAGAATATCGAGACTGTCGAGGAGTCTTGGGAGCGTGCCGCGCTCGTTCAGCGGAGTGGGATGATCGAAAATGATCTTCTCGCCGCCGACAAGCTCATCCCCTGCCCGGCCCCAGTACGAGGGGACGACCATCGTGAAGTCCTTCATGCTCCTTTCCTCCGGCTTGCGTTTTCAATCGTCGCCGTTCCCGAGTCTATCGTATGGCCGAATGTATCATCCGAAAAGCCGCATTGTCAATACGCGAACGATCACCGAACGGATGCCATGCTTGGCCAAACGGGGAAAATGCTGTATTATATGACACGGAATAAGAACCATGTGTCCAGCATGAGAGGAGTCTTGTGCAATGTCCGATGCCCCTTACCTAAAATTGCAGCAATTCCTGGATCAGTTTCCGCTGGGATTTCCCCGGACACCTTCGGGTGTCGAGATCAAGATATTGAAAAGACTGTTCACGGAGCAAGAGGCGAAGGTCGCCGTCTTATTGACGCCCTTACCCGAGGAAGCCGTTCAAATCGCCGAGCGCACCGGAATGGAGGAAAAGCAACTAGAAGAAAAACTGGAGTCGATGTCCAGAAAGGGACTCGTCTTCCGAGTCCGGCGCCAGGGGAAAACTCTCTACAACACTGCCCCGTTCATGATAGGCCTGTATGAATATTCGGTGAATAAGATAGACGAGGAGCTCGCATCGTTGTTTAAAGAATATTACGAGACGGCCTACCTCGACGAAATGGGAGCGAGCGATGTGCCGGGATTCAAGGTCGTCCCGATCGCCGAAAATATCCGAGACGACACAACGCTGCTTCCGTTTCATATGCTCAAGGAGAGCATTGAGGCGGCTAGGAGAATAGCCGTCGCGGATTGCGTGTGTCGCAAGGAAGCACGCCTGACCGGCGAGCCGTGCAACCATCCGCTGGAGACGTGCCTCAGCTTCGGGGCCGCCGCCGAGTATTACATCGAAAACGGCATGGGACGCGAAATCACGGCCGAGGAAGCGATAAGGATAGTCGAGGAAGCCGACCGGGCCGGCCTGGTTCACGCGGGAGCCAACGTCAAACATCTGTCGAACATATGCAACTGCTGCCCGTGCTGCTGCGCGTCGATGAAGGGCATTACCAAGAGGGGACACGACAAGCACAAATATCTTAACGCGCTGTTCGAGGCCGTCGTGGACGAGGAAGTATGCACGAGTTGCGAAGAGTGTGTCGCCCGCTGTCCCGTCGGAGCCGTCACGGTGCGCGATACGGCGGTGGTGGACAGGGAGAAATGCCTGGGGTGCGGGTTGTGCGCCGGCGTCTGCCCGGCCGAGGCGATATCGCTCCATCTGAGAGACGACGCCGAGGAGCCCTTCGACAGAACGTTCGACATGGGAGTGGCGATACTCGAAGGCAAAACGAAGAACGCACGCGAAAAGACCGGTCACTGACGGCGTGTTTCAGCCGAACGGCTATTGAATCATCCGTTTCCTTCCGAGGTCAATCCAGATGGCCCTGCCTGCCGCGACTTGAGTCTCCGGCCGTCTCTTCACTGCGCACCTGCTTCCGCGGTGAGGATATGACGGCAGAGGCATTTTCCAAAGCCGATGATCGTCATGACGGTGGGGCGGTCAAGCGCCTCGGGGAACACACTTGCGTCGCAGGCGTAAAGCCCTTTGATCTGCGTCTCGAGGTCGGTGTTCACGATGTGGCCGATCCTGCAAGTGCCGCTCGGGTGAGCCCCCTTGATGTCGCCGGTCACAATCTTGCCGGGTGGGCATCCGAGCGCGCGAAGAATTTCGGTGGCCACGCCGATTCCCTTGTTCAGGCGGCCGTGGTCCTGCTCAGAGAGTTGCTTCGAGACGGCGCCGTCAGGGTAGACACGGCCGGAGAGGTCGTCCTTCACTTTCACGAGGATTCCCACCAGTTTCCGATAGTTCAAGGGCAGTGCCAGATGTCTGGGCGATTTCTTCAGGAGATTCATGACAGCGAGAAGCTTTGGCTCGATTATGGTTCCCACACGTATCCCGTCGCTGTCGTAGAATTCCCATGTCACGACTGAGACCGGTGGGTCCTGCCACGTTCCTTCAAACGGCGCCTGACCATACACGACGACGGTGGGGTCCATGAAGCAGCCGTCGCCGGCCTCGTCGATTCCGGCGCGCTTGAGCAGAACGGGCGTCGCGAGACCGCCCGCGGCCAGCACAACAAGGGGCGACCGGTATTCGCTCCTTCGTCCATTCCTGGTCTTCGCCCGAACCCCGGCGGCGCTTCCGTTTTCCACGATCACCTCTTCACACTCGGTCTCGGTGAAGAGATGGGCGCCGGCGGCCACGGCGTCTTTAAGGTATTCCCTGGCCGTCCACTTTGCGCCGCACCTGCAGCCAAGATGCGTATCGGCGCCGCAGCAGCGACCGTTTACGAATCGCTCCGGGTCGAGGAACTTGGCCATCGGCTCCCAGCGGTACCCCATCTTGTTGGCGGTTTCCATCACTCTGATAGAAGCCTTCCCCAACAGGTGCTCCGGCAGCACACCGGCCTTGGTCTCCCTCTTGATCTCATCCAGCCAGGGCGAGAGGTCGATGCCGTACCGAGTCGCGAGCCACGGCGGCGGGTCGGCGGCGCTCGCGCTGAAGAACACGCTTGACCCGCCCGTCGTGCGAGCCCGCAACATGGGCAGGCCTTCCTTGGAACGCTTCATCTCCAGGACTCTCAATGCGGTGAAATAGCTGCCCAGTCGCTGATCGTCCTTGCCGCTTTCCAGCACTAATACCTTCTTTCCGGCGCGTGAAAGCTCCCTGGCTACGGTCGAGCCACCGGGGCCGGAGCCGACAATGATTGCGTCATAGTCATCGGGCTTCCGTTGAGACATTTCCTCTTCCTCCCCCGCCCTTGCCTCACGTTATCGAATTAACGACCAGCCAGGGCATCCTTCTTCTCACTGGGCTTCTCGCTCGCTTCCGACCGGTCGTCTCGATTCAAAAATCTTGATGATCACATATGCGATAAGAGCAAAGACAAAGAATACGAGTAGCATCCATGCGATGGACTGGAGCGCCTCAATCACCGTGCGGTAAAGCTCGAGTATCCATCTTTCGGATGTCAGTTCGATCGGATTCTCCTGTTTGTAACCGGCAGTGATATAACGCTCTAGGTATCGAATGCGCACGCCACCCGATATGCCAACAACATAGATAGCGAACCTCAGATATTTTTCCCAGGCGGCCGCAATGTTGTCGGCAATGATCCGGTCGAGGATGCTAGATATCGGCGCAGCGAAGAACCTCACCGCAATGAACGAGACGAACGCCGCGGTGGCAAACGTGACGAGCAGGAGCGTAATGAACATCGCGACCTCCTTCTTGTGCAGGCGTCTACCCGACGGAACCGGACAAGCGCCGCGGCTATGTTCCTCCTCGGCTTCACCCAAGAGGGAAAAGAAACCGACCCGGTCAATTAATTCCGGAATGGATACTACTAATTCGAAAACTATTTTAGTTTCCGCTCTCCGTACTGTCAAGCGCTCGTTCCCGCTTCTCCTTCAAAACGGGATATGGCAAGATTCAGCATTGAATAAATCGGCGGCGTGTGGTTTAATATTGCGGACTGTTTGCGCCACTGACACTTGCGCTGAGGAACTAATTGTAATGTTCGCGCTGGTTACGGGGGGGAATGGATTACTGGGTCGATGCCTGACGGAGGAACTCCTCCGCCGGGGGCATCGCGTGCGCACACTCGACGTGAAACCGTCCGACGGCATGCCCGAGGGAGCGGAGGCGATGCGGGGCGACGTGCGCAACGCCGACACGGCGCGTTCGGCCTGTAAGGAAATTGACGTCGTGTTTCACCTGGCCGCGCTGCTGCCGCAGACGCGGTCATCCGACGAGACGTTTCATTCGGTCAACGTACGGGGCACCGAGAATATGCTCGCGGCGGCGGTATCCGAATCGGTGAAGCGGTTCGTCTTCTCATCGTCGGTGGAGATATACGGCATCCCCGACACAACCCCCTGCGCGGAGGACGCCCCCAAGAAGCTGCTGGGGACTTACAGCAGGAACAAGCTCGACTGCGAGGACCTGTGCGCGCGCTGCTCGGCCGACTTCGGCATCGAGGTGGTCATGATGCGCATGCCGATGATTTTCGGGCCGGGCTATTGGCACGAGAAGTTCTACCTGAAGATGTTCGAGGACGTCGGGCGGGGGAAACCCATCCGCATCGCCGGCAACGGTGAGAACCGTCATCAGGTCGTCGCCTGCTCGGACGTGGCCGAGGCGTGCATCCTCGCGGCGGAGTCGGCGAAGGCAGCCGGCGAAGCGTTCAACATCGCGTCGGACCCCGCCACGGTGCCGACCGTCCGCAAGATGGCCGAACGAGTGGTCCAACGCGTCGGCTCCAAGTCCAAGGTGACTTGCGTAAACAAGACGCTCGCCCGCGCTGCGATGGCCGCGATGGCCGCCATCGGGCGGCCGATGCTTCTGGCCGAGCACAAAGAAGTGCCGTTCGCGGATTACGTGTTCGACATAGAGAAGGCGAGGAATCTGCTGGGATACGCGCCAAAGAAGGACAACGTCGAGGCCGTCGCCGAAACCGTTGAGTGGCACTGGAAAAGCAGGAGCCTTCCGCGCTGAAGCTGCTCAGTCGGGCCCAAGATAGAGTGGAAGTTTTACCTCGAAGGAAGCCGGGAGCTTTTGCTTCAGCTCTTCGGCGTCCAGCGCAAACAGGGGGCTTATCTCCAATAAACTGTCGACCCGCCCCTCGGAATCCCGCGGCACGCGCACACCCGCCGCCTCGAGCCATTTCGCGTAGAGTTTCGTCATCAGCCGAAGCGCGGAGTCGGGGCTGTCCTCACCCGTTGCATTCTTGATCGGAGCGAACTCTTCTTCCCGGTCCACTTCAAGTATGGCGGTGGCGCGCGCCCGATTCAACGCGTCGAAGACGAACTTCTCGAACTTCAGCCCGTTCTTCTTCGTTGGATTAACCAGCCTGCCGTCGTCATCCAGGAACGGCGTCGTCTTCTCGGCAATGTGGAACGGGAGTGAATGTTCCTTCTCGTTCAACCACTCGACGAACCCGACGTCGAGAACGTGGATGGCAAGGTTTCCGGCTGAGAACTTGAGCGAGCCGTCCCTGTTCCGGGCGTGTTTTTGCTCGTCGGGCAGGTCGCTGTACTCTATGACCGTCGTCTCGGCCCCCGTTCGACAGACGACGCCGACCTTTTCATCCGGGTCGCGTTTGGGCGCCACTTTTGCCGACATATCGGCTCGTTTCTCGATGTGGTATCCGATGAAGACGGGGTCGGCCATCTTGATCAGAACGTTGTCAACCTGAAAGTAGAAGATATGTTTCACTCCTCGCGCCCGCATGTCCGCCAGCGCGCCGGAGCTCTTCAACGAACTGATCGAACCGCCGTGTCCGTTCGGACTGGTAAAGATGTGGTCCTTCTCGTCGAGCATGAGCTTGCCGTCAAGATCGAGCGCGGGCATCATCTCCTGCTTGAAGAAAAACACATCCGAGGGCGCGAGACCGAAATATTCGTTCGCCTCGAAGAACTCGCGCGTGGGCGCGTCGTTCGTTTCGCTCGTCATGATGTAGAAGGGCAACCTTGTCTCATACCGCTTTGAGACCGCCCGAATCTTTTCCGCATGGTGCTCGAATATCGATTTGCCCTTTATGGGCGTTATCTCGAGCGTTCCCTTCGGCGCCTCCACGCCGAGCCTTGTCGCCTGTCCGCCCGCAACGACGAACACGGCAACCTCGCCCGCCCCAACGGCCCGTTCTCCGACGCGGAGGGCATTCTGCCACGCCGCAACGTCGTCCTCCGTCTCGGGAATGTGAATCACCTCGGCTGGCTCGATAGCTTCCTCCGGAAGACGTGCTTTCCCCGCTTCCCATTGAGCGTACAGCTCATTCAGCGCATCGAAGTCGATCAGGGACAGTTGCTGGACCAGGCGGTCTCTTCCAGCCTCTCCGATTTCATCCCACCATCGGAATACGTGGCCCTGCCCGGCCCGAACGGTCGCCTCTATTATCTCCTGCTTTTCCGGGTCGGGATGTCCGACCTCGAGCCTCGTCTCTTCGGGGGGCTCACCACGAGTCTTTTCGGAGGAGTTTCTTTTCGAGCGCGTCGCCTCTATTGGCGATGGCCCTGATGGATTTTTCGAGCGCTTTCGGGTCAACGTTTTCCTCCAGGAGAGTATTTGTGATTGCGAGAAATTCCTTGCCGTCGATTTTCACTATGCCGATTGCTCCGTAGGAGAAACCGGGATTCAACTTTAAGGCCCAGTGATAATGCGCCGGCTGAGCCGGCGCTATGAGCGTAAAGATCTGGATAATCGGGGAACCTTCCTCGTCGGTGGAGTTGAATTTGAGTCGGACTTTCTGGTGCCTGCCTCCGCCCACCGACACTCGCAGCAGAAACCCGGAGCTTGTGGCCTTGTATTTAATGGAGGCGCTCTCGGCTATCAGCTCCACTATCTCTTCCGGCGTGCGGGGAGTTCGGTCGGCCAGAATGCGTGCCGGGGAAGGCGGCCTTCGTTCCGGCTCGACGGGCGCCTCGCTCATCGCCAGCTCGGGCTCCACTTCGTCTTCCGCCCCACGCAGCGACTCCGGCACTCGCGGGGGCGTCTGGCTCTCGACCGCCGGCTTCTCGTCGGAGATATTGCTGAGCGCGCTAAGCACGGCCTCTCGCACCCACGTATCGCTATCATTTTTCAATGGTTCGAGCAGCTTGCGAGCCTCGTCTCCTCCGATCTTGCCCAGCGCCTCGGCGGCCGAGCTCTGCACCTTATAGTTGCTTGAACTCAGGAGCTCGCCCAGTGGCCCAACGGCTTGTTCGCACGCCAGCTTGCCCAGCGCCTCGGCGGCATATTCCTTCACCCAGTCGTCTTCGTCGTGGAGCGCCTCGATGAGCGCGGCCGTCGCCTTTTCTCCGCCAATCTCGCCCAGCGCGCGCGCCGCCGTGCTGCGAGAATAGTAGTCCCCCAATCTCAGCTTTCCAATGAGCGCGTCAACATCGGCCATAACACACCTCCTGCCGGTCGGGCGATTCGGCCGGAACAGACTCTAGGTTCGCTTGCGCCTGTACATTTCCTTTCCGCGTGTAAATTGCGCAACCAGTCCGAACGCAAAAAGAATGAGCCACAGCAGCGTGCCTAAATAGAACCACACACCCCCGGTTCGCGGCAGCTCCCCATCGAGGAAGCGGTAGAACAGACTCCGGTATGCCTCCACGCCTCCTCCGGACACAAGAGCGGCCACGGCAAACACCGAAGCCAGCGCCCCCTGCGCGGCGGTCGCAATAATTATGATTATTCTCTGAAGCCACAGTGCCACGAAACCGCCCACCAGACCGACCAGGATGAGCAGCAATACCGAAACACTTTCGCTGTAAATCCCCCACACAAACGCCGCGAGCAAGGCGAACCCGAATGCACCCACCACAAAGATGAAAGCATAGTATCCCGACACGCTGGCCCACGCCCCGATCAAGCCGAGGATGATAACCAGGACAACCGTGACGACGCCCCCCTCTACCCAACTCCCGATAAGATACCCGAGCGAGGCGCCCAGTATCAGGCCCAGGAGCGCAACAATCACTATGAAAAGACGATACCCGAAAAAACAGTTGAGGAGGCCCATCAAGAAGGCGGCCACCAACCACAAGAGACCGAATGTCTGAATGTCCATCGGAACGTTCGCCCCCTATGTTTGCCGGCCCTTAGGGAACGAGCAGGCCTTGCTCGTTTTGAGCGACCCTCGATGCAACGCCGAAAGGTTCGCGTCAGCGCGCTCGACATGAATTTCGGTCGAACATACTAGCTTATATCATACCTTGGGCCCATAGTTCAACAGAGCCTCTCGACGGCCTGCGGAAGTTGAAAAAGGGCCGAGCCTATGCTATAATTTCGCGATGTTGCGCCATGCCTGTAAGGGACGGGTTAGATGACGGCCGCAGAGGATTACAAGCAGGCCAGCACGCTGGCGAAAGAGATAGCCAAAACCTTTGTCACTCCAAGGTTCTACGTAGATTTGAGTCGGGAGAGGGAGGTGTCCCGCGAAATGCTCTGTTCCGATCCCATCCTCGACAAATCTCGGCAAATTGTGATGGAGAGAGACGAGCATTTCGGACACGGCCTCAGGCATTCGGAAAAGGTCGCGACGGACGCCGGCGCTATCGTGCAAAACGAATCGGCCATGAGGGGAACCCCGTCGGAACGTATCGAGAGGTCGGTGTTCCTCGTCCAGTTGGCCTCCCTGCTCCACGACATCAAGAGACGCGTGCCCAGCCATGCCCGCCAGAGCGCGGCGGCGGCGGCCGAAATATTGGCCGACTTCCCGCTTGAGGACTCCGAGCGGGATTGGATAGTCCGTTCCATCGAGAACCATGAGGCGTTCGTCGATCCGGTTCCGATCGAATCCGCTGAGGGACAGATGCTCAGCGACGCGCTGTACGACGCGGACAAGTTTCGATGGGGGCCGGACAACTTTACCGAGACACTCTGGGACATGGTATCGCCCGATGAGGTCCCCATAAGGGTGCTCCTGGCCCACTTTCCGAAAGGCATGGACGGCGTCAAGAGAATCGCCACCACGTTTCGGTCACAGACGGGAATGAAGTACGGGCCGGAATTCATCGAGCTCGGCCTGGCGATAGGCCACAGACTGTACCATGAGCTGATGAACAGATTCCCGCCCGATGAGGGCTGACGCGCCTTCGGCGTTCATGGCGCTCCGTGAGAGGTGAGAGACAATGGCTGCTAAAAAGACCGATAAGTCTCGCATCCTGATCATCGACGACGACGAGGATATCCTCGACATTACACGAGCTTTCCTCGAGGCAAAGGGATATGAGGTCGTTCAGGCGAGTACGGGGCAGGAAGCCCTCAAGAAGGTAAAGTCTTCGAAACCGAGCCTGATCCTGCTCGACGTGATGATGCCGAGGATGGACGGTTTCTGGCTGTGCCGGGTGCTCAAGTCCGACCCCAAATTCCGCGCGATTCCCATAATTTTCCTGACCGCCTCAGACGACGCCCAAAGCCGCATCGAGGGACAGAAATGCGGCGGAGACGATTATCTCACGAAACCGTTCGACCTGGACGCGCTCGAAGTGCGCATTAAAGCGCAACTTAAGAAACTCTCCAAGGACGAACTTGTGCAAAGAATAGAGGACAGGTTGGGTATCGAGGAGCCAAGAGGTTTCTTGGCGAAGCTCGACCTCGACGAACTCTCTCTGCTGCTGAGGCAGATCGAGACCAAACTGAAACGCAAGTGAGAATTCCCTCGCCGTTGCCAATCCTGCGGAGCATGCTCGGCTGTCGAATGGCGTTGGTCGGCTCCGCCTTTGCGGCCGCGATGGTCATACTTACGGCCGGAACCGGCCCCGCGGCCGGAGCTTCGCCTGCAGTCGCGCCCGCGCTTCAGCCCGATTCCCCGTACAGACCGGAAATCCCTCAGGGGACATATCTGTACAAGTTTGCCTGGAACGGAATCCCATCGGCGGAAAGCAAAGTCGTCGTAAGCCTCGAAGACGAGGGAAACCGGCCGTATTACCGCTTCAGGGGAACCGCGCGAACCTCGAAGCTTGTGGACATCTTCTGGAGATTCAGAGCGCATGCGGTCGCCGTGGTGGATGCTTTGACCGGACGAGCGAGAAGAATCGACGTGGACGAGCAGCAGAACAGAAGGCTCAAGAAAACCGAGACTGTTTTCGATTACGAATCCTCGGAGGCTCACTATACGCGCTGGAAGAAAGGGGAGGCCAAGCGGAAAACCATCTGCCTCGACGCCAACACGATCGACCCCGTCTGCCTGGGCCTGATCATATGCCAGCAGCCCCTGAAAGTGGGCGATTCGGGCGCATTCACGGTGCTCGTCGGCGACGACTCCTATGCGCTGGAATACAGTGTGACGGCCCGCGACAGAATCTCGGCCGCCGACCGCGAATTCGATGCGCTCCGGATCGAGCCGAGATTCCACAAGATCGAAGATGAGAAGAAAAATAAACCGCCTAAGGTGAGGCAGATGACGCTTTGGCTGAGCGAGTCCGAGCCGCGCATCCCGCTCAGGATGAGAAGCAGGACCTTTATCGGACACGTCACGGGTCAGCTGGTGCAGACAGTTCCCGCCGAACCCGAGCTTCCGAACGATCCGGCCAGCGCATCGTGAACGGAAGACCAAACGGATTGCATTCGCCCCCTGCCTGAAGAGAGCGGGGTTCAGAGAGCCGGGTAGAATAAGCGGATTACCGACAAGACCACTATTGGATGAAACAGCAATGGCGGATTCCCATACTCTGCATCACCGCGAGCGCTCTCCTCATAAT
>CAZSKP010000012.1:0-121141 GCA_964607485.1 uncultured bacterium | reverse complement strand
TAGAGATACCATCCGCACTGCCATACCCCCCAAGAGACGGTCCCTCTTGACATCGGTTCACAAAAATGGCAAAGTAATTGACACATAAACCGAATACAAAAGCGGCAAAGAGCGGAGCGGAAAATGGGTAAGGGGGCAAAAAAGTCATCACGCAAAAACGAATCCGGAGAAACCTCGGGAGGCCGGCGCGTTCTGCTGACCGGGGCAGCGGGGTTCGTGGGCAGCAATTTGCTCAAACGGTTGAAAGCGGATGCACGCTATGAGCGACTGGTTGCGGTGGACCTTGAGAGGCCGCCCTACAAGCTCCTGAAAACGAAATTCTACAAAGTGGACCTCACCCATCCCCGCGCCGACGAAATGATGCTTGAAATACTGAACGAAGAAAAACCCGACATCGTTGTGCACACCGGATTCTATCAAAGGCCCATCGAGGACACGACGTATGCGCACGAAGTGAATTCGATCGGGACCATGCACACGCTGTCCGCGTGCTCTGAATCGCCCGTGCGCAAGATAGTGGTGGGCAGCCGCACGTTGGTATACGGCGCTCATTTCGATAATCCTCATTATATGACCGAGAATCACCAGCCGCGGCCGCGGATGGATTACGAATTTCAGTTGGACAAGGTCGAGGTCGAGCGACAATTGCTGCGTTTCTGGAAGGACAATCCCGAAACCCTCGTCACGGTGCTGAGACACTGTTCCATCATGGGGCCGACGGTGGAAAACTGCTGGACGCATTATCTCTCGATGCCTGTTTGCCCGGCGGTTCTCGCATACAATCCACTGGTACAGTTCATCTCCGAGCAGGATGTGATAGACGCCTTCAAGCTGGCCGTGGACGAAGATTTTCCCGGCGTGTTCAACATCGTGGGCAAACGGGTGATTCCCCTGAGCATGATATTCAGGCTCGCCAACAAGACCCGGCTTCCGTTGCCGACCCCTGTGGCCGAGAACCTTTTCAGAGCCCTGTGGATCGCCAAGCTGGGGCCGTTTCCGCCCGAACATCTCGACTTTCTGAAATATCACTGCCTGGCCGACGGCGCGAGAGCAAGAGAGGTAATGGGGTTCGAGGCAAAGAAGGCCGCGTGGGAGGCCCTCGAGGAATTCCTTGAGGTCAAGCGCCTCGGCCGCGTGGGTCGTCCGGTGGAAGGGGAAGAGCCCAACGAAGAGATGGCAGAGGAGATGGCGGGCGTTTCCACTGCGGAGTAGTCGGCGGCTGCCACGAGGGGAAAATTGAGACGAGGTCCTTCATGACAACAGAAATCGAGAAACAAACTAAGTCCAACGGAAATTCATCCGACGGCGAGGGCCGGAAAGCTCGAAGGCCCGGCAAGAACAACTCGGCCGCCACATCGTCACGTGCCGCGACGGGCACAGACGATATGACGGAGCAGATCGAGAAGCGGGTCGAGGAAAGGCTTGCAAAGCTCGAAAGCAGGCTTGACGAGCGGAGGAAATCGACCAGGAAAAGGCGGTCCGCCAAGGTTTCGGAAAGCCAGGAATCGAAAGACAGCTCGAGCGATGACGACCTCGGAGTGTCGGTCAAGAAGATTAGGCGCTCGGCGGCCTCCAAGTCTCGGAAAACCAGAGGCCGACAAAGAGGCATTATAGGACGAGTGCTGTCGTTTCTGTCGGGCGCCGGGCCGGGAGATTATGAAGAACTGATTGATACGTTGGAGCGTATGGACGAATTCGGCAAAGTCCCCGATATCGAGACCAAGTTCGAGTCGTTCATGACGTTCCTGTACGAAAAATATTGGAGGGTGGACACCACGGGGCTCGAAAACATTCCAAACGAGGGACGCACTCTCATCGTCTCCAACCATTCCGGTGTTTTGCCCTTCGACGGCGCCATGATGGCCACCGCCATATGGAAGTTTCATCCCGCCCGGCGCTATGCCCGCTTTCTGATCGAGGACTGGTTCGGCCAGCTTCCGTTCGCGACGGAATTCATGAATGCGGTCGGCCAGGTCAGGGCATGCCAGGAAAATGCCCAGAGGCTGCTGAACCAGGAACAACTCGTCGGCGTTTTTCCCGAAGGCATAAAGGGGATGGCGAAGGGCTTCAAGAATCGTTACAATGTCGCCCGCTTCGGCCGAGGCGGCGTCGTTCGACTCGCCATCAGGACACGCTCCCCCGTGGTTCCGTGCGCGGTCGTGGGCGCTGAAGAGATTTACATCGTGCTCGGCTACGCAAACTGGCTGGGCAAGATAGTGGGGCTGCCGCTGCTTCCGATCACGCCCACGTTTCCATGGCTCGGGCCGCTCGGGGTCATTCCGATGCCCACGAAATGGTACATTCAATTCGGAGAGATAATCAGGTACGACAAGTACGACGACTCTGCCCTCAAGGACAATGTCATAATCAATCGGCTCAACAGACAGCTTCGGAATACAATACAGGAGATGGTGGATTCGGCACTGAAAAAAAGGAGGTCGCTCTTTTTCGGATGACGATTCGGCAACACGAGTCTTTCAGGGCAGCGCAAGGCCGCCCGTCGAGGCCGTGCTTCAGGCACACCCAGCGACCTGCAATCGACTCGACCCTCCAATGCGTTTTCCGCTGCGGATTCATGCCTTTCACCTCCGCCCGCTTGTCACTCGAAGCAAGCTTGACACGGCAAGCCTAATGCAAGTAAAATAATATGTTATCTTGAGTTAGGAAGAAGATACGATAACTCTGTTTGCGAACACGGTCTTTCTATATGATTAAGCCGCACGGCGGACAACTCGTGAATCGAACCGCGGAGGGACAGGAGCGCGAGGCTCTGGAAAAACGAGCGTCGCACATGCCCGCCGTCGTGCTCAACGCCCGGGAAGTTTGCGACCTCGAGATGATCGCCACCGGCGCCATGAGCCCGCTCGAGGGCTTCATGACGAGAGAGGACTACGTCAGCGTCCTCGACCTCATGAGGCTGTCGAAGGGGTTGCCCTGGACCATCCCCGTCACCCTTTCCATCAAGCAGGGGAGGGGAGATGAGTACGAGGTCGGCGGCGAGGTCGCCCTGCTGGACGAAAGCGACGGTCTCCTGGGCGTTCTCCATCTCGAGGACAAGTTCGAGGTTGACAAGCAGCACGAGGCGCTGACCGTTCTGCGAACAGCCGACGTCGCGCACCCGGGCAACCAGTACCTTCAGAGCCTCGGCGACGTGTACCTGGGCGGGAAGGTGAGTCTCATCAACCGTCCGAAACACAAAGTCCTGAACAACTACAGGCTCGACCCGAAGGAAATGCGCGTGCTCTTCAAGGCGAAGGGCTGGCGTCAGGTAGCGGCCTTCCAGACGCGTAATCCGATTCATCGCGCCCACGAATATCTCCAAAAATGCGCGCTCGAAATCGTCGATGCCATCCTCATTCATCCGCTCGTCGGAGCGACCAAGGATGATGATATTTCGCCGGAAGTGCGGATGAAATGTTACGAGGCGTTGCTGGAAAAATATTATCCGAGAACGCGGGTCGCGCTGTCCGTCTTCCCGGCCGCGATGCGTTATGCCGGCCCCAGGGAAGCGATATTCCACGCCATCATCAGGAAGAACTACGGATGCACCCACTTCATCGTGGGCAGGGACCATGCGGGCGTCGGCTCGTATTACGGGGCTTACGACGCGCACCATATCTTCCGCGAATTCGAGCCGGACGAAATCGGGATCACCCCGCTGTTTTTCGATAACGCGTTCTATTGCAATACATGCGACAGTATGGCCTCGATGAAAACGTGTCCGCACAGCTCGCGCGACCACATCGTCTTCAGCGGAACGAAGGTGCGCGAAATGCTCCGACGCGGCCAGACGCCGCCGCCGGAGTTCACAAGGCCTGAGGTGGCCGAAATCCTGCTCAAGGCTTTCCGCAACGGAGAATAGGAGCCGATTCTTTGGGAAAATTGGTGATACTGGGGCTCGACTGCGCCGAGCCGAGCCTCGTTTTCGACAAGTGGATAAGCGACCTGCCGAACATAAAGCGTCTGGTCGGCGACGGGCTTCATGGGCCGCTCAAATCGACCCTGCCGCCCATCACCGTGCCCGCGTGGACGTCGATGATGACCTCGCACGACCCGGGCATGCTCGGCTTCTACGGCTTCCGCAACCGCCGCAGCTACGGCTACGAAGACCTGTATTTCGCCAACGCCAAGTATGTCAAGGCGAAGACGCTGTGGAACCATCTCTCCCGCAACCGGATGCGTTCACTGGTCTTCGGCGTGCCGCAGACATATCCGCCCAAGCCGCTCAACGGCATGCTCGTTGCCAGCTTCCTCACTCCCGGCAAGGACGTCTCGTTCACGTATCCCGACGAGGTCAAGGCCGAGCTCGACCAGGTCGCCGACGGCAATTACATCATAGACGTCGAGAACTTCCGAACCGACCGCAAGGACGAGCTTCTGAGCGCCATCTACGTGATGACCGAGCGCCGCTTCAAGGCGTTTCGACACTTCCTTCAGAAGGATTCGTACGACTTCGCAATCATGGTCGAGATGGGCATCGACCGCATACACCACGGGTTCTGGCGCTACTCCGACAAGAACCACCGGCTGTATGAGCCCGGCAACAAGTACGAGAACGTGATACACGATTACTACGTGAGCCTCGACGCCGAGATTGGGAGGACGCTCGACGCGCTGCCGTCCGACACGTCGGTCATGGTCGTCTCCGACCACGGCGCAAAGACGATGGTCGGAGCGATATGCATAAACGAGTGGCTTCAGCGCGAGGGCTACCTTACGCTCAAGGAACGCCCGAGCGAGCGAAAGAGATTCAAGGTTGACATGGTCGATTGGAGCAAGACAAAGGTATGGGGTGAGGGGGGATACTACAGCCGCATCTTCATGAACGTTCAGGGCCGCGAGCCCGATGGAGTCATACCCAAAGAACAGTACGAGACCGCCCGCGACGAACTCAAGGCGCGCCTTGAAGCCATCGAGGACGAAAACGGAAGGTGCATCAACACCAAGGTCTTCAAGCCCGAGGAGGTGTACCGGGTCACGAACAACATCCCGCCCGACCTCATCGTGTACCTGGGCAACCTCGACTGGCGCTCGGCCGGATCGGTCGGCGTGGGTTCGGTGTACATGTACGAGAACGATACCGGCCCCGACGACGCCAACCATGCCGAGGAGGGCATCTTCATCTGGCACATCCCCGGGGAAAAGCCCGGCGGCCCGAAAACCTATTCCATATACGATATCGCCCCATCGGTGCTGAAATATTTCGACATTGACATTCCTGACAACATGATCGGCAAATCCATCATCTAGTCAAAGGAGGCACTAACCGATGAAAGGTTTCACGCTCTGGTTCACGGGTCTATCGGGCTCCGGCAAGACGACGCTTTCTCGCGAACTGAAGGGGGTACTGCTCGAACGAGGCCTGAAGGTGGAAGTGCTCGACGGCGACGTGATTCGCACAAACTTGAGCAAAGGGCTGGGATTCTCGAAGGAAGACCGCGACATCAACATCAGGCGCATCGGCTTCGTGTGCCACCTGCTGACCCGCAACGATGTCGTCGCCATCGCCGCCGCAATCTCGCCCTACAGCAACATACGTGCGGAAAACCGCAAACTCATCGGCTCATACGTCGAGGTGTTCTGCAAGTGCCCGCTTAAGGTTCTGAAGGAGCGCGACCCGAAGGGCCTTTACGAGAAGGCCGAGCGGGGCGAGATCAAGAATTTCACCGGCGTGGACGACCCGTATGAAGAACCGGAGAACGCGGAGATAGTCGTCGAGACCGATAAGGAATCCGTCGAGGAGAGCGTGAACAAGATTCTTAGGACGCTCGAGCTCATGAATCACATTCCCCCGTCAGGGACCGAAGAGGAATACACCGAGGAAGAAGAGGAAAAAATTAAGGAACGACTGCGTTCTCTTGGTTATATCTAAGCGGTCGAATTGCTTGTGGCGCCATTTTGGAGTAAGAAAAAAAAGCGAGCGTGTGTGGTCGGACTCGACGGAGTTCCCCATACGCTCTTGAAACGCTTCACCGAAGACGGCACCATGCCGGAACTGGCCGAAATCGTCCGCGCCGGCCATCTGAGCAAGATGCGGGTCACCTTGCCGGAAATCTCTGCCGTCAGTTGGCCGAGCTTCATGACGGGAAAGAATCCGGGAGGGCATTCGATCTTCGGGTTCACCGACCTCAAGCCCGAATCCTACAGCCTGCGATTCCCGTCGTTCAAGGACCTTCGCGCTCCCACCATCTGGGACAGGCTCGCGGAGAGGAAAAAGAGGAGCGTCGTCGTCAATCAGCCCTCAACCTATCCCGCCCGTCCGATAGAGGGCGCTCTTATCTCCGGATTCGTCGCGCTCAGCCTGCGCAAGGCGGTTCATCCGCCCTCGCTTCTTCCGAAACTGGAACAGGGCGGCTACATCATCGACATCGACACGCTCCGCGCGCGCGACGACCACTCGTACCTGATAACCGAACTCGCCAGGACCCTCGAAGCCCGCGAGCGCGCCGTCAACTTCCTCTGGGATAACGAGGCATGGGATTACTTCGAGGTCGTCGTCACGGGGACCGACAGGCTTCACCACTACCTGTGGGACGCGCTCGACGACACGACGCATCCGTGTCACGATGCGTTCTTGAACTACTACCGCACAGTCGATTCCTTCATCGGGCGGATTCATTCACGATTCAAGCGGCTTGTGGACGCCGAGGAGCCCACGCCCGGTTTCTTCATCCTCTCCGACCACGGCTTCGTCGGGGTGAAGAACGAGTTTTATCTCAGCGCATGGCTCAAGCAGGAGGGGTTCCTGACGCTCGAATCGGACGAAGCCGACACTATCGAGGCGATAGGCGAGGGCACGCGCGCGTTCGCGCTCGACCCGTCGCGCATATACCTCAACCTCGTCGGGAAATTTCCCAAGGGCTGCGTGAAACCGGAGGACGTGAAGCCCATCACCGCCGACATCGCGGCCGGGCTGGCCGAGCTCACCTGCGACGGTGAGCGCGTAATAGACAGAGTTTTTGAGAGGGACGAGGCATACGACGGCCCCTTCGCCGAGCGCGGGCCGAACCTCGTGGCTGTCTCGAAATACGGGTTCGACATCAAGGGCTCGCCGAAGCGGAAGGAGCTTTTCGGACGAAGCGCGCTCACGGGTATGCATACGTGGGACGACGCGTTCCTGTGGTCGGCGCAACAACCGAAGGAAGACCTTAACATCACCGATGTCGCCGAAATCATTCTTCAATACATGGAAAGCTGAGAGGCCCGTCGAGGCTGGAACGCGGCAAAGGGCCGCGCGGGCGGCGGCCGCGCTTGTGCTGGCCGCAGCGTGGCTGGTCGCATTTCCCCGCGACGCACACGCCTACATCGGCCCGGGCGCCGGCTTTGCGTTTCTCACGTCGTTCTTCGTGGTCTTCCTCGCCGTGTTCTTCGCGTTCTTCCTGATGCTGACATGGCCGGTGCGATACCTGTTCAGGGGGCTGCGGAAGAAAAAGGCGTATGGCCGCAGCAGCGCCGACCGGATGTTCATCGTCGGACTGGACGGCCTCGACCCCAACATGGTGGACAGACTCATCTCCGAGGGAAAGCTGCCCAACTTCGCCAGGCTCAAAGAGACGGGCACGTATGCGAGGCTCAACACCACCTGTCCTCCCATTTCGCCCGTGGCCTGGTCTTCGTTCATGACGGGCGTCAATCCCGGCCGCCACAATATTTACGACTTTCTCACGCGCGACAAGAGGACGTACCTGCCCGACCTCTCCTCCGCGCACATCGGGAAGGCGCGCAGGACATTGTCGCTGGGCAAATATGCGATTCCGTTGGGCAAGCCGGAAATAAGACTCCTGCGCAAGAGCAAGCCCTTCTGGAGCATCTTGGGCGAGCACGGAATTTTTTCCACCGTGCTCAGGGTTCCCATCACGTTTCCGCCCGAGAAGTTCAGGGGCGTGATGCTTTCCGCCATGTGCGTTCCCGACCTCAAGGGCACGCAGGGGTCGTTCACCCATTACACGACCCACGAGCGGGGCGAAGGCGGATACACCGGCGGCACGGAGATTCGGGTGGAGCGAAACGGCAACACGGTGCGCTCTTTCATCGGCGGTCCGGAAAACACGTTTCTCAAGAAGTCCTCGGAGATGAGGATTCCGTTCGAGGTCACGCTCGGGGCCGATTCGGAGGCAGCCAAGCTCAGAATCGACGGTCAGGCGATTAACCTCCGGAAGGGGGAATATTCCGATTGGGTCCGGCTCGGGTTCAAGGCCGCTCCCGGCATCAAGGTGTATGGCGTCTGCCGCTTCCTGCTCAAGGAGACCGAGCCGCATTTCGAGCTGTATGTGACGCCGATAAACATCGACCCGTCCAAGCCGGCGCTGCCGATCTCGCACCCGTTCATCTACTCGATTTATCTCTCGAAACTGCTCGGCCGATATGCGACGCTGGGGCTCGCCGAGGACACGTGGGCCATCAACGAGCGCATCATCGGCGAAAAGGAATTCGAAGAGCAGTGTTACCTCATCCACGAGGAACGCGAGAAGATGTTCTTCAACGCGCTGGATAAGACGCGGCGCGGCCTGTGCGTGTGCGTCTTCGACATCACCGACAGGATTCAACACCTCTTCTGGCGCTACCTCGACGAGCGTCATCCGGCCAACCGCGACAAGGACACCGAAAACTTCAAGGAAGCCATCGTAAACCTCTACATGAAGATGGACGGCCTCGTGGGCCGGGTGCTCGAAAAGATGCGTGAGAACGACGTGCTCGTGATTATGTCGGACCACGGATTCAACTCGTTCCGTCGGGGCGTCAACCTCAACTCCTGGCTCTACCTGAATGGATATCTCCACCTGAAAGACGGCGAGGCCGCCGGTCAGTGGTTCAAGGGAGTTGACTGGACAAAGACAAAGGCCTTTGCAATTGGGCTGGGCGGCATTTTTCTGAACGTAAAGGGACGCGAGGCAAAGGGAACCGTCGAGCCGGGCGAACAGGCCGATGCGTTGAAGAAGGAGCTTATCCAGAAGCTTTCCGGTCTGAGGGACGAAGAAACCGGCGAGGTTGGAATCACCAAGCTGTACGACAGCGCGCGCATATATTCGGGTCCTTACAAAGAGAACGCGCCCGACATCATTGTGGGCTACAATGCCGGCTATCGGGCCTCATGGGATTCCGTGACCGGGATGGTCAGCGAGGTCGTCTTTGACGACAACACCAAGAGCTGGAGCGGGGACCACTGCATAGACCCCTCGCTTGTTCCCGGAGTGTTCTTCTCCAACCGGAAAATGCGCGGCGAAAACGTGCACATGACGGATGTCGCGCCTACCGTGCTGGATGTTTTCGGAATTCCAATCCCCGCACACATGGACGGCACATCGCTTCTCGAGGAATCCGAAACCGCTGCGAAGGCGGATAGCTAGGAGCCTTTTGACTTTGTATTGTGGGTCCTTGTAGGGGCGCACGGCCGTGCGCCCCTACGGAAT
Organism: uncultured bacterium; assembly: GCA_964607485.1. GTDB lineage: Bacteria > Abyssobacteria > SURF-5 > SURF-5 > SURF-5 > CAZSKP01. The sequence goes on along the minus strand of CAZSKP010000012.1, from coordinate 111,731 downwards.
CTTGCATCACACTGACAACTACAATTATTACCATCCACTAGGGGGTGACATCGTCGATGAACGGCGTTAAGAAGCATACATTGGTCGCGGCCGCCGCGCTCAGTTTACTTTTCATCCTTTGCGTGTCGCTCGTCTCATGCGGAGTCGGACACGCGGCCCCTCCGAAGAAGAAAGTGATTGTGCTCGGCATCGACGGGATGGACCCGAACATTCTGAAACGAATGATCGCCGACGGCAAGATGCCCAACTTCGCCGAGTTCGCCCGACAAGGCTTCTTCGTACCCCTCGGCACGAGCATTCCGCCCCAGAGTCCGGTGGCGTGGTCGGATTTCATCACCGGCATGGACCCCGGCGGGCACGGCATCTTCGATTTCATTCATCGCGAGCCCGAAACATACCTGCCGTATCTCTCCACCAGCAAGACCGAGGACCCCAAGCGCACCATATCGCTCGGCGACTGGGTGATACCGCTCTCCGGCGGCAAGACAACGCTGCTGCGCAGGGGCAAGGCCTTCTGGCAGATTCTGGAAGAAAACGGAGTGCCGACGACGGTCATCAAGATACCCGCGAATTTTCCGCCGGTGGAATGCGAGGGGCGCTCGCTCTCCGGAATGGGCACGCCCGACATCCTCGGCACGTATGGAACGTTCTCCTTTTACACCGACGCGCCCGAACGATTTAAAGAGGACGACGTCTCCGGCGGAAAAATCTATCCGGTGGACGTTCGCAACAACACGGTCGAGGCCCAGCTCGTCGGCCCCAAGAACACGTTCAAGAAGGAGCAGCCGAAGCTGACCGTGGACTTCACCGTCCACGTCGACCCGGAAAATTCCGTTGCGAAGATAGTCGTTCAGGACAGCGAAGTACTGCTTAACGTCGGCGAATGGAGCGATTGGGTGCATGTGAAATTCGTGGCCGTTCCGTTTCTTCAGAGCGTGAGCGGGATATGCCGGTTTTACCTGAAAGAGGTCAGGCCCAGCTTCGGCCTGTACGTCTCCCCGATAAACATCGACCCCCTCGACCCGGCTCTGCCCATATCCACGCCCGACGATTATGCCGCCAAACTGGCGAAGAAGGTAGGCTGTTTCTACACGCAGGGGATGCCTGAGGACACGAAGGCGTTTTCCTCCGACGTGCTCGGCGTAGAAGACTACCTCGGACAGACCGGCATCGTGCTCCGCGAACGCCTGGCGATGTATGACTACGTGCTCGAGAATTTCGATTCGGGTCTCCTCTTCTTCTACTTCTGCAGCCTCGACCAGAACTCGCACATGCTGTGGTGGCTGATCGATCCGAAGCATCCCCTCTATGACAAGGAAGTCGCCCAGAAGTACGGGCATGTGCTGTATGACATCTATATGGAGATGGACAAAGTGCTCGGCAAGGCGCTCGCGAAGGCCGATTCCGATACCACGGTCATCGTGATGTCCGACCACGGGTTCGCTCCGTTTTATCGCGCCTTCAACCTGGGCACCTGGCTCAAGGATAACGGATACATCGCCCTCACCAAGGACACCGAGGGGGAGTTCTACTCGAACGTCAATTGGGCGGGCACCCGCGCCTACGCGCTCGGCCTCAACGGACTGTACATCAACGAAAGAGGACGCGAGGGCAGGGGAGTGGTCGATCCATCGGAAAAGGATGCGCTGCTGGACGAGATCGCCCGAAAGCTGCTCGAAGTTCGAGACCCGAAGACGGGCGAGCAGGCGATACTGCGCGTGTACAAGACGAGGGAGGTGTACACGAATCCCGACGAGAGAATCGTTCCCGACGCCATCATCGGCTACAACCGTGGGTATCGCGCGTCGTGGGAGACCGCCATCGGCTCGTTTCCGAAACAACTGTTCACCGACAACGACGACAGGTGGAGCGGCGACCACTGCATCGCCGCCGAAGTGGTTCCGGGCGTGTTTCTGGCGAACCGCAAGCTGAAGATCGCCGACCCGCGCCTGCGCGACCTCACGCCCACGATATTGATGGAGTTCGGCATAACGCCGCCGGCCAACATGACCGGCAGGCCGGTGTTTTAATAGAAAGGGGAAAAGGCGAAAGGGTCAAGAGGGGAAAAGGGAGAAGAATTAGCTCGAATCCCGAACCCTGAACCCGTACGGGGAGGTTAAATGTTCGGCTCTAAGATAAAACTCGACAAGGAACTGCTCAAGAAGGTCAAGCACTATTCCGATCTGGCCGGATATTCCTCGGTCGAAGAATTCATCACGCACGCGCTCGAACGCGAAATCGAGCGTCTCGAGGAATCCGACTCGGAAGAGGAAATCAAGAAGAAGCTTCAGGGGCTGGGCTACATTTCCTGAGCGCTTCGTTCCGGAGAAAACATGCAGGCTGTCAACGGAATCATCACGGCGGCGTTCGACCTGGTCTTTCTGCCGTTCAGAGACCTTTCCCCCATATGGGGGCTGCTGGCGGTCTCCGTCCTGACGGGAATCGTGATGGTCGTGATTTTCAAATACACCTCCAACCAATCGGCCATCAGGAGGACAAAGGACAAGATCAGCGCCTACTTCCTGGAGGTGCGTCTGTTCAAAGACGACCTCGGCCTTATGCTCGACGCGCAGAAGCGGATTCTCCGAACCAACCTGACGTACATGAAATACTCGGTCGTCCCGATGCTGGTCATGATTGTCCCCGTCGTTCTGATCCTGGTCCAACTGGGAATACGCTACGCCTCCAGGCCGCTCAGGCCCGGCGAGACCGCGCTGGTCAAGCTGAAACTCATTGAAACCGCAGCCGCCGAGAAACTCCCCGTCTCGGTCGAGACCGACGACGGGCTGCGCATGGAGACGCCGCTTCTTCGCATGGGAGGAGAGGAGGTCAACTTCCGCATCGGCGCCGTTCGGGAGGGCGAGCACAAGCTTTCGATTCTCGTCGGAGACGAGCGCGTGGACGAGCCCATACTTGTTTCCGACGAGGTTCGGCGCGTGTACACCGCGAGGACGCAGCCGGGCCTAGAGGCGATGCTTTTTGCCCCCGGCCAGGACCCGCTGCCGAAAGGGTCGGGACTGGAGGAAATACGGGTCGATTTTCCACCGCAGACGATCAAGGTGCTCGGCTGGAACGTGCACTGGCTCGTCGTTTTCTTCGTCGCCTCGATAGCCGCCGGCTACTCGCTCAAAGGCCTCTTCAAAGTCGAGCTGTAGTCGTTCGAGGTCGGATCCCATGCTCCCCATGTCTGATTTCTGGTGCGCGTAATCTGCCGCCTGTCGGGTCACGTCTCAGGAGCTGACTCAATCAAGCCTGCGTGAGTTTCATGAGCGTGATGGAATGTGCCGGAAACGAGTACGTGAACTCACGCGAGACATCCGAAAAATCCTTCTCCCGAATGTTCACGTTGTTGGGCCTCTCAAATGAATTCTCCGCTTTCACATCGGGCCCGTTTATCTCGTACACGACGGCCTTCTTTTTCGGTTGAAAGCCTCCGAGTCCGACCTCGGCTTCGATGGGTTCTTCCATGTGCCGGTTTATCACGGCCAGGCTCAGCCGGGTTCCGGTCGTATCGGTGGTCGCAGAAGCATCGAGATAGGGGACCGTTTCGAGCGGAGCGCCCTCGCCCGTGGACTCCATTTCGTTGAATATCTTCGTCTGATAGGAGGGCGAATTCACAAACGCGTCCAGAGATATTTCGAGGCAGTGGTCGCGGTACAGCTTCAGAGGATAATAAATCGTCTGGAGGAACATGCCCCCTTCGCTGGTGACGATCGGAGCGATCACGTTCACCATCTGCGCAAGGTTTGCGAGCGTTACGGTCGTGCAATTGCGGTGCATCACGTTGAGGAATCCGGCGACAACCAGCGCGTCTGCCAGATTGTACCGCTCCTCCAACTCCGAGCCAAACGTCCGATACCAGACGTTCCATTCGTCCATCGCGATCTCGGTCGGGGGCACCTTCTTGTCGGCAAGCGCGACCGTGATGGTGGCGTTGAACAGGTCTATCTGTTTCTGCGCAACCAAGGGGGATGCCACGTTGTTGTAATAGTCGGAGTTGCCGACGTAAATGTGGAGCGCGATATAATCCGCGAAACCGGCGAGCCTGTCGAGGACCGTGAGGTTCCACGTGAGCGGGTTGGCAATGGCGAGTGCGCCGACCGCAACCAGCTTAATGGACGGGTCGATCCAGCGCATCATCTTTGCGGCTTCGACCGCAATCTTCGCGTAATCCTCGGCGTTCTTGGCGCAGATTTGCCAGAATCCTCCCATCTCGTTTCCGAGTCCCCAGTACTTCACATCATACGGCTCCGGATGACCGTTGGCTCGGCGCAGGTTGGCATAGAACGAATCGGCGGTTTCGTTGCAGTACTCGACCCACGCCGCCGCTTCCTCGGGGGCGCCCGTTCCCAGATTCACGCACAGGAACGGCTCCGTGCCGACGGCGCGGCAATATTCGATGAACTCGTCGGTGCCGAATCGATTCGGCTCGACCGTATGCCATGCAAGCTCTCTTCGTCGCGGACGCTGGTCCTTCGGCCCGATTCCGTCCCGCCAGTGGTAGCCGGAGACGAAGTTGCCGCCCGGATATCGGAGATGCGCCGGACGCAGCGCCCTAACCGCTTCCAGCACGTCTTTGCGGAAGCCGCGTTCGTAGGACAGAGGCGAGTGTTCCTCGTATATTCCGCCATAGATGCACCGGCCCATATGCTCGATAAACCCGCCGTAAATATTCGAGTTTATGACGCCGATTTTGCGGTCGATGTCTATCTTGATTTTTGTCATTCTGCGCCTTTCTCCTGAGCAGTCCGGAGTTGCAGGCGGTTCCCAGCAGGAGCACTACGCCGGCTCAACTGTGCGACCCGCTCGACCTCATGCGTTGCAGGAACCAACTTTCTCAGGCATCGGATTTCAGTCCTTCGAGCAATTCCGTCGCCTGCTCGTCACCTGGATTCGTTTCGAGATATTTCCGGAGGTGCTCCCGCGCGGCGTCGGGCTTGTTCAGATAGCGAGCGTACAGTTCGCCCAGCGCGAGGTGCGCGAGCGGAATATCGCCGCCCGTCTCCAGCGCCGAAAGGAACGCCTTCTCGGCGGCCGCGTAGTTGCCCGCCTTCATGTATGCCACGCCGAGATGGTAGTAGGCATCGGGCAAGTGGCGGAAGCTCTTGTTGTGCCGGAACTCCCACAGGTCAATCGCCTTCTTGAATTCCGCGATGGCCTCATCGGTTTTTCCCAGTCCCAAGAAAGTCGAGCCGAGCAGGTAGTGCGCATCCTCCTGTTCGAGAAATATTGCCAGCTCCGATCGGTTTTCCTCGCGAATCGCCTTCTTCAGAAGGTCAACCGCCTCAAACAACCGGCCGCTTCTTATCTGAAGCCCCGCGACCTTGTAGGCGAGTTCCGGCGTGAAGTTTATCGCGAGCGCCTTCTCGTAGTTTTCGCTCGCCTGTTCAATCAGGCCCTCCTGCTCGAACGATTTGCCCTCGCCCCTGTACTCCAGATATTTTTCGAGGTCGATGCGCGCGTTGGAAAGTATCCACGGGACGGAGTGCACCAGCGACACCGCCACGACGATGATGAGTATTCTGCGCACCGCGGCGCCGTCGGGAATTGCCCGCATCAGCATGTACGCGCCCAGCATCGTGATGAAAATCCACGGCGGAGCGAACACATCCCAATCCTTTCGCGCGCCCAACAGCGGCGCGGCCGTCAACGTCACCCCAAGGTAAACGACACACGTGAGGAGAAGGATCAGCGCCTCCGGCCTTGCGACGCGGTCCGCCTTCAGGAATCGGGGAAGCGACACAACACACAGGAAAAGCCCGAACGGCGAAACCAGCACAATCTCGTTGAATATGTCGATCAGGTGGGCGACCGAGAAAAGGGAGTATCGTTCCAGCGGTAAACCCCTCCTGGACAGCGCGAGGAAAAAGACGCCCTCGTATTCTCCGCGAGCGCCTGAGAAGAAGATTTCATTAACCGAGAATCCGAGCGAGTGCAGGATGACGAAATATATTGCCACCACCACGAGAGGCACACATGCCATAAGGGCGAACTCAACCATGCAGTACTTCCCCCGCTCGCGGGAACGGTGCACCCACGCGAACAGCAGCGCGAGCCCCGCGCCGAAGGTGAGCAGGTGCAGCGACGCGCTCAGCGCAAGCAGCGCGGCGGGAAGCCATATGCCGCACCGGCCGCGCGCGTACAGCAAAGTTGTGAGGCAGAAGAGCGCGAGGGCCGCAGCCGAGAGTCCGTACGTCTCCACATAGCCGAAGAAAAGCTGCATCGCTCCAGTGGTGAAGACGACGCTCGCGAAGCCGAGCCTGTGCGGCCAGTCGTCCCAGAGCAAATGTCCGATTTCGAGCGCGGCAAAGCAGAAGAGCGCTCCCGCAACGCAGCTCAGGAGCGCAATGGTGTCGTACGGCTCGAATTTCAGAACGCCCGAAAGAATCCTGTGCAGGTTGCGGCCGATCCAGAAATCAAGTATCTGGTGGGAAGTCACGTGTCCGGCCCAGCCGCCCACGTAGTGTTTCAACGCCTCGTCGCTGCGGACGATCTGCGCCAGCGTTACGCCGTCGCCGAGGAAGATGTTCCCGCTGCGCAGCCACCAGAACAGCACGGCGAAGAGCGCGCTTATCAGGATGTATGCGACGTGCGGGGGGAATCCGGCTTTCAGCTTTGCCGCTCTGTCCGCCATCTTCGACAGCGCGGCCGACAGCAGCGAATTTATCGGCGGCAGACAGACCACTGCGCCGACAAGACAGAGGAGTATGCGGACCGACTTCGGGAATTCGTTCAGGTGGTAGAAACCCCAACTGGACAGCGGCGAAAAGCGGCCGCTCAAGAAATGCAGGGCAACGATAAACAGCGCATAGCAGCTCGTCGCGTATAGGTATCTTCGCATCTATCCCGTTGGGTCGTTCAGCCGACGTGACGCGCGCCGCCGTCGATGACGATGGTTTCGCCCGTCATGAAGGCCGACGCGTCGGAAGCAAGATAAAGCGCCGCGCCGACGATGTCCTCGGTTTCGCCCAGGCGCGGGACGGGGAACATCTTCGACCGCACCTTGAACATGTCGCTCGTCCAGACGGCCTTGCTCATGTCGGTCCTGATGAAGCCGGGCGCGATGGCGTTCACGCGGATGCCGAACACGCCAAGCTCGGCGGCGAGCACTTCGGTGAGCATTATCAGCGCCGCCTTCGTGACCGAGTACGTTCCCGTCATGGGCGCGGGCCTCAGTCCGGCCACCGACGCCATGTTGATTATCACGCCGCCGTGCTCGCGCATCCATTTGTTGACCACGAGCTGGGTGAGAAAGAAGACGCCGTCAACGTTCACCTCGAACGTCTTGTCCCACGCTCCCTTTTCTATATCGATCGTGGCGCCGAAGTGGGGATTGGTGCCCGCGTTGTTCACCAGGATATCGACTTTGCCGAACTGTTTGAGCGTTTCGTCGACGAGCTTTTCGAGTTGCTCCGGCTTGCCCGTGTGGGCCGCGACGGCCAGCGCGCGTCCGCCCAGTTTTTTGATTTCCCCGGCGGCCGTCTTGCACGCGTCCAGCTTGCGGCTCGCCACGACCACGTCGGCTCCCGCCCCGGCGTATTCGAGCGCGATTGCGCGGCCTATGCCACGGCTGCCGCCGGTGATAATTGCAACTTTGCCTTCCAGCGAGAATCTGTCTTCGGCCATTTGCTTCCTCTTATAAAATGCCCTTGTCGTACACGTACTTGTTTCTTCCTCGAATCATATGCGCCGGCCCACGAGCGTGCCTTCGTAAATTGCGTCGATGCCTTTCCGGGGCACGTGAGCGTCGCCGACAAAGTGAATCTCCGCTGCGGCTCCCTGCCACTTCTCCTTGAGCCGAGGGTAGGTCTCGTAACCGGCGGCGAGCACGACCGTGTCGGCCTCGAGCAGTTCCCTCTGGCCTCCGACCTCTATCAGCAGGCCGCCGTCGGTGACTCGTATGTATTGCGCCTCGGTTATCGCCCTTACACCGAGCTTTTCCAGTTCCTGCAGGACCACCCATCTTGTGCTCCGACCGAGCGAATCGCCGACCTTCATGCCTCGGCGAACGAGGGTGACCGTGCGCGGACCCCTGCGCGCCATGCCGAGCGCATCCTCGGCCGAAAGGACGCCGTTTTCGGCCAGAAACACGGCGACCTCCGGCGGAACGCAGCCCCTGCGCGCCGCATAGATGCCCACCTCGCACGCGACTCCACCGGCGCCTATGACGACAACTTTGCGGCCGAGCGGCGCAGCGCCCGCCAGCACGTCCTCGGCCAGAACCACGTTGGCGCCGTCGATTCCGGGAATGTCGGGCACGCGCGGAGTGGCGCCCATCGCGAGCACGAGGGCGTCGGGCTTCTCCTTCTTGGCCAGTTCGGGAGTCATCTCCGTTCCAAGGACGATTTCGACGCCCGCCTTCCGCGCCGCCCTCTCGAGGTATCGCACGGTGTTCTCGAACTCCTCACGGCCATGCGGTATCGCGCTCAGTGCGAGCCGCCCGCCGAGCCGGTCGCCCTTTTCATAAAGGGTCACCTTGTGTCTGCGCTCGGCGAGCACGCGCGCCGCCTCCAATCCACCCGGGCCGCCCCCGACGACGATGACAACCTTTTTCGACCTGGTCGCCCTGGTCAACGCGAGTTCCGCCTCGCGTCCCCTGATGGGATTGTTCATGCAGGTCGAAGGCTGGCCCAAGAAAATCATGTCGAGACACCCCTCGTTGCAGCCGGTGCACGGGATGATGTCGTCGAGCCGTCCCTCGCGCACCTTCTTGGGAAAGTGGGGGTCGGCGTTGAGGGCGCGCGCCATCGCGACGAAGTCGGCGTTGCCCTCGGCAAGAATCCGCTCCGCCAGCGACGGGTCGTTGATGCGGTTGCAGGTGATGATGGGCACTTCGAGCGCGGGCCGCATCTTGTCGGCCAGGAACACGAACGCTCCGCGCGGGACCGACGTGGCCACGGTGGGCACCCGCGACTCGTGCCAGCCCACCTGAATGCTGATGGCGTCGGCTCCTGCCTTTTCAAACAGCCGGGCGATCTCGACGGAATCGTCGATCGAGTTTCCGCCCTCCATCAGTTCTGCGCCGGAATGACGCATGATGACGGGATAATCGGCGCCGCACGCGCGCTTGACGGCCTGAATGACCTCGACGCCGAAGCGGGCGCGGTTTTCGAGCGAGCCGCCGTATTCGTCGTCGCGCTTGTTCGAGAGCGGGGAGAGAAACTGGCTGATGAGGTAGCCGGTGGAACCGATGAGCTCGACCGCGTCGAAGCCCGCCTCGCGCGCCCTGACCGCCGCCGAGGCGAAGTGCTCAATGATTTCCTTTATTTCCGGGATGGACAGTGCGCGCGGAGTCTCCCGCGTGAGTTTGGACGGGACCGCCGACGCCGACACAGACTGCTCGCCATCCATTAGGAACGAGAACGCATACCGTCCAGCGTGAAAGAGCTGGGCGGCGGTTTTCGTGCCGTGCGATTGAAGGCGCGAGTTGAGTTCCTTCAGGTTTGGGATGTATTTGTCGTCGTCGATGCTGAGGAATCCCATGCCGCCGCCGCCGAGCCTGTGGACTTTGAACCCGCCGAGGACTATCAGGCCGGTTTCCCCCTTGGCGCACTCTTCGTAGTATTGGACGAAGCGTTCGGTGACAAAGCCGTCCTCGGCGTAGCCCAGGTGCATGGCCGCCATGACGATCCGATTGCGGAGCGCCATCTGGCCGATACGGCCTTCGCGCAACAGAAAATTCATTTGCTACCTCGTCACATATTATTCTGTAGGGGCGCACGGCCGTGCGCCCCTACAGAAATATCCCCACGACGATTAAGGTGGGGAGGCGCGCGATGAGGACAGTCCCGAATCTACGACGCTTCGCATCCGTAATTCCGGGACAGTCCCCGCCGCAACTTAATTGTCGGACAGCTTCTCTGTCCCCGGTCTGCGCCGCGCATTATTCGTTCAAAAGAAACCGCGAGATGATGAAGCGCTGAATTTCGGATGTGCCCTCGACAATGCGCAGGACGCGCACCTCGCGATAGATTCGTTCGATGGGAAACTCGCGCATGTAGCCCATGCCGCCGTGAATCTGAAGCGCGCGGTCGGCCACTCGGTTGACCATTTCGGTGGCGTACAGCTTCACCATCGAGGTTTCCTTGATAATGTTCTCTCCACGGTCGGCCTTCCATGCGGCGTTGTAGAGCATCATCCGGGCCGCATATATCTCGGTGGCCGAATCGGCGAGCATCCACTGGATTGCCTGCTTGGTGGCGATCGGCTTGCCGAACTGCACCCGCTGCTTGGCGTAATCTACGGACATCCCCAGGAGCATGTCGGCGGTGCCGACGCACATCGCGCCGATGATCAGGCGTCCATGTCCGATCCACTGCATCGCGAGGAGGAATCCCTGCCCGACCTCGCCGAGGATGTTCTTCGAGGGGACGACGCAGTCCTCAAACGCAAGCTCGGCCTGGAGCTCGTCTCCGGCCATCGTCTTCTGAACACGGGCGACGGAGAAGCCCGGCGTCCCCTTTTCCACAAGGAAGCAGGTGACGCCGCCACGGGCGCCGAGCGATTTGTCGGTGACGGCGAATACCATCGCGAAGTCGGCATAGGGGCCGTTCGTGATGAAGTGCTTCACTCCGTTGAGTACGTAGTTGTCGCCGTCCTTGACGGCGGCCGTCTGGATAGAGGCGACATCGGAGCCGGCTCCCGGCTCGGTGAGCGCAAAGCAGTTGGTCTTCTCGCCCCGCATGACGGGCAGCAGAAAATGCTCCCTTTGCTCCTCGTTGCATCCGAGCAGGATGGGTGTGGGCCCGCCCAGCCCTCCCAGCGCGAAACGAGCCAGCCGCGAGCCCTGCTTCGCCACGTCCTCGAGCACGAGAACGGTCGGCTCCAGCCCGAGCCCGCCTCCGCCGACTTCCTCCGGCATGTACATTCCGTAGAAGCCCGCCGCGACTCCCCGGCGTCTGGCCTCGGTGATGAGGTCAATGGGTATGACGTCCTCGTCCTTGATCTGCTCGTCCAGAGGCGCGATTTCCCGCTCGATGAACCGCCTCACGGCGTCGCGGAGCTGGCGGGTTTCTTCCGGAATCTCGAAGTCCACTAGCGCGCTCTCCTCATGCGGTGGCGTATCCGCCGTTCACGCTGATTGCCTGCCCCGTGATCCATGACGCCCGGTCGGAGGCGAGGAACACGACGAGATTCGCGATGTCCTGTGGCTCGCCCAGCCGCCGCATGGGATAAGCCTTCACGACCTTCTTTTCGAATTCGTCGGAAAGCATTTCGCGAACTGCCTCGGTCTTGGTCATGCTGGGGCAGACGGCGTTGACGTTGATGCTGTACCTTCCGGCTTCCTTCGCGATCGATTTTGTGAACGATATTATCGCGCCCTTCGCGCCCGCATACACGGCCTGACGCGGTTCCCCGACTTTGCCCGCGTCGGACGCCATGTTGATTATCTTGCCATACTGTCGCTCTATCATTCCCTCGATGACGGCGGCGGTGCAGTTGACGGTGCCGTGGTAGCAGACATCGACGACTTTTTCCCAGAATTGCTCAGACTGGCCGCTGTTCTTTTCCTCGACGAACGTCATGAACGCGGGAAGCTTGGCGGCGTTGTTGACGAGTATCTGCACCGGCCCGAGCTCGGACTCGACCCGTTTCACCATCGCCTCCACGCTTGCCGGGTCGGTCACGTCGGTGGTGATGCCGATGGCCTTCACGCCTTTCTTCCCGATTTCCTCTGCCGCCTTCCCGGCGCTCTTCTCGTCGATCTCGGCGATGGCAATGTGTGCGCCTTCTTCGGCGAGCCCCATCGCGATGGCGGTGCCGATACCCCGGCCGCCACCCGTCACAACCGCAACTTTCCCTTTCAGCAACAGGTCCATCGATACCCTCCCTTTCGTCACAACGAGGAATCGGTCGAGCTCTCGCTCAGCTCCTCATATCGCGCCAGCGTAAACAGCAGGTCGCCCAAACGGTTGCAGTAGCAAAGCAGTTCGGGATTTTCCACTTCTCCCTCGTCGAGGAGTTTCACGATGCGGCGTTCCGCCCGCCTGATTGTCGAACGTGCGAGGTCGAGCGCCCCCGCGCCGGGAGTGCCGCCCGGTGGAACGAAAGCCCTAGGCATCTCAAAGAGCTTTTCATGGTCCTCAATCAGCCTTTCGAGCCTCAATGTGTGTGCTTCCGAAACCCTGTTCTTCAGCTTCGAGCTCTCATCGGGCAGCGCGGCCAACTCGGTGCCCACGATGAAAAGTTCTTTCTGTATGTCAAGGATTATCTGTTTCAGCTTCTTGTCGGAGACCAGCGCACGGGCCAGCCCAAGCGCTGAGTTCGCCTCGTCTATCGCGCCGTAAGCCTCCGTGCGGGGGGAATGCTTCGGCACGCGGTGGCCGAACAGCAGGCTCGTGGTTCCGCCGTCTCCCTTTTTGTTGAATGATTTCATGAAAAAAACCTGCGTTCTCCGCCCCATGAGAGCCGGACACGCTGTCGGAAGATAGAGCAAGTCATCGGGGTCATTTGCCTCTACTTCCTCGCTCCGAACGTATTTGTATCATTTGTCGCTCAAGTGTGTCAAGGACATTCTGGGCGGATTGCGAACAATTTGCGAACATTCCGGGACGCTTTGGGCATTGCATCAGGGGGCCCCTCGTACGCGGCGAGGCGATTCCTCTTTTTCTCCAAAACAGGGTAGACGTATCCCGGCGGGGTGCGGACGGCAGAACATGTCGTGAAAAAATGAGTTATGACACCCCGGCCGACGGGCGGGCGAGTGGGCCCTTGATGCGCCGCCGGGCATTCAGAAAGGTCGCAGGCCTACATTGAGCGGCACAAATCTTGCTGCCCTCGCGAACGGTCGTTATTGCCTTGCTGTCGCCCGATGGGCTTCTTGAAACCGGAGGAGTAAAACCGTATGCAGAAGTTCAAAGCCTACGTCACGTCCAATTTCGAGAATATAACCGTTCTGGTGGTTCTTTTGGGCATCATCTGCATCAGCTACACTGTTGACGAGAGGATGATGATGCTTAACTTCTTCTATTTGCCGGTGTTGATGGCCGGCTACTTCATCGGCAAGAGGGCGTCAGTCCTCGTTGCCATGTTCAGCATCCTGACGGTCATCTTCTTTGCCATTCTGAACACCGGCGCCTTCACCGCGGGGAGGGGGATAGGCTATCTCGTGAGCGGCCTGAGCGGCTGGAGCGGATTCCTCCTGCTGACCAGCTACATTGTCGGGACGCTGTACGAGCAGAAGCAGAAGAGGATCGATGAGCTGCAGCAGGCCTACGTCGGCATACTGGAAATACTGGTGAAATACCTCGAATCGACCGACCGCTACACCAAGGGACATTCGGAACGTGTCGCCGAGCATGCGATGGACATCGCCATCGCTATGGGGCTCCCGAGGAACGAGGTCGAAAACATTCGCGTCGCCGCGCTTCTGCACGACATCGGCAAGGTCGAGATCAGCGCAAGCCTCATCGGCAAGGCCGCGAGCTTGAGCCAGGACGAGATGGTGCAGGTGGCCGCTCATTCGGAGAAAGGCGCGAAGATTCTGCACTCCGTCGGAGGCGTTCTGAAGGAAGCGATACCCATCGTGCTTGAGCATCATACCTACTTCTCACAGCAGGACAAGCCGATCGACGCAGCGTCGAAGATGAGTTCCATGGGCACGCGAATCGTCGCCGTGGCTGACTCCTTCGATGCGATGACTTCCGACAGACCATACCGCAAGGGGCTGCAACCGTGGCAGGCGATAGAGGAACTGAGGCGCTGCAGCGGCGAGCAGTTCGACCCGGAAGTCGTTGAGGTCTTCGAGACCGTTCTGTCGCAGAAGCTGGAAACCGTCTGACCGGCCGGCGACGCCCCAGCCATCTTATTCACAGCCGCCGCTCTTGCCCGACGTCTCTCTTACCCTTCGATGTTCCGCGCTCTTCTCTTCTTGACTTTGTCCGGCTTTATGGTAAACTGTATCAAAACAAACCGGTTTGCGGAGTCCTTTTCCCAAACAAGCGATGGCAGGCTTAATCGAGACACTGAAGAAATACAGGGCTGAGATAACGCTGGCGGTGCTGTATGTCTATGTCGTGATACTGGGCGTCGCCACGCTGAAGGAACTCGGCATAATCTGAGGCCGTCAGATGTCCAGGCGGTCGGCTATCTCGTCCACCTTTCGGACGGTGCTGGACGACTCGGGCAGTTCGATAAGCGGTCTGCCGTTGCCGTCAAACTCTCGCACCAACTCTTCCTCCGGAATGGTCGCAAGCAGAGGGATGCCCATCGCCTCCGCCTTCTCCGCCACTCCCGCCGGAAGCCCGTCGTGAACTCGATTGATGAGCAGGTGCATCGTTCCGACCGTGAGCTTGAGCTCGCTCACGAGGTCGCGTATCCGTTCGGCCGCCAGCATCCCCCGCAGCGAAGCGTCGGAGACGATGAGGAGGTGGTCGATGGAGGTCGTGATGCGGCGGCTCAGGTGCTCCATTCCGGCCTCGTTGTCCACCACGATGCGCGGATACTGTTTGCCGAGCATGTTGAGCACGTCGCGCAGCACGTTGTTGGCGAAGCAGTAGCAGCCCGGCCCTTCCGGACGGCCCATGACGACAAGGTCGAATCCCTTCGCCTCGACCAGGCATTCCTGCACCTTCATGTCGAGGTAGTCGTGCTTTGCCATGCCGCCGGGCAGGGCGCCCGAGCGTTGGGCCGCGTCCTCGCGGATGGAGCCAATCGTCTCGCCGACCTTCAATCCGAGCACTTCATTGAGGTTCGAGTTGGGGTCGGCATCGACGACGAGGACCGGCGTGTTGCCCCTGTTTGTCATGCATCGCACGAGCAAGGCCGAGATGGTCGTCTTGCCCACGCCGCCTTTGCCCGTGACAGCTATCAACTTTCCCATTTATATCACCCGGAAATATTCGGTTGCGTCTTCCCAAGCCCCTGATATTCAGGCCACACTGCTGCCCGACTTAATCAGGTCGATTACCTTTTCCTTTATCGCCTTCATCTCGTTGAGGAAGCGGGCGTCGGTGTTTCTATAGTGGTCGTAGGGCGCCTTGCCTTCGCGGTCGAGTTTCATCAGCTCCCTGTCGTACGAGACGTAGCCGAGTATCTGGTCTTCGGAAAAATTCTGCCTGAGCAGCTCGGCGTCCGCCTCGTCGATGACCTTGTTCATCACGAGCCGTATCGACTGGATGCCGAGGTCGCCCGCAAGCCTGATGATTGCCCGTGCGGTCTCGATGCTTCGCTGGCCGGGCTCGACGATGACCACGAGCAGGTCAACGGCCCGCGCCGTACCCCTGCCGAGGTGTTCGAGGCCCGCCTCCATGTCGAGGATGACCGTCTCGTCGCGATATTCCAGCACCTCTTCGAGGAACCGGCGCAGCACGACGTTCTCGGGACACAGACAACCGGCGCCGCCGGTGTCGAGTGAGCCCATGACGAGGAACTTTACCCCTTCCACCTCGCGGCTGAACTTGTCGGGGATGTCGTCCACCTTCGGGTTCAGCTTGAACATCACGCCGTACCCCTCTCCCGCGCCCGTTCGCTCTCGAATGAAGTCCTTCATCTCCGAAATCGGCGTTATCTCTCGCGCCACTTCGGGCTTGCAACCCAATGCGGACGCGAGGTTTGCGTCGGGGTCGGCGTCGATTGCCATGACGGTGTACTTGTCGTCCGCCAGCATACGCGCAAGCGTGCCGGCGATGGTCGTCTTGCCCACGCCGCCCTTTCCTACGATCGCTATCTTCATAAGTGTCGTTGCTCCTCTGGGATATGATTGGGCTACCGAGTAGTTTCCCAATTCCAGTATAGCAACACGGCGGAACGGGTGTCAACGAATCGACTTTCTATTTGACGGTGATTGTCATGCAATGCTAGAATAGCGGCTTGAGAAATCGCCCCAGCGAGCATTTGGTCTGTAAATCAGCCTGCTCTTCTTCCCGTCAACCAAGAAACGATCGACGGACCCGCAAACGGTTTCGAAGGGCCGGACCGACAAGGTCCGGCAGGAGGAGACTCGAACGTCTTGAACGAGAATAATCTGGACCGGCTGTTTTTTCCGCGTGGCATCGCGGTCATAGGCGCATCGGACAATTATGCAAAGGGCTCGAGCATGTTTCTGCACAGCCTGATTGCGCTCGGCTATCCGGGCGGTCTTTATCCGGTCAACACGTCCTCGGGCGAGGTGGTGATGGGCCTTCGCGCATACACAAAAGTCACGGATATTCCCGGGCCGGTCGATTACGCGATCATCGGCGTGCCCGCGGCGGCGACGGCCGGAGTGGTGGCCGACTGCATAGAGAAGGGAGTCTCCTACGTCCACTTCTTCACCGCCGGTTTCAAGGAGTTGCAGACCGAGGAGGGGGAACGCCTGGAGAGAGAGTTGGTAGAGCTTGCGCGGGGCAGGATCAGGCTGATAGGGCCGAACTGCATGGGCGTTTACTGTCCCGAGGCGCGGGTGGGCTTCGATGAAAACCACACGACCGAGGCGGGCGACGTCGCCTTCATCTCGCAAAGCGGCGGCCACGCCATCAATTTCATCAGGTGTGTGACGGAGCGCGGGCTGAGGCTGAGCAAGGCCATCAGTTACGGCAACGCCAGCGACCTTTCGTCGAGCGATTTTCTCCGGTATTTCGCCGAGGATGAGAAGACCGCCGTCATCGGCATCTATATCGAGGGGGCGGGTGAGGGGCGCGTGTTCTTCGAAACGCTGAAGGAATCGGCGAGGGAAAAGCCGGTAATCATCTGGAAAGGCGGCCGCACGCCCGCCGGCACCTACGCGGCCGTCGGCCACACGGGCGCTCTGGCCGGCTCCTATGACGTCTGGAAGGGAATGATTAAGCAGGCGGGCGCCATTCTGGTGGACGACAGCGACGAGATGATCGACATGATGCTCGCGCTCAAGCACCTGTCCCCGCCGAAAGGATTGAACACGGCCCTCGTGACCACGGGCGGCGGCAACAGCGTGATTGCATCCGACCAGTGCAACGAGCACGGCCTGAGGTTGCCAAGCCTGCTGCAAGAGACGCAGCAGAAACTCCTCACCGTCTTGCGGGAGGCGGGGACCATACGCAAGAACCCCGTTGACGCCAGCGCCCACGGCATCATGCCCCAGAACATCGCACGGATCATCGAAATCATCGACCGCGACCCCAACATCGATTGCGTTCTGTTCACATACCAGTTGTATTTCCTCTTCAGGAATCTCAAACGTGTCGGCGTGTCGCTGGAAGAAGCCCTTGAATATCTGGTCAGGGCGCTGGAGAGCGTCAAGACGCGCGTCGCCAAACCGGTCGTTTTCGCCCTGACCCGGGATTCCGACCAACTGGACGCGGAAGAGTTCCGGCTCACCCTGAAACAGAGGCTGCTCAAGGTCGGCGTCCCCGCGTTCGATTCCGTGAGAGCCGCCTGCCTGGTACTGGCGAGGTTGGAGCAGTTCCGCAAGGCGCGCGAGCGGATATCCGGAGGGCCGGACTGAACGCGTCCGGATTGCGCTTCGCCATTTGAGTCACAACCGGTCGGAAGGTTGCCGTATCGCGCTTTTTGGTGTATTATGTAACTGGGACGGAAAGCAGGCGGCATCAAGCATCTTCGGACTCTGTGCCTCTTCGGACGGGGGCTGCAATCATATCAAGTCCTTAAATCTAAGGTTCCCTGGTATTCTTGGCATCTTTCCTGCTAGCCTGTTAGTATTAATGAGAGAACGAAAGGAAGGCGGGAAACTGTCAATCGTCAAAATGGGGTGAAAGATGCCTCCCAAGGCGACAAAAGTCCAGCCGTTCGCGGTCAAGGACTGTGCGCTGATTGCCATAGCCACGGGCAAAAAGGCGCATAATCTCAGGGAGTTGCGAGAACACCTTCTGACCGTGGACCCTGACAGCATCTACCACCATTTTTGGGGAGGTCTGCTGCGGCCGCGGTTTGACGACCCTGAATACAACAACGATTTTGCCGCGTGGGCCTACCGCGGGCTCCACGACGAGAAGCTCGCAGAGCGTTTGGGCGTGGTCGACCCGACGGATTTCGACGACCTGGAAGCTCTGCGCCAGAAGCTGATTGACATAATCGAGGAGAGGCTGGACGAGAGCGAGATGGTCCCATGGTCGCGGCCGGATAAGCAGTTCAGCTTCATCACCACGCATCTGGTGGTTTTCGACACGCATCGCCAGCTCACTGCGGCAAAAGACTTCGTCACCGCGATTCCTCATATGTCGATAGGGAGCATTTTTTACCATTTCATCGATGCGCGCCGGCGTACTCCCGACAAGGTTGACGACTTCAGGGCGTGGCTCTCCGGCTATGGAAAGAAATACAAAGTCCTGATCAGCCAGCTTGCCGACGTGGACCCGTTTTTCCCGACCTTGAGCGAACTCCGCGATCAACTCGCTTCCGTATTTAGGGGCTACTTCGGAGATTCCGTGTCATGACGAATGTTCTGCAACAATATGCGGAAGTTGTAGGTGAGGACGTCATCAGCCACCTCCAGCAATTGGCGAAGCCGCTTGAGGGCAAGAAAGTTGTTCACGTGAATTCGACTCGTGAAGGCGGAGGAGTCGCCGAGATCTTGACGAAGCTGGTGCCCATCATGGGAGACCTGGGCGTTGACGCCCATTGGGAAGTAATTTCCGGAAACGGCGATTTCTTCCAATGCACCAAGGGTTTCCATAACGGGCTGCAGGGCGAAAAGGTCGAAATTCCGCAGGCGTTGCTCAAAATATACGAGGTTACAAACGCCAAGAACGCGGAGGTGCTCCGGCCGGCTCTCGAAAGCGCCGACTTTGTGTTCATCCACGACCCTCAACCGGCTTCACTGCTGAAATTGTGCCCGAATCGCAAGGGCAAATGGATATGGCGTTGTCACATCGATATCAGCCGGCCGTTCCGGCCCGTGTGGAAATATCTACGCGAGTTCGTCGCCGGATACGACGCGAGCGTTTTTTCGCTGGCCGACTTCGAGCAGAGGCTTTCCCATCCGCAATTCATTATTCCGCCCAGCATCGACCCGTTGAGCGAAAAGAACATAGAACTTGACGAGGGTGAAGTCGGGCAGGTGTGCGAGCGTTTCGGAATCGACCGCACGAGGCCCGTCATCGTTCAGGTGTCCCGTTTCGACCGGTTCAAGGACCCGGTGGGCGTCATACGCGGTTACAAGTTGGCCAAGAGATTTATCCCGGCCCTGCAATTGGTCCTGGCCGGCGGCGGAGCTTCGGACGATCCCGAGGGAGACGCCGTTCTTGCCGAGGTCAGGGAAGCCGGCGCCGATGATCCTGACATCCATATCCTGCTGCTGCCCCCCGACTCGCATCGGATAATAAACGCGTTGCAACGCGCCGCCGACATCGTGCTGCAAAAATCCATCAAGGAAGGATTCGGCCTCACGGTGACCGAAGCGATGTGGAAGGGCAAGCCCGTCATTGGGGGAAACACCGGAGGCATTCGACTGCAGGTTGTTGACCACCACACCGGTTTTCGCGTCGATTCGGCCGAGGGCGTTGCGCTGCGCGTTCGCTACCTGCTCAGTCATCGCGAGAAAATTTTCGAGATGGGGGAGAAGGCCAGACACTTCGTCAGGGACAACTTCCTCCTTACCCGGCAACTGCGCGAGTCGCTCACCCTGATGGTCTCGCTCTTGTATGGAAACAAGAGCAGGATCGAGTTGGGATGAGCGCTTATTCTTAGCTCCGCAGGGGCGAATGAAGCAGAGAAGTTCCTGCGGATAATCGACATTCACCCGATACAAACAACACAGACACGGATAGCCGAATCATGAAAATTCTCAAGCCAGAATTCGAGCCGCAGAGGTTTTTCCGGCGCGTCTCAGAGGCCGCCAAGCGCGCGCTGCTCCTCGATTACGACGGAACCCTCGCTCCCTTCACCGTAGAGCGCGACAGAGCGACCCCTTATCCCGGCGTGCGCGAGATATTGCAGACGCTCGTGGATGCGGAAAGTACCCGCGTGATACTCATCACCGGGCGATGGACGAAGGATTTGATTCCGCTCCTCGGACTCAAGCGCCTGCCCGAAATCTGGGGGTCTCACGGCTGGGAGCAGCTAAGGCCCGACGGCACGTATGAAATTGGCAAACTGGAGGAAACCTCCCTGAAAGCACTTGCCGAAGCCGACGCCTGGATTGAAAGGGCAGGACTGGCCGAGCGGGTCGAGCACAAGCCCGCCTGCCTCGCGGTTCATTGGAGGGGATTGGAAGCGGGCGAGGTCAAAACGATTCGCAACGAAGTGCAAAAGAAATGGACTCTCTCGGCCTGGAACGAGGAGCTCGATCTGCACGAGTTCGACGGAGGCGTCGAGCTTCGCATTCCCGGCAGAAACAAAGGCTTCGCGGTCGATATGGTCTTTGCCGAAATGGGAGGGGATACGGCTGCCGCCTATCTGGGCGATGATTTGACGGATGAGGATGCGTTCGGCGCCATCAAGGGGAGAGGATTGGGCGTTCTTGTGCGCGACGAGTTCCGCTCGACCGCAGCCGACCTGTGGATTACGCCGCCCGAGGAGCTCTTGGAGTTCCTCTCGAATTGGGCGGAAGCGTGCGAGATAGATAAATGACGTCTCATCGGCCGGAAATATTGGAGAAAACTATAAAAGCTCCGGGGGTGAGCTCATGCCGTTGACGAAATTGTCCGACAGTCGGCTTGTCATCGTATCCAATCGCCTGCCGATAGTGGTGAACAGGAGCCATGACGGTCAATTAGAGGTCAAATCCGGCTCCGGCGGGTTGGTCACCGCGATGGCCCCCGTGTTGAAAAACCGCGGAGGATTATGGATCGGCTGGCCGGGGACATTGGCGGAAGAGGGAATAGAGGTCGAGGATGTTCTGGCCGAGGCGACCAGGAGGGAAGGATACACATTCAAGCCGGTCACATTGACCACCGAGGAAAAGAACAAATTCTATTATGGATTCTCCAACGAAATTCTGTGGCCCGTCTTCCATGATTTTCAGCCTCGCAAAATCCCCGACCCGGAATGTTGGTCGGCCTACCGCAAGGTCAACCGCAAGTTCGCAGAGGTAATCGCAAAGAACATCAGGAAGGACGATTATATCTGGATTCACGACTATCATCTCTTGACCGTGGCGCGTGAATTACGCGGCATGGGCGTCAAGAACAGGATCGGCTTTTTTCTGCACATTCCCTTCCCTCAGCTCGATTTCTTCCTCAAGCTTCCATGGCGATTCGAGATTCTCGGCGCGCTGCTCGAGCATGACCTCATCGGATTTCAGACGCTGCGTGACAGACGCAACTTCGTTCAGTGCACCCGCGCTCTTCGCAAAGATGTTCCAATAAGGGGAAAAGGTCAGGTTCTCACCGGCCGGGTAGAAGACAGGGAGGTGCGCCTCGGCAGCTTCCCCATCAGCATCGACTACAACACGTTTGCGAAACAGGCGTCGAGCCGGGAAGTCGCCGAGCAGGCGTGGTTCGTCCACGAGGACCTGCCAAACCGCCAGCTTATCCTCGGCATCGACCGTCTGGATTACACCAAGGGCATCACCAACAGGCTCGAAGCGTTCAGGGATGCGATGGAACGCTTCCCGGAGCTGCGCGAGAAGCTCACCTTCATTCAGGTCGTCGTGCCGAGCCGTGAGGAAATCCCCGAATACCGCGGCCTCAAGAAGGATATCGAACGGCTCGTGGGCGAAATCAACGGTCAGTTTACCATGTCCGGATGGGTTCCGATCTACTACATATACCGGCAGCTGGAGCATAATGAACTGCTTGCCTACTACCGCGTCGCCGAAATCGCCCTCGTAACTCCGCTGAAGGACGGCATGAATCTGGTGGCCAAGGAGTATTGCGCGTGCAGCATCGAGGAAAACTGCGTGCTGATTCTCAGTGAGTTTGCCGGCGCGGCGGTCCAGTTGCAGAAGGGGGCGCTGCTGGTGAACCCGTACAGCATCGAGGAAGTGTCGAACGCAATCCACCAGGCGGTCGAGATGGGCATTGAGGAACGACGGTCGCGGATGAAGAGGCTCAGGGCCATCATCCGGCAAACGGATATCTTCTGGTGGCTGGATTCATTCCTGCGGGCGGCGTTCGCGCGAAACCTGGACGACTTTCCTCTCATGGAAGACTACGTGCCCGAGTACGACCCGGCGAAGTTCGCTTGACGCCCAAGCCTCCCGCTCCCGACGCCCCCGTTCCCTCAGCCAAAGAACCTGGGCAGATAAGCCCGATTCGCTTCGAGCATCGCGTCGAGGCACTTTCCCGCGACGTACACATCGGGCACCGTCGGGTCGAGCAGCAACGCCTCCAGCGCGGCCTGTCGATCGCCCTCCATCGCCGCCTTGGCGTTGAGGCGGTGGATGGTCGTCTGCAGATGGCACCAGCCCGCCAGCAGCGGCGGCAGCGGCCCGACCTCTTCGCCGCTTATGTTGCCGCCATTGACCCAGGCGGGCACTTCCACGATGCAGTCGGCGGGCAGATTGGAAATGTAGCCGTCGTTGGGAAGATTGAGGGCGTTGAAACGCTCTTTGCGTCCCCGGGCGATCGCAGCAAAGATGTCCGCAATGATCTCGCCCGAAGGCTTCTTGATGAATTCTTCAGGAGGGAAGACGCCATCGGCAAGCGATTTCACGCGCTCATCGACGTCCTTGAGGTATAGCTGATAGACCTCGTAAAAGTCCAGCGGCTCGACGTCGGGAGCCCATTCGCTTTTCCACACATGACCCCCGGCCAGGAATTCACCGACGTGGCTGTCGCTCGTCACGCACAGGTAGTCGGTGAGTCGGAGCAGCTCGGCCACGAGCAGGCGGTCCATGTTCACCTTGACCGGGGCAAGCTCGCGCACCATCGGGTAAAGGTCCTCGCCGGTCTCATTGTCCTGGATTTTCAGATACCACGTGAAATGGTTGAGTCCGGCGGCCACCACGTTCAGTCGTTCCTCGGGAAGATCCAGGAGGAACGAAAGGAACATCTGTCCGTCAACGATTTCGTGACAACTGCCGATGCTTCTGACCTTGGTGTAATCGTGGACCGCCTGGAGGATGCGGCACATCGGATTGGCCAGATTGATCACGAGCGCGTCGGGACAAAGCCGCTCGACGTCCTGGCAGATCTCGACCACGACGGGTATCTGCCGCATCGCGTGAAGGAGCCCGCCGGGGCCGCCGTTTTCGCCCTGCGCCTGTTCGATGCCGAATTCTTTCGGGATCTGCCGGTCCAGCCTCCACAACGGGAAGCGGTTGACCTCGACGCTCACGATAACGAAGTCGGCTCCCGGCAGCGCCTCGGTCCTGTCGGGGGTGCTCTCCAGCTTGTACTCCGCGCCCGTCGCTTCGACCAGGCGTCGTCCGAGCTCTGAGACGACCTTCAGCTTTTCCTCGTTCACGTCCACCAGCACGATCGTGCTTCCGTAGAGTTCCTTTGTGCGGATGAAATCGCCGATAAGGGCGGGCGCAAACTGGCTGCTGCCGCCTCCCAAAAACACAATTTTCTTGCCGGACGATGCGCTCATCGGTTGTCTCCTTCGACGGCCAACATGAGGCCTGACAGCGCGCTCATCATCAACATCGTTATTTCTTATTGGACAGTATTGTAGCTGAGCCGTGTTGTTTTCGCAACAAAGAAGCGGGTTGGCGCTACCCTTCCGGAGCGAAGTATTGCACCACCGCCACACCCGCCACAACCAGAAGCATCCCGAGCGCCATCAGGGGCGAGATCGACTCTCCGAGGAATATTGCCGCAAGGATGCCTATCTGAATAACCATCGAGTCTTGAAACGCCGCGATCTCGAATGCGCCCAGGAACTTCATCGTGTGGTTGTACAACGCGAAGGCGAACGCGGTATTCACGAAGGCAAGGTACGCCAGCACGAGCATCTGACCGGCGCCGGGAACGTACAGGCGATCGTGCAAGAGAGCGACAAGGAGGAGGATGGAACTGCCCGTCATCATAGAGACAGTCGTCAGTTTGAGCGATGTCATCTTCATCCTGCTGACCGCGATATGGGTGAGCACGACCGCGACCGCCCACATGGACGAGGACAGCACATTCAGGAGCACTCCTGCCAGCCGCGCGCCTCCTATGTTATGTGGGAAGTAGATGTAGATGCCCGCGAGTATTATCCCCAATCCGGCCAGTTGCGCCCGTGTCGGCGGGGTCCTCTCGATGAATGAGGCGAGTATCGCCACGGCCACCGGCATGAACGTCATGCTCACGAGCCCGGAGTCGGACGCCGAGATGAGCGAAAGCGCCGTGAGATGAACGCCCTGCGCGGTGTACATGAAGAAGCCGATTCCCAACAGTATCGGCCATTGGCCGGGGATGGGCCGCGTCGCGGGGGCCGCGGTTTGCGCTCTTCGGTGCGTCCTCAGTCCGAGCGCAATCAGCAGGATCAGCGAAGCGGAGAAATAGCGGTACGCCGCCAGTGACAGCGGGGGCATGCCTCCCGCGATGAGCGCCTTGTGAATGGGAAACGACGACGACCACAGCAGCGTCACGACGAGCATCTGTCCCATGCCCTTGAGACGCTCTGCGCTTCGGGTTCGGATTGAAGAACCGATGTTACCTTGCTCGGACAAGTTGACAGTCCATCCTTTCGGAACGGCACATTGCCCAAATGAATTATTATGGATTCCCCGGTCGAGCCGGGGAATGACATCTTTGGAATTCTTGATGTTTTGTCATTCCCGCTCCTCTTGTCATTCCCGCGAAAGCGGGAATCCAGTCCTATCGCACACGAGAAATTCGACAATACGCCGGTAGGAATCGGAGAGATTATAACAGAAGTTCCTTCTGGCAGCTTGGCCGGGACGCTCAGACGCCCTTGCCGAAGAGGACCACGTTGATTGTCTTGAGCAGAATCACGAGGTCGAGCAGGAAGGATTGATTGACTATATAGAAGAGGTCGTATTCCAACTTTTCCTTGGAGGCGGCCAGCGAATCGGCGTAGCCGCAGGTAATCTGTGCCCATCCCGTGATGCCGGGCTTCACGAGCAGGCGGAGGGAATAATTGGGAATGTTCTCCTGGTAGTCATCCTCTTCGACGCCCTCGTCCACACGGCGCATGTATTCTTCGACAAATGCCGCGCGCTCGGGACGGGGACCGATGATACTCATTTCGCCCCTCAGCACATTCAACAACTGAGGCAGCTCATCCAGCCGCGTTTTGCGAATGAGTTTGCCCACACGAGTTATGCGCGGGTCGTTCTTGTGCGAGAAAACGGCCCGCCCGTCTCTTTCGGCGTCTTCGTACATCGAGCGAAACTTCAGCAGAGTAAATTCGCGGCCGTCTTTTCCAACGCGCTTCTGGCGGTAAAGTATCGGCCCGGGGGAATCGAATCTGACCGCGACGGCCACCAGCGACAGCAGGGGAGAGGTGGCGACCAGCCCTGCGGCCGCCACCGCCGCATCGAAGAGGCGCTTGACGCGCCGGTGAAACGAACTCGTCAGCCTTTCGGTTCGATACAACAGCCACTCCGGAGTGAGGTAATCGCAGGGAATTTTTCCGAAGAACTCGCTGTAGAAGGTGAACCTGTCGATCACGCGCATCCCGTTGAGCCGGCATTTCACCAGCGTCCGCTTCATCTCGCTGGTCAATCTCTCATATGTGGACGCGATGACCACACCGTCGGCCGACATCCTCCTCGACAGGTCCTCGACCTCGTTCCCCCCGCCGAGGATGTTTCTTTCACAGACGACTGTCTCGCTGACCGAGGTGGGATTGTTCAGCGCCCCAAGCGCCTCGACGCCGTTCCATGGGTTACGCTCGATGTCTTCGAGCAGGGTCTGGCCGGCCTGTCCCGTCCCCATGACGAAGATCTTTGTCTTCAGCGGGCCTCTCCTTCCCGCCTTTGAAATCACCCACCGAAACGCGGTCGTCTCGACGAACACGAACGCGCCGATGAGGACGAGAATCGTTCTTCCGAGCCTCAGGGGGGAGTGCGCATAGAAGAAGACGGTCGAGAGGAGAAGGGGTGTGCACGAGGCCAGCGCGACGATGAGAATCGTGCGATAGCTCCGGATGTCCTTGCCGGGGTTGTACAGGTCGGCCACGTAAAACGTGACGGCGTAAAGGAACGAGAGCAGAAAGAAGGAGTACAGATGTGTGCGGATGTACAGGGCGCCCTCTTCGCTCCCGAGCCTGAGCGTCGCCGACCCAAGGAGCGCCACCCAGATGACAACCTGGTCGGCGAAGACCAGCAGCAGCTTGCGCCTTGAGACCGTGTGGCTCAATATCCGCATGTGTGTCTCAGGCTGCAGGGCCTGGGCGCGCCGAACATGCTCAAGCTATGCCCAGCCAGTCGAGCAGCTTCTTCGAGTCTCCCACCAGCGTCTTTGGAGAACTGTAATAGAGCGACGTGCGCGTCATCGCCTTCTTCAGCAGCAGAGATGGCTTGCGGTTGTACCCGTCGAACTTTTTTGCGACAACCTTCGCGACCTCCGCAAACTCGCGCCGACTCATGTTGAACGTGAAACTGTTGTGGGGGCTCTGATGGCCGAATTCGCTCCAGTCGCAATCGCTCGGAAACAGACCCCTCTTGACGGAAGTCTCGTAGAGTTCCGTGCCGGGATACGGAGTGAAAATGCTGAACGTGCACCAGCACGGCTTCAGGTCGTTCATCAGGTCGAGCGTCTTCGCGATGTCGCTCGTGTCCTCGTCCGGGAATCCGATCATAAAGAACGCCGACCAGTACAGCCGGTTGCGGTTGAGCAGCGAGGCCACATGCTGCATCTTTTCGACCGATTCGCCCTTTTTGACCTTCTCGAGTATCCTCGGGCTGCCGCTTTCCACCCCCACCTCGATGTTGTTGCAGCCGGCGTCTTTCATCTCCCTGATGAGTTCCTCGTCGAGCAAATCAAAGCGGGTGTTGCATCCCCAGCCGATATCCAACCCCTCGCCACGGAGCATTTCACAGAGATGCAACACCCTGCTTTTTTTCAGCGTAAAACAGTCGTCCCAGAACGTGAATTGAAGCGTCCCGAATTTCTTCCGTATCAGCTTGATTTCCTCCACGATGTTTTCGACGGAGCGATACCGCACCTTGCGCGTCCAGATCGTGTGCGCGGCGCAATAGGCGCACGAAAACGGGCATCCGCGGCTGGTTATCATGTTGCCCATGCTCTCGGATTCGAGTTTTTCTCCATCCAATAGGTGCTCGCGGGCGGGGAACGGCAGCGCGTCGAGGTCGTCTATGAGCCCGCGGTTGCGGTTGTGCACGATGGAGCCGTCCCCGTTCCTGAATGAAATTCCCGCCACGTCGCGGAGGTCCCGATGTCCGCCCAATGCCTCGATGAGTTCGACTACTGTTTCCTCGCCCTCGCCGTGAACCACGATGTCCACGTGTTCTTTCGAGAGAACCTCTCGCGCGCAGTTGGTGGCGTGCGCCCCGCCGAGGATCACGGGAGTCTCGGGAAAGAGCGTCTTGGATATTGCCGCAATCGCCGCAGCCGAGGCGAACTTCACGCTTGCGGCCGTTATTCCCACGACGTCTGGCGCGAAGTATCCGATGGTGTGCCCTATCTCGGTCCAGACCTCGTGTTCGCCTTTTTTGAGCGCGTCGAGATACAGGTCGAACGAATCGATCAGCTCGGACGAGCGCAGATAGCGCTGGCGGTCGTGAAACTCGGCGTTGTACACCTTCACTTCGTGTCCATGCCGCGCGAGCACCGCCGCGAGGTAGCCCAGCCCCAGCGGAAACCAGTCGCACTTGAAATGCATGAATCTCTGGAAGGGGGGGTCTATCAGGAGTATTCTCATCTGTCCTTCCTTTCGAGCAGGTTCAGGTACAGCTTCTCCGTTTTCTGTATCATTCGTTCAATCGTAAAATTGCCGGCCACCCTCTCTCTTGCCGCCGCCCCCAGGCTGAAAGCCCGTTCTCGCCCGCTCAACAGCCCGAGTATCGCCGAGCCGAGCGAGGCCGGCTCGCGGGGTGGGACGAGCAGCGCCGTCTCGCCGACCATTTCCGACACCCCTCCGACGGAGGTCGCGGCTATGGGCCTCGCGACGGCCATCGCTTCGAGCAATGCCCACGGGAATCCCTCCTTCACCGATGAAAGCGCGAACACATCGAATGCGTGCAGGAAGCGGGCGGCGTCGTCCCTGTACCCGAGGAATCGAACCTTTCCCGCGAGCCCTTTCGCCTTCGCCCGCGCGCGGACCGCCGGCATGGTCGGCCCGTCCCCGATGATGACGGCATGCGCGTCTTTCAGCTCGCGCGAAACGACCTCGAAGGCGTCGATGAAGAAGCCAAGTCCCTTGTTCGGATAGAAATTCGCGATGGTTCCGACCACGCGGTCGGCTGTGCTAAAGCCGAGCTTTTGCTTTGTCGAGCCGTTCTCGAGGTCGAACTTCGCCAGGTCGATTCCGTTGTGGATGGTGGTTATCCCGTCCTCCCCGCAAACCTTTTCGGCGAGAGCCGCGCGACGGTCATACTCCGAGACGGCTACGATGTGGTCGCCCAGACGAGCCCCGAGTCGTTCCTGCCACAGCATGAGACGGTGCTTCACCATCCCGGACGGCTCGTTGAACGAGAACCCGTGGGCGGTGAATACGACCAGCGGAGCGCCCGCCAGCGCCGCGGCCACCCTCCCGATGAGGCCCGCCTTGGTGCTGTGCGCTGCCACGATGTCGAACTTTCCCTCCTTGATTATTCGGCGCAGCTCGCACACACAGGCGATGTCCAGCAGGGGAGACGGGGACCTTTTCATGAGCGGCAGGGTCAGGACCGGCACGCGCGCCTTCTTGAGCCTCTTGACGAGGCGCCTGCCCGTCCCGCACACGACCATCGTCTCGAAGACCGAGTTGAGCCGGCTCGAAAGCTGATACACGTGATTGGCGGCTCCTCCCGGCTCGGCCTCCGAGTTGGTGATGATTCGGAGTATCTTGTAGCGCTTCATCGGACCAGCCCCTTTTCTCGCGACACTTCGCGGTAGAGGTCCTCCGTCGCCGACACCATTTTCGTGAGGCTGAATCGCTCCGTCGCGCGGCTGCGTCCGGCCAGACCCATCTCTCGCGACCGGTCGCTGCGGGCGAGCGCGAGATTGATCGCCTCGGCCAGCGGCCGGGGCTGAGCCGGAGGCACCAGCGAACCCGTCACGCCGTCCTCCACAATCTCGGGTATCGCGCCGGCGCTCGTCGATACGACCGGCAAACCCGCGGCCATTGCCTCCAGTATCGCCAGCCCGAATCCTTCGGTGAGCGACGGCAGCACGAAAAGGGCCAGTTGCGGGAGAATCGCGGCAACGTCGGAACGGTATCCGAGGAACGTGACCCTGTCGCCTATCCCAAGCCTCTGTGCCTGCGCCTTGAACCCGCCTGCGAGCCCCGCGTCGTCGCTGCCTATGACGAGCAGGTGAGAGTTCCTGTTCGTCCTGAAAACGTCGGGCATCGCGTCGAAGAGGTGGACGTGCCCTTTTTCCGGAACCAGCCTGGCAACCACACCGATGAGCTTCGTGTCGGGCGGGAGACAAAGCTCCGAATGCAGGCCGTCGGCGCCCGCGCTGACAGGCGGCGGAACATCGAACCCATAATGGATCACGCGCAGTTTGTGTTGAGGTACCCTTGTGTGGTCGCTCAGGTGCCGGGCCACGGAATTCGAAATCGCAATCACCCTGTCGGCCAGCCTGAAGTTGAGGCCGGCCAGAAGACTGGTCGGGAACCTCGCATATCGGCGGCTCCTGTTGTGCACCGACACGATTGCCGCCGGCACGCGGCTCAGGCGTGCAAGCGGGATTCCCCACAGTTCCGACAGCAAGAGATGAACGTGGACGATGTCGAACCCGCCCGCCCTCATCAGCGAGGCGAGTCGCGCGAAGGCGCGCACGTCCAGGCGCGAGGTTGCCTTCAGGCCGATAGCCGGGACGCGGTTTTCCGCAAACCGGGGAGCGAGCGAGTCGGGCAGATGGGCCGAATCGTCAAGGAATCCGAAGACCGGGTCGAACTCGTTTCGGTCGAGCCGGCTGAGCAGCGAAAGCAGGTGCGCCTCGACACCGCCCATCGTGGAGCTGTTTGTCAGATGAAGGATTCTCAGCCTTTTGCCGGACATCCCGCGAGCTCCCTGTAGTTGATGAGATGAATGTCGTGTCTTCGGACGGCTTCTTTCAGCCGCTCGCTTACCAGTGCCGCGCGCTCCCTCTCTCTGTCCTCTGCTCGCGTCTTCGACCCCCCGAGGAATTCTTCGAGCCGGTGGTCCGACCAACCGGGGTGCGTCAACAGCTCAGACACGCCCGGCCCGATGCGCGATATGAGCGCCTCGTACCGCCCACACATGCCAAGAGCGGGAGGCATGAAACAACTCGGCAGACTGTAAATCCGATCGATCGTTCTCACGCCGCACTCACGCAGCGAAGAGCGGCCGAGGTCGCACAGACGGCTCGTGAGCCTCTTCTTGGCGTGACGCCACGTGGCGAAATTTTTTAGAACGCTCGAAATCCCGTCGAAATTGGGCGGCTCGTAGGGCAGCCGTATGGGTATTCCGAATTCGCCCGCCACCTTCAGAAAGAGCTTGAGCACGCCCGGAATCATCATCGTGTTCTGATGACTGTCGAGGTGGCTCGGCTTTAGTCCAGCGGCCAGCACCTTTTCCACCTGCGCCCTCAGTTCCGTCTCGACCTCTTCCATCCTGAGGCCGCTCGAAATCCACCGCCGCAGGAGAAGGGGCCGCGGGAGGAGCCGCCCGTCGCGGCCCATCAGCGACCGAACGCCGCCCGCCGGCGCAACGGGAGAGCCGAAGGTCAGATTGACGTGTATTCCCACGCCGAGGCCGGCATTCTCTGCGGCCCGCGACACGGCCTCTTCAAAGGCCCACGCGTTCGCCATCAACGTTGTGCTGGTGACAATTCCGTTTCGATGGCAGTCCACAATCGCTTCGTTCACTCCCTCGGTGAGTCCGAACTCGTCGGCGTTAACTATCAAAAATCTTTTCACAGGCGTCCTCGCGCAGTGATTTTTTGAGAGCGGCGCCGATGCGCTCGACCTGCGCGCGCCGCAGAGCTTGATGAACGGGAACATACACGAGATGCCGGCCGACCCTGGCGGCGGTCGGGTGACTCCTCGCATCGACCCCGTCGGGAAGCTCCGACCACAGCGGCCTCACGACTATTTTTTCGCGAAGCATCCGCCGCATGAACGAACGGCGGTCTCGCACCAGCAAGGGGAAACCCATCGGGCTGACGCCATCTGCAAGCGGCCCCGGCAGGGACCCGTCGAGCAGGCCGCGGGTTTCGCTCAACAGGAAGGTGTAGTTTTCTCTTCGCCTCGTGACGATTGCGTCCGGGTCGGCGTTCAAGAGCGCCTTCTCGGATAATCTTGCGGATGCGAAAGAGGCGGGTCTGGCCGTTGCATCTTTCCCGGCGATGGCACGGCGCAGATTGTCCGAGCTGAGCAGCCACGCGCGCGGAGAAAGCCGTAATAGATTCTCGGCGCACCTCAGCAGGCATTTCGATGCTGAGAGCAGTTCGAACGTGCGCGAACGCGGCAAAGAGAATGGCGGCGAGCAGAGACCGTTATTCCACACGGCCGCGCCGCCGTTTGGGACCGGCAGAATCTTGCTCGCGCTGAAGAATGAAAACACTCCGAACGAGCCGAGGAGCTTTCCATCGACCCGTGAGTAAAGTGAATGGGCGCAGTCTTCTATCAATCGAATGCCGGTTCGTTTGCAGAATTCCAGTATCTCCTCAAGCGGCTGCGGGAACCCGAGGTAGTGAATGACGACAAGCGCCTCAGCTTCTGTCGCCCTTTTCTCAAGCCCATCCAGGTCGGGACGCAGGTCGTCTTTGATGTCGTAGAAAATCGGAACTGCGCCCGCGGCCCTCGTCGCCGACACAAGCGCCGTGCAGCACAGCGCGGGCAGAAGAACTTTCGCAGTTCCTGACAGCCGGAGCATCCGCAGCCCGAGCATGTATGCGCACCTGCCCGTGCAGGTCAGCGTTACGTCGGGTCTCAAGAGAGTGCCGACGCGATTCTTCCCCCCGAACAGGTCGCCGAGAGTTGGCGCCGGTTCGGGTGTCACGATGGTTTTCATGGCCGTTCCTGTCAAACCTCGACCCGTGTCCTTTTGACCCGGCCCGCCAGCTTTCGGACGAGCTCGGACCTGCGGGCGGCATGCCTCATTGAATGCCACGCGAGATACGAGCGCAGCGTGAGGGACGCGCCCGGGCTCCGCTTTGCGAATATGATTCGTTCTGCTTCGGTCGGAGAAGCCGCCAATCTCTCCTTGTACTGGAGCCGGCCCTTGCCCATCTCGATTTTCGAGACGCCCCGCTGGCGGCAGTCCTCTAAAATGTCTTGCAACAGCAGCGAGCCGGGGGAGAAGCTCGCGAACCGGGGGTCGAACGCCGGATTGTAGTAGTACAGCGTGTCGCCGAACCGGAAGCAGAGTGCATACGCCACCGTCTTCTCGTTCAACGTGAGCAGCGCGAGATAGAGCCAGTCCCTTTCAAGATAGAGCTTCGCGATTTCTTTGAGGAAGGCCCTGCCGCCGGCATCGTTCATGAGCGAGCCGATGTAGTAGCCGTTCCAGCGGCGCCTGTGAATATCAAACACCTGCGGCATGTATGCGCGGAGGGCGTCCGCATCGCTCACGACCCTGAATTCCACGCTGGCGAAATCGCCCAATCGTTTTCGTGCGCGCTTGAGATTGTATCTGTGCTTTCGCGACGGTTTTCCGCCGGTTCCGGTCGACCGCAAATCGAGGCTGAAGAACGGTTCTTCGGGAATCGTCTTCGACGCGAAAACAAAATCGTCGGCACGGCCGGACAGCGCACGCGGCAGCCGGGACAGCGGGTCGAAGTCGGCGATGTCGCCCAAATCCCAACGGTTTCCGTTGAGGGCGATCTCGGAGACGATCTTCTCGGCGACTTCGCTTTCGCGCCCGCTCGCGGCAGCGAAATCGCACAGGGCGGCGTGCGGCGCTCCGGCCGTCGTGAGCACTCTTGTTCCGGGGAAGCGCCGGGTCACGGCCAGCGGCGCGAGACCTGCAAGTTGTCCGTTGTCCCAGACGGATATGAGCATCGGGGCGGCTTCGGCGCCGACATGCCTGAACCACTCTCGTATCCAGAGACTGTTGGTGAACGGCGTTTGGCGTCCGGTCGTCCGAGCGAATTCCTCCCACGCCGGTTCCAGAGCCGCCATCTCGCCCATGCTGTGAATCGTTCTTGCTCTCAATTGCCGACCCTTCTCTCGTTTGCTTTGCGCTCAGGTTCTGAAACATGAGCCGGAGACGCATCTACCGGCGCATATATCAGCCCGATGTTTAACCAGAAGAACATCTGGAGAAAATTGTTGCCGTGATAGCTGAGAAGGGATATGCTCATGAACGCCAGCACGAACGCCACGAACGACACGAACAGCGCGCGGTAAATGCCCGTCAGGACTTTGTCCCCTTGAAGCCCGGCCTTTGCGCGGCACCGTCGCCACGTGCGGAAGAGCAGATACACGGCAATTGCGAATGCTATCAAACCGTGGTCGAGAAGTATCTGCAGATATTCGTTGTGGGTCTTGCCTGCGGGATTCATCGCTCCTCTCGCCCAGCTTGAAAAGGTGATGCGCTCGGTCATGAACACCGACGGGTCGAGGTAAAGCTCCATCCCGTATCCGTTCACACCGTATCCCCAGAGCGGGTGCTTCAGCAGGATTTTCGGCGCCGTTTTCCACAGGACCAGGCGACCGAACGTGCTCGATTCGTCGGCCGAATAGGGCGCGACAAAATACCCGTGAACGCCCCGAAATATCTCCTCGACTTTCGGGAAAACAACGCTCGAATTAACGAAAATCGCGAGCAAAGCTATAAAAATAATCCATATCGGTTTGCGCGTGTTTCTGAGCCATATCATTCCGCACACCGCCCCGCACAGCGCCAGGTAGAAGGTGCGTGTGCCCTGGGGGATGAACGGATAGAGAACGAAAGAGACGAGCGCCAGCCGTGACCATCGAGGCCATTTGCCGTAAATCAGGAACGCGATCGCCGGAATTATCAACAGGAGGGAATTCGGATTGCTCTTGACCTCGCCCCGCAACACGTATTCAGTGTTGCCGAAGAGGCTTTGCGGGCCGATGTAAATCACTCCCAGATGCGATTCGTATATCGCGACTGCCGCAAAGACAACGGCGCAGAATATCTGCCACCTCACGATTCTCTCCATCTGCTCTTTGCTGTCCAGACAGAGCACGACCGCGAACAGAACCACCTGGAATTCAATCAATTGAATGAACGGTTTTGCGGAAACCTCCAGAAAGAGATGTCGGGGCAAATACAGGAAACCCAGCAGCTCGGAGAAGCACACAATACCCAGAAGAACCGACATGAGTTTCGCTTCGGTCGAGAGAATGAAATGAGCGCGTTTGTAGGCGATACGAAAGACGACGTGAAGCGCGATCAACAACACGAGCACGTCGAACGGCGTCACATCGCCTACGATATTGACGGGACCCCGGGTGACCAACGACGAAATCATCAGGAGGATCAACAAATGATCCAGTCGGCGCATCGCGACAAGGGCGATACCGGTTCCGACAAGGCTGAGCGCTTGCAGCGGAGGGGCGTCGCACAGCGACAGCGCGATGAAATATGCTGCGACCAGGCCCAGAGACCACATTCCCCAGAGGGTGATGTTGCCGGGCAAGAGCCTCGAAATGGTATGCTCAACTCTCGACATATCCGCTCCTCGTGAGGCGCGAAATGAAATACTCGGGGAATGAGACTATGAGCGGCCTTCCCCGGTTTTCGACGAAAAATTTCAAGTAGCCTCTGACCATGACTTCCCGCAGTTTGGAATGCCGGGACACATAGATGGGCACGTCCTTGTACGCCGGGACATTCGGCGGGACGGCCCAGTTGAAATCCCGAGGAATGATTCCATCGTGCGAGAGCCTTTCGAACAGCGCGGTACCGGGATAGAGCACGGGGCACCGGCTCCACACGACCTCGTCTTTTTCCAGGCGCATCTTCTTTATGAAGTCCAGAGTAGCGGCCGCGTCTCTCAGCCGCTCGCCGGGATAGCCGAAGAAAAACGAGCAGCGTGTGACTATCCCCTTCGCCTTTGTAAGCGCGATGGCTCTCTCTATCCTTTGCCGCGTCACCTTTTTCCCCATCAGGCGAAGCACGCGGTCGCTGCCCGACTCGATTCCGAAGGAAATCATCCTGCAGCCGGCCGCCTTCATGTGGCCCAGCAGTTCTTCATCAAGCGAATCGGCGCGCCCGTAGCATCCCCAGTTCAACCTGAGCCCCCGCTCTATCATGCGATCGCAGATTTCCACGACGCGTTTCTTCAACAACGTGAAGTGGTCGTCATAGAAAAATATCCAGTTGCACGAGGGGTAGCTGTCGGCGATTATCTCTATCTCGCGAATCACGTGCTCAGCCGACCTCATACGCGCCTTGCCGCCCGCCATCTGAGTCGCCGAGCAAAAAAAGCAGGAGTAGGGACATCCGCGGCTAGACACGAGATGGACCGCCTTCGGCCTGCCAGCGATGGGCAGATAAAGGTCGTACCGGTCGGCTTCAAACAGGTGACGCGCGGGCATCGGCAGGGTATCGAGGTCTTTGATAAATTGGCGAGGTTCGGTTCTGACCACGCTGCCGCTCTCGCGGAAAACGATGCCATCAACATCTGCGAGCCGACCGCCGGAGGCGAGCGCGTTGCAGAGGTCGAGGAGAGTGTGCTCGCCCTCGTGGAGGACCACCATGTCCACTTCGCGCACATGCTCGAGCGTCTGCTCCGCTGTGAACGTGACGTGCGGCCCTCCCATGACGACCGGGATGTCGCCGAGCTTCTTCGTCCAGCGGGCGGCCTCGAAGGCTGCCAGCCTCTCGTGAGAGTTGCACGTGATGCCGACAAGGTCGGGCCTGAACTCCGAGATGCGCCGGGAAAACACACCGGGCGCTTCCTTCGGGTCGGACAACATGAGGTCGAGTCCGCTCACCTCATGGCCGGAACGAATCAGCTCGCCGCCGAGGTAGGCAAGTCCAAGAGGCAGACCGACGCCTTTGGCGCTGAACCACGAATGCGGCTTTACGAGTAGAACCCTCATGTGCTCTCTTCCTCGATTATTTGTTTCAAAATTCTCTTGACCTTTTCGCCGATGGCTTTCCGTGAGAACTTTTTCATGACGAGCTCATGGCCTTCAGAAGCAAGCTTCCCGCGAAGTTCGGAGGCATTCAAGAGGGTCTGTATCGCACGCGCAAGCGATGACGGGTCGGCCATCTTGCAGGTGAGCAGGTGGACCCCGCTCTCGAACGCTTCCCTAATGGCGGGCGAGTCGCCCGTTATCACCGGCTTGCGCATCGCCAGCGCCTGATATACCTTGTTCGGAACGACCCGCCCCGCCTTGTCCGTGCCGCCGAAGATGCCGAGGCAGATGTCGGCGTCGGACAGAACTTCGGGGAGTCTCCTGTACGGCACAGGCGGCATCAGCGCCACGTTGTGCAGATTTTCGCGGCGGCAGAGGCCTTTGATGTGTTCAAATGTCTGACCATTGCCGACGAGCTTGAACCGTATTTCGCTGTAGCACTTCAAGAGGGACGCGGCTCCAAGGATGTGTTCCAATCCGTGGAGCGGAACGTAGCTTCCCCAGAAGGCGACGACAAACCCTTCTTTCTCTTTGCGGTCGGGATATGGATGGAAGACCTCGTCGTCGACGCCGACCGGCACGACGCACAGCTTCCGAAGTGGCACCTGAAATGTCTCGTGAAAATATCTCAGATGTTCGCCGGTGTCGGCCCACACTCTGTCGGCGAGCATGAAGCCGGTCCTGTCGAGCGCACGCTGCATCAAGGCGGCACTTCCGTTCGGGCTCACGCGCTTTCTGTCCTCGACGTTGGTGTTGTATGAGGAGACGAGCGGGTCGAAGATGAGAGGACGGCGGCACAGGCGTGCCGCGGCAAACGCAAGCGGCATGTTCTTGTGGTTGAATTCGGGCGCCACCATTACTTCCCATCCGTTGCCGATGCTCTTGAGGTTGCGCAAAAGTGTCAGGTAGCGGTCATAGAACCGCCGGTTTTCCTCGAACGGAACGTTGCACTCGAGCACTTCCACTCCCGCCAGGCTGAGCCCCTCGCGGATAATTTTATTCCGCGGATACTCGCGAGAGTACGAACCGAAAAACAGAACCTTCATGTCGTCTCCAACAGCATTCGCCCGAAAGCGCCCAGCGTCGAGAACGATTTCGGCTCAAACAACCGGATCAGCACCAAGAAAGCAATCGACAGGCTCGCCACCGCGAAGACGGCGTACCTGTAATCCTCGAGCCCGAAAGGGTGCCCTACCATTTTTTGCAGCGCCATGCAGGCGACTCCGATTGCGCACGGGACGAGCAGCCTCGGCAGCTCGGAATCGAGCTCCAGCAGAGCGAAAGTGCGGCGCAGGGTCCAGACGAAACCGGGAACGATGCTGAGCGTAGCCAGCAGAGCGATCGCGGGAGCGCCGCCCAGCTTTGCGACGGGTATGGCAAGCGGAACGAATATCGCGGCATTGAGGAGCATCGGCTCTCTCTGCGCCTGGGGAACACCCAGCGCGTTCAGAGCGGGTGCGCACACCGAGCCGATGGACCTCTGCAGCCCGAAGAATGCAAGCACCTGAATCAGCGGCCCGATTTCCTTCCACTGATCGCCGAGGATCGAGCCCGCCACGGGCGGAAACGCGCCGGCCAGCATCAGCGTTAGCCACACGCAGAGGACAACGTTGGCCTTGTTGATGGTCAGAAATTTCTCGCGCAGCTCATCCGGATTCTCCCGTATGCGCGAGTAGTAGGGGAAGGTGACACGGCCGAGCGTCATCTTCACGAACGTCGGCAGAAGGTTGCCGATGGCATAGGCCACAGAGTACAGACCCAATTGAGTAGGGTTGAGGTACCGTCCGATAATCGCATTGTCCAGGTTCTTTAGCGCGAACGAGATTAGGCCCAGCACGACGATGTGGCGGCCGAACCTGTAGAGCTCTCTTGCAGCCAGAAGATTGAATTTGCCGGCGGGCTTCCATCCGGCCACGACCCACATGATTGCCGACTTGACAAAACTACGCGCAAGCTTACCGTACACCAAGCTCCATACGCCCCATCCCGCGTACGCGAGCGGCGCCGCGACCGCGAGATAGCAGAGCGAGCTGAGCGACTCCGCAACGGTCATTTTCCGGTACAGCAGTTTCCTCTCGAGAAGCGCTCCCGGCACGGCGCCCACCGATTGCACCACCAGCACAAGCGAAAGCGCGCGTATGATATTCGTCAACTCGGATGAGCGAAAAAACGCAGCCGTCGGGCCGGCAAGGAAGAAGGCGACCGCAAAGAGGACGATTCCAATCGCCGGGACGATGTAGAGCGTTGTCTCGGCGGCATTGTTGTCCATGCTGCCCCTTTGCACCAGCGCCTGTCCCAGCCCGAAGTCCATCAAGAGCTCGAGCGCGTTTATCACCAACAGCGCCATCGCCACGAGCCCGAAGCTCTCCGGGTCGAGCAGGCGGGCAAGCAGAACCAGACCGGCCAGGTCGATGACCTTCGCAAGCACGCTGGCCGACGACGCCCACAGGACGCTGTTGCCGAGACGGACGCCGCCGCGCTGCGGCTCTACTTTTTTCTTAGCGTAAAGCATGTCTGTTGAGCGAACAGGTTCGGCATAATGTTTTTGAAAATGGGCACACCTGTCGCCGCTCTCTCCCACAGAATCTCGAAGCCCAGGTGCCGCGTCCACCGCCTGAAATCGGTGACGCTCCAGAAGCGCACGTGTTCAGCCGGGTGACATACCCACTGCGCAGGGAAGCGTCCGGCGAACATCAGGCACAACCGGTTCAGTACATAAGCCGCATTTGGAACGGACACCAGCAAGATGTCGGCGCAGCGGGAGGCGGAGTTAAGGAGCTCCTCCGCCCCGACGCAATGCTCGACAACTTCGCTGAGCACGGCGAAATCGAAGCGCCCGTCTCCGTTCCCAAGCGGCTCGCGCGCGATGTCGCGAACCATCGCGTTCACTCCCTTCCGGCGCGCCACGCAAACTGCTCGCTCCGATATGTCGGTCGCGAGCACCTCGCAGTTTTTCTTGCGCATGAGATAGCAGG
The DNA here is from genome assembly GCA_964607485.1 of uncultured bacterium. Taxonomy (GTDB): domain Bacteria; phylum Abyssobacteria; class SURF-5; order SURF-5; family SURF-5; genus CAZSKP01. The sequence continues at coordinate 72,813 of CAZSKP010000012.1, read as the reverse complement.
AAAAATCGCCCGTGCCGCACCCGACCTCCAGCACGCGCGAGCTGTCGGGTATTTGGCGCGCGAGGAGCAGGTGGCGCTGTTTCAAGTGCGTCTTCGCCTCGAGCCGCCGCCAGTAGTCGTCGTAATCGAGAGCCGTCGTCGCGTATCGCGGCTTCTTCACGTATTCGAAGCCCGGCAGCAGGCGCGTTGCGATCTTCTTCGTCAATCCCGATTGCATACTTCCTCCAGGGCGCTGATAATTTTCTGTGCCCTCACGGGAAAGGTGTATTTTTCGTTCACCTCGCGGTAGGCGGCTTCGCTGATGCTGTGCGCGAGCTGTCTATCGTTGAGCGCGAGTGATATCCCTTCGGCGAGCGCGGCGGGGGAGTCGGGCTGCACGAGTATCGCCGTCTCCCGGTGGCGAAGTATCTCCCTCGTCGAAGGAAGGTCGGATGCCACTATCGGCCTGCGCGCGGCCATGTACTCGAATTGTTTCATGGAAGACGCGAAGTTGCGTGTGACCGCGTCGTCGATAAGCGGCATGACGAGCACGTCGGGCCTCGACAGAAACGGGCCGACGCGTGAAGGCTCGACGAATCCCGAGAAAGTCACTCTGTCCCCCACGCCCACCGCCCGCGCCAGCGCTGAAAGCTGGTCGATGTCGTTCCTGTGGCTGCTTCCGCCCACGATGAGAAGCTTGACGGAGCTGTCGAGCAGCTGCATCGCCCGAATGAGCACGTGCACTCCCCTCGACGGGAAAAGCTGACCGACGTAACCGACGAGAGGCTCATGTCCGTTGCCTTCTGCGGGGCGTTTGTCGAACCGGATTCTTCTGGCGGCGTCGGGCACAACGAAAATCTTTTCCTTTCGAACGCCGTGTTCGTCCGCGAGCATTTCCTTGAGCCTGTGCGTGAGCGCGAACACGACCTCCGCGCGTTTCAAGGCGCGGCGCTCGAGGGAGGCGTAGAACCGTATCTTTCGCGAACCGACCGGCTTCGTGCCGCCGTACCATCTGTGGCTGTGACCAAGCGATGTGCCGACGATGTTGTGAGCTTCGAATGCGAACCTGGCCGACTTTCCGAGACCCGCCGCCGAAGCGAGCAGAGCGAGGATGGAAGCGTCTCTCGCGTATATGACGACGTTGTCGGATCGACTGGCGATTCTTCGCACGGCGCGCACAAGCAAAACGCGGTACAGCAGGTTGTCGAGCTTTCCGATGACCGGGCGCAGCGAATGGCCGAGCGGAATCGAATGGAGCTCGAACGCCGGGTTCTCATCCAGGCCGTAATAGGAGCGAATTCTCTCCGGGCTCCAGCCGGACGAGTTGCGTAGGATGAGGCTCACCCGCGCTCGTCCGGTCCGCGCAAGGGCGTCGCACGTGTTCAGCGTCTGTATCATGTTCGCCATCTGCGAAGGGAACCCGATGTTTGTGTACGGATAGATGATTGAAAACAACGTCTTCGGCGGAGATGTCCCGGCGGAGGTGAAGGATTCTCTCTCATTTTGTTCGAGCGTCAATCTCATATTCACCGTATCTTTTCCAAAAACCGGTCTGCGGCGTTTTCGAGCGTAAAGTCGCTCGCCCGGGCCAGGCAGCGTCTGCTCAGGTCTGCGGCGAGCTTCTCGTTTGTGAGTATCTCGACCGAACGCTCGACGAACGCATCGATGTCGCCGGGAGACACGAGGGTGTCCTTGAGCGACTCTCCTACAAGGTCTGCCACTCCGCCGACATCGGTGGCGACGAACGGGACGCCCATCGCCATTGCCTCGAGCAGTACATGCGGCACCCCTTCTTCCTCCGACGGCAAAATGATGAGGTCCGACTCGGCATAGAGCCGGGGGACCTGAACATTCGGCACCGCGCCGAGCATGGTGACGTTGGGGAGTTTGCCGATCTCATCCCTGTATCTTCCATCACCCGCCACGGGGAACTGCGTCTCCGGCAGCGATTCCAAGATGCGGGGAATTATCCGGAGAAGATGATGAGCGCCCTTTTCTTTTGAAAGAGTGTGAACGAAAAGCACTCGCTTTTTTCGGCCGTTCGCCCGCGCGCCGGTGACGAACCTTTCGGCGGACACAAACGGAGGCATGACAACGAGCTTCTCATCGGCCAGCCCGAATCTTCTCTGGTACCATCTCGCCACCGACGGCGAGGCCACCACCACGGAATCCGAAAGCCGGAGCGACGTTTTTTTCACCCACGGATGCAGCGTGCCCGCGAACCAGGGTCGCGCGTGGCCGTTAGAAGGAGCTTTCAGATCGCCGCAGTGGCAGTGCCACTGGTGGACGGTTCCACCCAGCACGCTTGTGACCATACTGGCCAGCAGGGCATTCCACAGCGAGTAGTGTACATAGAAGGTTTTGTATCCCCGCAGGCGCGCCGTGAGGAAAACAACGAATGTTTCCAGCATCCGAATCGGCTTGAGCGGAAATTTGCTCGCATAGAAAAGGTGCGCAAATTCCGGAGGAGTTTCCTCGCACGATCTCGTCACGACAAGGAAGATGTCGCGCCTGCCGGCAACCTGTGCCAGAAGGTCATACACATGCGCGAGATGGCCCGTCGTCTGCCGGTTGTATTCGGGCAGGTAGCAGCAGATTTTCCCGTTCTTGTCTCCAATGTCCGCCATCAAAGAGGCCTCGCACAAAGAACCAGGTATTCGTTTCCGAACGTGAGCGGTCCGGCGCCGAACGAGCCGAATGGCAACCCCCTGGAAAGCCATCGTTCGAATTCGATCAGCCTTTCGCTGCGCACTCTGCCTGCGACGAAAGCGCGAAGCGGGTGCTGGAATCCGACGGGTTGCTGGGCAACGATTCCGAGCCGGGCCTCCTGAAACATGGGTCGCAGTAAGGCGATGCTGGTAAAGTGGAGATGTTCGTTGAACTTCTTTCCGCGTCCGTTCCGGTGCTTGAGTTTGGAAAGCGTCCGAACTAGTGTCGGCTGCATGAACGAATCGGCGGGCGTGCTTATCAGGCACCTTCCGTTCGGACGCAAGAGCCGCCTTACCTCTTTGAGAACCGACAGGGGGTCGAGCACGTGCTCGATTAGCTCCAGACAAAGGACGATGTCGAACGAAGCGCTCTTCAGAGGAACGCGCTCTGCGTCGGCGACCGTGGCGCAACATCGCGCGAGTTTGGCACGCATCACTTTCAATTTGTGAACCGACAGGTCGATACCGAGGCACATCGAGCGCGGCAGGCCGTCGAGCACGCGGTCGGTCGCAAATCCGTCGCCGCAGCCGAGGTCGAGCACGCGGGCATCGGGTGAAAACGGGAGATACCGGGCGGCAAGGCTGGCTATCTCCCGCAGCCGATGCGATTGCGCGTAAGCGCGCAACCGGTCGGCCCTGTACATCCTCCGCTCATCGTCCTCTTGCTGAGAGTAGTATCGATGAAGGCTCTCTCTCGTAACTTGCATTCGACTCCTTTGCCTGCATGAACATTTCCCGAAACTGTTTGAGAATCGTCTCCTCGGCGTATTTTCTCGTGACACGGCTGCGGGCGCTCCGTCCCATGTCGCGCGCCTTTGCGGGGTCATTCAAGAGCGCGATCAGCCTTTCGGCCAGGCGAACAGGATTGTTGTTTTCAACGATGAAGCCGGTTACTCCGTCGATGATCGTGTCGGACGCGCCGCTGACATCGGTTGAAACCGAGGGGCGGCCCGCCGCTGCGGCCTCCATGACCGCAATGGCGTTTCCCTCATAGAATGAAGGCAGAACGAACGCGTCGCAGGCGGCGAAATAGTCGGGCAGTCTTTCATGTTCAACGGCGCCGAGGAAGAGGACATTCTTCTCGACTCTCAATCGCCGGGCGAGCTCCTTGACTCGGGCCGATTCTTCTCCGTCGCCGACGACGAGGAGCAGAACCGAGCCTTGGGCTTCAGTAACAATCTTCATGGCCGCGATGAGGTTCGGGAGGTTCTTCTGTTTCACCAGCCGTCCCACAAACAGCAAGAGCCGGTCGAAGCCATTCGAGAGGAACCGCTCGCGCAGCCTTTTGCCGTCCGCATTCTCGAACCGCGAAAAATCGCTGAGCCACCCGATGTTGTGGATGCGCCCTGCCGGAACTCCCCTCGCGATGAGCTTCGCGCGCTCGGACGTGCTGCAGACTCTGAACGCGTCGGCTCTCCTTATCAGCCATTTGCCGAAGCGGTTCATGACTCTGTTCCGGGGCGACTCTCCGCACCAATGGGGATTGTCGATCATGTCGCCGGCGAATGACAGCGCGAGTGGTTTTCGGAACCTTCTTTTCAGCGCGTAGCCTGCGAGCCCGGACGAGAACGGGTCCTGAGTGTAGAGGACATCTATCGGATTGCTGCGGATTATTCTTGAGCCAATTGTTATCGCGTCGCCTATAAAGCTCATGCGATTGCGCGAATTGGCAGGATACAAGAAGCAATTGTCTCCAAGGGGAATTATCGATCGGGATCCGGGCCGGAACGTTCTCATCACGATGTGATACGTCTGGCACACGGACGCGACCGCCAGCACCCGCCGCGTCGAATCGCCCAGCCGCGCCTCCGTGCCCAAGGCCAGGTTGGAGTCGAGGCTTATGGCGAGAACGTTCGGCAAGGCGTTGCCGCGGCTTTTTCCGATTGGCTTCATCGTTACGCCTTCATCCTCTCTATGGCCAGTCGATAGAGGTCGATGATTTTCTCTAAATTGTCTTCGATGTCGAACTTTCTCGCGTGTTCGGCCGCGAACCGTCCCATGCTTCGGCGAAGCTCGTCGGTGTCGGCCAGCGTCTGCAAGCGCGCGGCCATCTCCGCCGTGTCGCCGGCTTTGACAAGGTAGCCCGCGCTGTTGTGCGGGACGACCTCGGGAACTCCGCCTGTGTTGACCGCCACGACGGGCAGCCCTGCCGCCATCGCCTCGACGAGCGCGATGCCGAACGGCTCATAGCGGCTGGAGGAGCAAAAGATGTGCGCGTTCTCGAAATGCTCGAGCATCTGCGTCGGCGACTCGGGTCCGACAAATTGAACGCAGTTTTCCAACCCCATCTCCCTCGTCATTTCCTTTAGCTCGGAAGCGATGCGGGCGTCCTCGCCGCCGACAATCTTCAGTTTCACCCGGCTTCTGTCGAGCAAACTGAAAGCGTGTATAGTGTCCTCGACCCTTTTCCAGCGGGCGAACCTGCATGCGGAGAGTATTGTCAACTTTCCGTTTTGTTCGGAACCGGACTTCGCCTTTGGCCGCCCGTTCAGCCTGATGAAATTGGGCATCGTGACAACCTTGTCGGACGGACCACGGACGAACCGCATGAGTGAGCGGGTCTGAAAGTTCGACGTGGACCAGATGACATCGAACAGGGAAAAGCAGTACCTCTGAAGCCGAGTGAGAGCGCGGGCCGAAACGGAGCTTGTGAAAACGTCGGCGTATTCACCGGTGTAGCCGTTGGACGCGATCCTTTCCCACACGAGGTCTCCGGCGTACTTAACCACGCTCGGAATTGCCAGCCGCCTTGCCAGCCGTCCCGACACACAGCAGAGGTAGTTCATCCCGGAGACGTGATGCAGCACGTCGGGCCGTCTTTCGAGCAGGATTCTCCTGGACTCGAAGAATGCGTTCGCGTATTTTAGCGAGGCGGCGCCCCCGCCGAATTCGCGCAGCCGATGGACGGGAATTCCCTCGACGAATTCGAGCGCGTTCTCCTTGCCGAACGTTATGACAAACGTGTCGAGGCCCCTCTGCCTGAGGGAGAGCGCGAGATGATACGTCTGCGTCGAGGGCCCGCTTATCCGAGGCGGAAACACGCTTGTGACCAAGCAGATTCTCACACCTCACCTCGCTACCAGTCGCGATTTCATTCGGAACAGTTCCGCCGCTTTTCTGGCACGACGCTGCGCCTTGGTTGAAAACGTGTGCATGACCGCAAGATGTCCGGCCATCAGGAACGACTGCTGGAGCGCATACAATGGATGCTTCCAGAGGTTGGTGGATATATGAAATTTGTAGTTGATGGGAAGGGAAACTTCCCGCTCGAATTTCGCGAACAGTTCGTTGAACCTCCGGGGTGTCATATCGGCGAACGTGAAGTCGGCCGCGACGTACTTGTCCCACAGCTCATCCCAGTTTTCCGGCTCGCGTATCGTCCCATTCTCAAGGAACTCCTTGTAAAGTTGAGTGCCGGGGATCGGGTAAAGCTTTCCCTTGTTGATGCGGTCGGGCTGGCACTTCTTCAGAAATCCTATCGTCGCGAGTATGTCCTCGTCGGTCTCAGTGGGAAGGCCGAGCATCATGTTGACCTCGCACGATATACCCGCCTCCTTCGTTAGCCTCACCGCCGCCTCGTTCTGCTCTACGGTGACCTTCTTGCCAAGCAGCTTGAGTATTCGCTGCGAGCCGCTCTCGCACCCGTAGATGATTCGAACGCATCCCGCTCTCTGCATGAGTTTCAGCAGCGCAGGGTCCGCAAAATCGACGCGCAGGTTCGTGCCCCAGCGTATTTTTTCGGAGATGCCCGAGCTCAGCATCTTCGCGCAGAGGTCCTCCACGCGCGCCTTGCGAAGTGCGAAGATGTCTTCGGCGAACAGTATGCCGTTGACGCCGTAATCGGAAATCAGGTACTCGATCTCGCCCGTCACGTACTCGGGCGACTGGAAGCGCACGTAAGCGCCGGAGTTCGACGCCGCCAGGCAGTCCCTCGCGCAGAACGAGCACGAATAGGGGCATCCGCGCGTGGTGAACACGTTCGTTGCGTTCAGGAAGAATCCGCGCAGTGTCGTGGCGGTGGGCGTGAAATACGTCCTGCGGTCGAGCAGGTGCCGTGCGGGGTAGGGAAGGCAGTCGAGATCCTTCACAAACGACCTGGGCGGATTGTGAACGAATCCGATTCCGTCCCGCAGCGTCAGACCTTGCACGACGGCCGGTGGCACGCCCGCGGCCAGTTCGGTCATTGCCTCTTCTCCCTCGCCTCTGACGACTATGTCGATGTGCGGGCACTGTTCGAGCGTGCGTTCGGGCTCCACGGTTGCGTGGCAGCCTCCGACGACCACCTGCGTGGAAGAGTCGGCAAGTTTCGCGACCCTGGCGGTCCTGTATGCGTCGGATATCTGGGGAGTCGTGGCGGTGATTCCGACTATCTGAGGTTTGAACTGGGAGAGAAGCGAGCGCGTGGCGTCGTCGAGAGCCTGCACATTCTCGCGCGTTCGCTTGCGCCCCCCGATGAGCCAACGTCTCTCCACTATCTTCACCTCGTGTCCGGCTCTCTCGAGCACGGCGGCGATGTAGGCGATTCCCAGCGGCGGCCACTTTGCGGCGAGATCGTTTTCCCACATCGAATTCTGGATGAGAGGATTGATGAGACACACGCGCATGGTCATAGGGCCTCCCTTGCCAACGACAAAAGAATCCGTCTCCTGAGATGACTGAACTGAGACAGCACGGGGCTGTCTCTGAACACGTCGTAGTCGCCGTTCAGCTTCAGCTTGAAAGTGAGCATCGAATTGCCCCTGTTCACTCCGACCCGCTTCATGGTAAAGGCGGTCTCCGCGATGCCGGGCCGCGTGGGTGTGACGACCGCTCCTTTGAAGCCCGCTCGTCTCACAAGCTCCACCACCTGCGGGTTGAAATCGCCGAACGGGTAGCAGAAGAATCTCACTTCGGTCTGAATCTCTTCTTCGATTATCCGCTTCGATTCGGATATTTCGTGGAAGGCCTCCTCAGGACTGAGCGACGTGAGGAACGGATGGGTGAGCGTGTGCGCGCCGAAGGAAAACCCGGAGCGCTTCATTTCGCGTACTTGACGCCACGTCAGAAAGCCGTTGCGTCCTTGGTCGGTTATCCTTCCGACCACGAGAAACACGGTCGCCGTGAAACCGAACTCTTCGAGGATATACCTGGTGGGAAGGTGCAGGTCGCTGAAGCCGTCGTCGAACGTTATCGCCACAATCTTGGCCTTCGCGTCGTCGCCCGATTCTCTCGCGCGCAGCACCTCATCCAGCCCGACGCTTCGATACCCTTTTCGACGAAGATACTGCAGTTGGCTTCTGAACGAGTCGAGCTTCACGCGGAGCGAGTTCAACCTGAACTCCATACCGGCGAAACAGACGGTCTGTCTCTCCGGAATTGTCTGTTCAACTCCGTGGTAAGCCAGTATCGATACCATGCGCTTTCCCCCATTTGTCGGGAGCGCCGTCCCGAATGCGGCTCCACTGTGCGATGTACTCGCTGACCTTCGGACTCGACGGGTCGAGCAGACGCGCCACCTCGAACTCCTTTTCGACGGCGGGAGTCGTCGCCGCGGGATCGCCGCCCGCGAGCGCGTAGGCAACGCTGAGGTGATACAAAGCGCTCGTCGGCTCCAGTGTCGTCGCGCGGGCGTATTCCTTCGTCGCCAAATTGAAGAGCCGTTCTCTCGAAGCTTCGTCCCAACGTTCTCGCATTGCGAGCATCTCGTAGATTCTCCCACGCATGTACGCGTATTTGGAGTTGAGCGGGTCGAATCTCCTTGCTTTCTTGAGGTGGTCCAGCGCCGTCTCCGGTCGTCCGCCTCGTTCCGCGACAATGGATTCTGCGCGCGAACGGTACATCCCGGCGGTGGCGGCCGAAGCAGCCAGCAGCGAGAGGAGAATGCAAAACGATATGCCTGCAATACAGCACCGCTTCGGCAGCCTTTCCGAAAGGTCTATCTGAATTTCGCGAAACGGAGACGGAGAGTCGGAAAACGGAAGCATGGAATTCAGCGCGATGCCCGCCACGACTGCGAGCGTCAGCGCGTTGGCTGTTATGTGAAAATTAAAATCGACGATTCCGTGAAGCGTCAGTGAGAGCGCGCCCGTGAGCGACGCAATCGCCAACGACGATGAGCGCAAGCGAATATTTCGGCGGAGGGAGGACAGGGACAGGAAAGCAAGAACGACGAAGACGCCGGCCAGACCTATCAGGCCGAAGATGCCCATCTCCGCGAAAAACTGCACGTATTCGTTGTGCGCGTGTCTGTATGTGACGCCGTCATGAAGCGTGCTATAGACGGGAAACACGTGCTCAAACGTGCCGAGGCCCGTTCCCATCCACGGGTGTTTCGAGCCCATCGTGAGTGAGTCCTGCCACACGTGCGCGCGGGAGGAATCGATTCCCGCGAACGCCAAGGGCGATGCGTCTCCGACGTAAGCGCTGATTCCCGCACAGGCGAGCAGGACTCCGACGATCGCGAAGAACCGGAATTTCCATGAGCCCCTTCGCAGCGCGGGCGTGAGAACCACAATCGCCGCGGCCAGCGCGAGGCTCGCGATTCCCCCTATCGAACCTGAGCACAGTAACGCCCAGAACATGACCGACGCGCAGAACAACACAAACAAAGTCCGGAATATTCCCGACTCGGCATCGACGAATCGGCGTGACAGCGTTTTCACGCGCCTGCGCGAACGCCGGCCGACCCCCAGCGCGAGCGTCAGCGGAATCGACATCTCCATGTACCCGGCAAAGTGATTCTTGTTCACGAACGACCCGAAGAAGCTGCCCTCGCCGGCTTTCCAGTATCTTGACCGCCAGAATCCGTAGATGCCGTCTGTACCGGCTGCGTGCTGGAGGAGTCCGACCAGCGCCACTGCGAATCCCGTGCACGCGATGGCGAGCGCCAGCTTCTTGAGGGCTCGGTCGGTGCGGAAGAGGTTGGTGACAAGCAGAAACAGCGCGACGAACGCCGACAATTTCAAGACGGCCCCGATCGTGGCGCGGGGGTACAGGCTCAAGGAGTGCAGCCCGCCGACGGCGAACGGCACGGCAGCGGCCTGCCCGAGCGATGCCTTCTCCGGAGATATAACTTCCAACACGCGAAGCGGCATGGGCAGGATCTGGACCGACGCGACTAGGAAGATCAGACCAAGAAACGGCCACGCAGGAACCGCCGGAATCACGAGGCCGCCGTCGAGCACCCTTCGGGCGAGAAACACGGCCGTCATCAGAAACACAACTGTTAAGGAAAGTGAGGAAGACCACATGTGAACGGAGCCGAGGGCCAACGGCATAAACACGAGGAGTACAATCACGCCCCTGGTCAGCGTCCGGTTGCACCGGCCGGAGTTCATAGCGGCGAGGGGAGAAGTAGTGTTCGATTCGTCCACCCTGCGAGACAGCTGCGGAGGCCGCCGCTGCTGAGACTCGGAACAAAAGGTTGAACCAACCATTGTCCTCCTCTATTCGTCTCGTCAGCCTCCTACCGGCGAGACGCTTAACTCAGGTTCACGCTCGCACACCCAGACAGGCGCAAGCGACCCCGCGGCCTCCGCGAACACCGCCTCAAACCTTTGCGTATGGTTTCTCCGAAGCTTTTCGCTTTCTCGTTGAAGCGGTGCGCTCCTTTTCGCTGTCATCCTGCTCGTAATATCCGTGCTTCCCATACCGGTAATAGTAGGGATAATAGTAGGACTCGGTGTCCACATCCACGTTGTTGAGCACGACCCCGATCACGCGCGCCTCGATCTCCTGCAGCGTCGAGATAATCCTTCGGAGAGCTTGGCGCGGTGTCCTGCCGCTTCTGACGATGGCAATGGTCCCGTCCACCTTCTTGGAGATTATGACGGGGTCGGTCACAAACAACACCGGCGGCGAATCGAGCAGCACGATGTCATATAGTTGTCTCGCTTCTTCAATGAACTCATCCATGACTTTCAAGGAAAGAAGCTCGGACGGATTGGGCGGGATCGGCCCGCACGGGAGTATCGAGAGGTTCCCGCCGGTGGTCTGACGAACGCACTTGTCGAGCGGCATCTGTCCGGTCAGGATATCGCTGAGTCCGGGCGTGTCCTTTATGCCGAAGACCTTGTGGATGCGGGGGCGCCGGAGGTCTGCGTCCACGAGCAACACCTTCTTCTGCAACTGGGCCAGCGTGACTGCAAGGTTGCAAGTGAAAACCGTCTTCCCCTCCAGCATGCTTGCGGAGGTGACCAGCAGCGTCTGTCCTCGGGTCCCCAGCGTGGAGAAGAGCACGTTGGTTCGGATGTTTCGGAACGCCTCCGACACCGCAGACTTGGGATGAGACGCCGTGACGAGTTCACCGTCCACCTTGCTGTCGCTGCTCTTCTTGAAGTGCCTGACCGTGCCGAGGAAGGGCACTTCAACGGACAGCTCCACGTCTTCGCTGTTCTTGATGGTGTTGTCCAGATATTCCAGAAGCGCCGCCAGCCCCAGGCCCAGAGCCAATCCGCCGACGACCGCGATGAACATGTTGAGCGCGCGGCGCGGACGCACGGGCGTGCCGGGGACGTACGCGGGGTCCACAATGGCGATGTTCGAGGCGCGTATGCCGCCCGTCAGACTGGCTTCCTTGGCCCTCTTGAGCAGGTTTTCATACATCAGCCGTTCCGTCTCGGTCTCGCGTTTGAGCACGTTGTAGTGAATCTCCTTCTGGTTCAATTCGAGCGCCTCGCGTTTCTGTTCCTCGAGCGCCGCCAGGAGCGACTTTTCTTTCGCGAGCGCCATTCTGTACTCCAGCTCGATGCTCTCCCCGATCTTGTACATCTCCATGTTGATCTTCTTCTTCAACTCCTCCAGCTCCGAGCGTACGCTTATCATTTTGGGATGTTCCGGCCCGAACTTCTGCGCGAGCTCCGATTCCTTCGTTTCGAGGTCCACCTTTTCGGATTTCAATCGCTGGATGAGTGAGTTGTTGACCACGGCAGGAATGGATTCGAGCATGCGAGGGTCTGAACGCGCCTTTCCAAATTCCGCGTAAAGGTTCTCTTTTTCGATGGAGTCGGTTCTCGCCCGTGTGAGGGCGGCATTGAGGTCGCCCAGCTTCTGAACGATTATGTTGTGGCGTTCTTCGAAGTCCACCGACACGAGATTGTTCTCCTGCCGGTATTTTTGGAGCGCCCGCTCGGACGCCTCAAGTTTTGCCTGGATGGCGGTGATTCGCCCCTTGAGCCATTCGACCGCATCCTGTGAGGCGGAAAACTTCCTGTCGAGCGATGCCTCTATGTAGAGTCGGCCGTGAGCGTCGGCGATGCGGGCCGCCAGGCGTGGGTCCGGGCACTCGAAACTTATGTCGACCAGCCTGCTGTTCCTGACGGGTTCGATGCTGAGGGAACGAAGATACCGGTCTGTGAGGGCCTGGAGCTGGGATTCTTCGGCGCCGGGCTTCTCTTCCTGTTTCCGAAAGGCACCGCGAACAGACTCGATGAGCCCCGTCAAACCCAGACGTTTGCTCAGCGAGGTTCTCCTGGGTGACGGGTTGAATACTTCGTCGGAGTCCAGCTTCAGAGATTTTATGACCCGCTGTGCGAGCGAGCGGCTCTTCAATATCTCGTATTGGGTCAGGTAATAGTCGGTGTCGGCCGTGTCGATGGCCAGCACCTCCTGTACGTTCACGATGTTGGGGTTCTCGCGGTCGATGAGCACTTGAGTCGTCGCCCTGTAGATGGGCGTCGCGCCGAAAGACCGTATCGCCGCCGCGGTGACGGTCACGAGGAATATCGATGCAACAGCCCATCGACGCTTCCACAGCGTTCGGAGCACTACCCCCACGTCAAAAGGCTCGGGCAAAGATGCAAGCTTATTTCCGCCTCTGCTGACAGTCCGTTCGTTCATGCTCTCCTCATTGTTTAGAAGAAACTTTCGGGAACCATTATGATGTCCTGGGGCATCACCCTGCTGGTCATCTCAACGCGCCTTTCTATCCGCGCTCCGCTCTCTTCCCGGAGGATTCGAGTCTTCTTGACCGCCGCAATCTCGGTGAGACCGCCCGCCATGGTGATGGCCTTCAGCACGGTGGTCTCCGACTCGAGCACGTATCGGCCCGGATTCTTCACCTGTCCGAAGACGAAGAAATATTGCGCCGACGGAACGTAAATCGTGTCGCCGTCCTCGAGCAGGATGTTCTGGGTCGCATCCCCTCCGAGCAGGTGCTTCACGTTGAGCCTGATCACCTTCGCCGTCTCCGATTCCTGCGGCGGCAGAGGCTGGTCGCTCTTCTTGTCGGAGATGGGACGCACGACGACGACCTCGCCTCCGGCCTCGGACGTGAGACCGCCCGCGGCCGACAGAATCTCGATCAACGAGGTTTGCCCGGTCAGCGGATAGGCTCCGGGGCCCTTGCCGTGGCCCTGGGGTCCGCCGACCTCTCCAAGGACGAACACTCGTTTGCTTCTGAACTCCTCCACCACGATCGTGACCTGAGGATTGATGAGATACTTTCCGTCGAGCCGCCGGGTTATCTCCTGTTCGATCTGCGAGACCGACAGCTCGTCGGCGTGAACTTTGCCAATGAGCGGGTACGAGAAATTTCCCTCTTCCGACACTTGCACCGTGCGGGTGAGATCGTCATGGCCCCACACGGTTATCTTCAGACTGTCCCCCGGGCCGACGACGTAGTCCGAATCCGCCCGGCTGAGGGCGACCCCCTTCAACTCGGGCAACCCGCCTGAAAATTCGGCCGGAACATCCTGGGCGGCGTCGGCCGCGGTCTCGGCCGGTTCGGGAACGGCAGGTATAGTGGGATACCGCGCGCATCCGAACAAGACTGCCGCCAGGACTATGGGGAGCAACGATTTCAGCCGCATCGCCATTCCTTTCAGCGTTGCATCAGAACGCCAGCGATAACGAGACAAAGGCTTGGTTTTCGGTGTAATCCTCGCTTGCTACGTTTGAATCGTTGTCGATATACAAGTACTTGAATATCAGGGCCATCGAGTTTCTGAGGTGGTATTCCAGACCCAGCCCGACGGAGACCCGGTCGTCTTCCCTCTTCTTCCCGATGACCCCCTTTGAGTTGTAGTCGTCAGTGAAAAAAGAGCCTTCGGCAACACCGTATATTTTCGACGCCATCTTTTGCCTCAGCACGAGCGTTCCCCCGGTGCGATAGTAGTCCACACCGTAAAACTGCTCTTCGCGGGTGAACTCGGTCTGGATGATCTCGCGCGAGGCAGAGAGGTCGAACGTCGTTCGGTTCGTGAGCGAGTACTGCACCGCCGCCTGCATCCCGAAGCTGTCGCGGCTGCTTATGCCTCGGTCGTAATCCCGCTCGATGTATCCGCCCTTTGCCGTTCCCCGAATCTTCGCCGTCGGCTCCCACGACAGCCCCGCCCACACTCTGTGATTGTCGTTGTCCGTCGAGGGGCCGCCCTTATCGTTGTTGTCAACGCGGGAGAAATAGTATTCCACCAGCGCCCACGTCTTCGGCAGGAAGCGATAGTACAGCGTCGTGCTGGCGGCATGTTCCCGAAAATTGTCTATCTCCGCCGCCGACCTGTCGTAGTCCTTGACCGAATACGTGTAGTCGGCTTGGAGCCTGTAGCGCGTGCCGAACTCGTAGGTCGCCTGGACGGTTGACGCATTGAAGTTGAACTCGTCGAGCGTGTCGCCCAAAAAATCCGGGGGCGTCGCGGTGCGGAGGAACGTGTCGCCCAGCTTGAGCGTCAGCCCGCGACCGAAGCGCAAGTTCGCCAGAGCCTGCGCGTAGTGATCTTCGGTATCGTAGCGCTCATAGGTCCCGCGCCGTATCACGTCGATGCGGTACTCCAACTGCAACTCGTGCCGCCGCATGGGCAATTGCAGCGCGAGCGAAGGGCTGAAGATGCTGAGGAAATCTTCTTTCTCGTTGTTGGCGGTCAGGAAGGCGTTGTCGGTGTATTCTTCCGACAATGCCAGCCCGGAATAGATGCGAACCGGCCCGCACCGTATGTTGCCCGGATACTCCCGAAGCTCGAGCGGCGGAACATAGCCCGGATACACGATGGGCCCCTGCGCGTGAGCGCGGGCGCTCACCGTCGCGAGGAGACCGACAACTGCCGCAGCCAAGACGCAGTGACTCAATCCGTGTGACCGGAGAAAGAATGCTTTTCTGGTCATTTCGCTCTCCTTTTCCTTATCTATGAGAAATGCAAACGGAGAGTCTTCTCACAGCGCCCGCGCACTCACTCGGATACGCTCGCGCCCCCGCCGCCGCCCACGCCGATACTGGATGGAGATGGGGCCGGCGGCGCCCCCGAACTGCGAGGCAGCTTTGACGGGAAAGGCAGGTCGAAGCTCACAGCCAGGTCGCGAAGTATTTTCTTCAGCTGATCGACCGAGAAATCGAGCTTGCCCTCCTCGACTGCGTCGACCAACCGACGGTAAAGCTGCTCAACCAGCTCCGGGGTCATTTCCGCGTCCGACTTCCAACCCTTGTCGGGTTCGACACCCAAATGCTTGAGTCGGCTGACGGCTTCGGCGACGGTCGGAGACTCGGCAATCTCAAGCTTTTTCGCGAGCGCCACGGCATACTCACCCTGCGTTACCCGCTTCTGAGCCGCGCCGACCGGTTCCGGCGTCATACACAGCGACAGGCATAGTGCGAGCGCCGGCACAACAATTGACCTATAGCGCATTGGAACCCTCCCTTTCTCTGGTCTTCAGTCCCCGTTGGTTTTGAATTCGTCTCTCCAACATGTGGTATGGCCTGTTTACAATAATGCACTATGTTGAGGTTTAGGAGATTGTACCACGGCGTCTATTGTTTGTCAAGAGTTTTATTCACACTTAATTTCGCCATGATTAAATATGGTAGTAGAAGTAATCGAGAGAGCGCCGCTGCGGCCGGCTCCCACCTGACCGCCCGCGGTCAGCCACAGGAGAGGCACTTCCCTCGTGACCGTTTGACATTCATCGGAGCGTCATCCTACGTCATACGACTGCCGGGACTATATGGACTGCTGTCCAATTAGTTCCTCACCCTCCAATGTTCCCTGCCTCGTCATTGCGAGGAGCAAAGAGCTGCAAGCTCGGGCGACGAAGCAATCCCGAGACTATTGGGAAGACGCGTCCGAGATTGCTTCGGTCGAGTCGGTGACTCTCCCTCGCAATGACTGCGAACTTGTCCCCGACACCGATCGGAGGTTTGCACTCCCACATTCGCCGGACACATTCACTGTCCCGAACAATGGGGCCGGGGTGACAACATGCTTGTCCCAATGACTCAGCCTACCTTTGACGAAGGCTCTGGACATGCCGGAAGGTCGGCGTCTGATGAACCGTGCGCAGCGAATATGAACCATGTTCAGAAAAAATACTGGACTCAATAAATCCATGTCAGGAGCCGATTTAGACACTGTTTAGGCGTCAGAAATCGGGAAAAAGAACTTGACAAAACCTCTGCTATATGGTAAGTTATGCGCAAGGTACATAGTTAAACTGTTAACTTTTAACCATCCCTCTCCATACACTCGGCAATGCGATTTTAGGGATATGGATTTCTCTTCTGCAAGAAGCAAACCCTCCGCCCGCGAAAAGCTCCTCAAGATGCGCGAACTGTCGAAAATGACTGGTGTGCCGCCAGGCACGATTCGGTATTACATCAACGAGGGGCTCCTGCCGAAACCGCTCAAGACGCATCGCAACATGGCCTATTACGACCAGAGCTATGTCGGCAGAATAAAGCTGATAAGGGAATTGCAGGAAAAGAGGTTTCTCCCGCTCAGCATAATCAAGCAGATGCTCGAGGAGAACGAAAACCCAATGGACAGCGAGGAGGTCAAGACCCTCCTGCAGCTCGAGGGGAAGCTCTTCAAGAACCTTTCCGCCCTTCCTAAGTTTCAACCCCCGGACATACAGCAATTGAGCGCCCGCGCAGGGGTCAGCATTGACGAGGTGGAGGAGCTGGAGCGCATTGGCGTCATCTCGCGCCGGCCCGACGGGCTTTTCGACGAGGATTGCGTGAGAATAGTGGAAATACTCAATAAGCTCCGCGAGGCGGGCTATACGAGAGAGGCCGGCTTTACGTCGGAGTTCCTGAAGATGTACTCGGACCTGATCGAGGTCCTGGCAAAGCAAGAGGTAAGGTTTTTCTCCAGGAGCGTCACGGGCAGGTTGTCATTCGATGAGATGGTCGAAATGGCCGAAAGCGGCATAAACCTGCTGAACAGCCTCATCGGGATACTTCGGAAGAGGCTGATACTCAAGATAAGCCGCGAGCTCGAGCGCGAGCGGATTTGAGTTTTTGCCCGTGGCTTGACCGTGAGCACACACATGACGGAAGCCAAGACAACGTTGAGCGATGCAGCGGCCGCGGCGTCCTCATTCGGCATAACGCGGCGCGAGCTGTTGGAGAAGAGCCTCTCCGTCATCGGATGGGGAACGCTGTTCGGCCTGACGGCTGCGGGCGCCGTCGAGACGGTCCGCTTTTTCTCGCCCTCCGTCGTGTTTCACCCGCCGAGCACCTTCGAAATAGGAACGGTTGACGATTTCTCCACCGGCGCCGACCCCGACGCGTACGGCGTCATCTACGTCGAGCCCAGGTGGAAGAAACAGAACCGGTTTTTTGTCATCCGCGAAACTTCGCGGATATATGCGCTTTTCGCGCGATGCACGCACCTCGGCTGTACGGTGAACTGGTTTCCGGGACTGGGCATCTACAAGTGTCCGTGTCACGGCAGCCAGTTCCATTCAAACGGAGTCAACTTCGCTGGCCCGGCGCCCAGGCCGCTCGACAGGCTCAAGATATACACAAACGACCGCGGCAACCTGGTCGTCGATACCAGCGTCGTGTTTGACATACAGGAATTCGAGAGGCAAAAGGTTTTCGTTCGCGTCGGCTGAGCGGGCCTTGTGGAGGGCAAACCAGGCCCATGGCGAAAAAGCGCTTCGTCGCCTCCATAGACGAAAGCTGCACGGGCTGTGCGGGCACGCCCGTCTGCAAGATGTACTGTCCGGCCGAGGGAGCGCTCGAGTATGTGGCCGACGAAAGCAGTTTTCTTTTTAAGCGCATGCGGGTAAATCCGGACAAATGTACCGGGTGCCGCAGTTGCACGACGCGCGGTTACCTCGGCGCCCGCATAGAGGGCTGTCCGTGGAACGCCATAACGATGGTTCCATTTACTAACGGGGAAACATGAAAGCGATAGTGTTCGAAGAAGTCGATAAGGTGGCGGTGGCCGATGTCGCCAGACCCACGCTGCAGGACCCCGACGACGCGATCGTCAAGGTCACGCTGACGAGTATCTGCGGAAGCGACATCCACATGGTCCGCGGCGCCGCGCCGATGATGCCCGGCGATACCATCGGGCACGAATTCGTCGGCGTCGTCGAAGAGCTCGGCGACCGGGTCGAAGGATTCGAGGTCGGCGACCGGGTGGCGGTGGCGGCCACGGTGCAGTGCGGAAAGTGTGAGATGTGCCTGAAGGGTCTGGCGGCCAAATGCGTCCGGGGGGGCATATACGGCTGCGGACCGATACTGGGTAGCTTCGTCGGCGCTCAGGCCGAATACGTGCGCGTTCCGTTCGCTCAGATCGGGATGCACAAGATTCCCGACGGGCTGACCGACGAACAGGTGCTGTTCGTGGGCGACATCCTGTCCACCGGGTATTTCGGCGTAATCAACGGGAAGACGGCGCCGGGCGATGCGGTCGCCGTTTTCGGGGGCGGCCCGGTGGGGCTCTGCGCGACGGCGTGCGCAAGGCTTTTCAGCCCGTCCAAGCTGATCGTCGTCGATCCCATAGCAAACCGGCTCGAAGTGGCGAAGAAGCTCGGGGCGACGCATACGATCGATCCCTCCAAGACCGATGCGGTCGAGCAGATAAAGGACCTGACGGGCGGAGCGCCCCAGGACCTGCTCGAGGAATTCACCAGCCGCAGCGGAGCGGACGTGGCGATAGAGGCCGTCGGGATAAAACCCACTCTGGATGCCGCCTTCCAGGCCGTCAGGCCGGGCGGGAACGTGTCGATCGTCGGCCTTTTTGAAGAAGCGCAGGAACTCTTGATGCCGCAGCTCGCCGTGAAGAACATAGGCGTTACCATGGGCCTCGTCAATGTCGTGCACATGGACAGACTCTTGAAAATAATCGAGGCGGGACTGCTCGACACTACTCCGCTGATCACTCACACCATGTCGCTGGACGAAGGTGTGAGAGCATACGAAATGTTTGACAAAAAACTCGATAACGTTATCAAGATTGCGCTGAAACCGTGACAAAGGGCCGCGCGAGGCGCCGCGGCCAGGGGGTTTTTGGAGCAAGGAGGTTCTTATGTCGGAGTTCAGATTCACGAGGCGTCAGTTCCTGAAGATTACGGGTACTACGGCGCTGGCGCTTTCGCTCGACTCGCTGGGTTTCCTCGGAGGAGTGGCCCACGCCACCGAGAAGGTCTTCCAGAAATGGGAGTACAAGAATTGGGAGGGCCTCCACAGAGATGAATGGAAGTGGGACAAGATCACCTACGGCACACATCTCGTGGACTGCTATCCCGGAAACTGCCTGTGGCGTGTGTACACCAAGGACGGCGTCGTGTGGCGCGAGGAGCAGGCGGGCAAGTATCCGGTCATAGACGCGACCGGCCCCGACTGGAATCCGCGCGGCTGTCAGAAGGGCTGTTCGTACAGCAACATGATGTACAACCCCGACCGCGTGAAGTATCCGATGAAGCGCGTGGGCGAACGAGGCGAAGGCAAGTGGAAAAGGATCTCCTGGGAGGAAGCCATAGACACGACGTGCACACACCTGATGGACGCCATCCAGACCGAGGGTCCGGAATCCATTATCTATGAGCCGGGCCCGGGAAACGGGGGCTGGATACATCTGATAACGATATTCCGGTTCTTCAGCGGCCTGGGCGCCACCGAGCTCGACCTCAACTCCACCATCGGAGATTTCAACAAGGGCGTTTACGAAACGTTCGGCAAGTTCCAGTTCTGCGATTCGTGCGACGGATGGTTCTTCGGGAAGCTCATCCTCATCTGGCACATGAACCCCGTGTACACCCGCATCCCGTCGTACCACTTCATATCCGAGGCGCGGTACAACGGCACCGAGGTGATCACCATCGCGCCCGACTATTCGCCCTCGGCGGTCCACGCCGACGAATGGGTTCCGGTGGAGCCTGGCGCCGACGCGGCGTTCGGGCTCGGAATGGCGCAGGTGCTCATATCCGAGGGCACGTACGACAAGTCGTTCTTAAAAGAGCAGACCGATTTCCCGCTGCTCATCAGGATGGACACCAAGAAGTTCCTCCGCGAGACCGACCTGACCGGCGGCGGATTGGAAGACCAGATGTATTTCTGGGACCCGGCGACCAATGCGCCCGTCAAGGCGCCGCGCGGCACGCTCGCGCTTCCGTGCGACCCCGCCCTCGAGGGCACGTACACCGTCACGCTGAACGACGGCAAACGCGTCGAGGTGAGGCCCGGTTTCGGCGTCTATAAAGAGATACTCGACCGCGATTACACTCCCGAGAAGGCGTCGGAGCTGTGCGGCGTGCATCCCGACACCATCCGGCGTGTTGCGCACAAGGCGTGGAAGGCGCGCGGCCATGTGCAGGTGCTCGTCGGCTGGAACTCGTCCAAGTACTACCACGGCGACCTGATGGAGCGTTCGATGTGCCTGCTGCTGGCGCTCACCGGAAGCGTGGGCAACAAGGGCAGCGGAATCCGCGGCTGGAGCGAGTCGCTGTTCGACGGGGCGACGGCGCTGATGATCCGCGAAAGGAGGGGACTGACGTCGCTCCTCCAGTATGGCGAATCGAGGCTCGACAAGTTCATGCTCAAGGCCAAAGACCCCGAGCTAACCGACGAGATTATTCAGAGGGAGCTTGAGCGCAACGCGGACAGAGAACGGCTGGGCATGGTGCCGCCGGCTTTCCTCTACTACTTCCATTCCAATTACCGCGACACATGGAACAAGAAAGAGTGGCACTGCCCAACGATGAAGCGCAGCTTCGACGAATACATGAACGAGGCGATCGACAAAGGCTGGTGGGACGGCCTCGTGCGGCCGGCGCCCGACCAGAAGCCGCTCGTTTATTGCTTCATGGGCACGAGTCCCGCTCGAAAAAACCGCGGCTGGTGGAAGAACATATATCCGGAACTGTGGAAGCAGTACAAATTCATCTTCACGATAGAAACCCGCTGGAGCACTACGGCGCTTCTGTCCGACATGGTCATGCCCGGGGCGGGGTTCTACGAGAAGACCGACACACGTTTTCCCACTCCTCACGTGCCGTGGCTGACGCTCACCGAGGCGGCCGTTCAGCCCCTCGGCGAAGCCAAAGAGGAATGGGAGGTCGGCCGCCTGATGGCTGAGAGGATGAAGCAGCTTGCTGAGCAGAGGAACTACACCAAGTTCAAATCCCGCCAAGGGGTTGAATTTGACATGACGCAATTGGTCAAACGACAGACGCTGGAGCGTACGAGCGGCGACGAAACGCTCGACGACGCGCTCAAGCTCAGCGCCAAGCTCGGCACACTGCCGGAGGACACGACCCTCGAAACTCTTCGCAGGGACGGCATCGTGCGCTTCACGAAAGTGTCCGACATGGACATAATCGCCAAACATCTCATGACCGAGATCAAGCCCGACGAGCCGATTGTGCCGCTCACGTTCCACACCGGCCCGAAGAAGATCCCGTATCCCACGTACAATCGCAGGATCAGCTTCTACATCGACCACGACTGGTTCCTCGAAGCCGGAGAGGGCTTCCCCGTCCACAAGGACAACCCGAAGATGGGGGGCAACTACCCGCTCCGCATGACGAGCGGCCACCAGAGGTGGAGCATCCATTCGATATGGATCACCGACAACGTGCTCTCACGCACGCACCAGGGCCGCCCGTTCATGTTCATGAACGCCGAAGATGCAAAGAAGCGGGGCATCAAGGACGGCGACCTCGTTCGTGTGCACAACGACTTCGACGATTTCACGGTTCACGTCAAGCTGACCTCGGCGGCCCGTTCGGAAAAGGGGCCGAGGCCGGGCCAGGTGATAATCTATCACGCCTGGGAGCCGTACCAGTTTGAGAAGTGGAAGAGCTACGACACGGCGATCCCGGGCATGATGAAGTGGCTCGACCTGGCAGCGGGCTACGGTCATCTGAATTATTATCGATGGAACTGGTGCACCCAGCCTATCGACCGCGCGATATCGGTCGAGGTTGAGAAGGCATAAGTTTGGTGAAAGGTAAGGGGGCAATGTCTTATGGCTGAGAATGAAACGGCTTTGGTTGGCCAGATAGTGGCGGCGAGGGTCTCCGCCTCGAGGGACGAATTGCTCAAACTGGATTCGCCCGTATGGTCCAACGGCAATGAATACACGATCGAAATGGCGTCGACTCCTCTGGCGAACCAGCCCTCTCCGTATATCAAGGCGACTCGCGATGAAAAGGAGCTGGGCAAGGTGGCGCAGGTCGTCTTGAAGACCCTCCACAACGGCAAGGACATCTTCTTCCGGCTGAGGTGGAAGAGCAAAGAGGCAAACCTCACAATCGGCGACCTCAACACGTTTCCCGACGGCGTGGCCCTGCTGTTCCCCATGAAGGATGGCAAGGACACTCCGATAAAAGAAATGGGAACGCAGGAGGCTCCCACGAATGCGTGGTACTGGCGGGCCGATTTCGAGAACAAGCCGAAGAACCAGGTTTCCGAAGGGCTCTCAACGAGCCTCTACACCGACGACAGCTCTATCTTCGCCAATTCCGCATGGAAGGACGGAGAATGGACGGTGATCGTCGGGCGCGCGTTCGAGGCGCCGGAGCAGGCGATACAGATCGCCGCCGGCGGGAAGAAATCCATCGGCATTGCGGCATGGGAAGGATCCGCAGGCGAGCGTGGCGGCGTGAAGGCCTTCTCGAAAGAGTGGCGCGACCTCGTGTTGGCCTAGCAATGGTATTGGCTGAAGCCCGGAGCATGAACAGGAGAAAAAGCTCATGGCGGTAATAGAACCAACCCCCGAAGACAAGAAGAGAGAGGAAGAACTCGCAAAGGAATTTCTCGCCATAAAAGACGAGCTGCGCAGAACCAACCACCAGCTTGCGATGGTGATGGACCTGAACAAATGCGTCGGATGCCAGCTCTGCAGCATGGCATGCAAGAACACATGGACCAAGAAAGAGGGCCGGGAATACATGTGGTGGAACACGGTCAACACCATGCCCGGCAAGGGAACTCCGAAGAACGTCGAAGACCTCGGCGGAGGATACAAGGTCAAAGAGTTCAAGGACGAGTTTGAGAAGAAGAGCGTCCGCGAGCCGATTCTGGGCAAATTGCCCACCCGGAAGGAATTCGGCGACCTCTGGAAGTTCAATCATGACGAATTGGTGACCAGCAAGTGGGGCACCGTCAAGCTGACGGCGAAGAACCCCGACGGCACCGAACCCGACTGGGCCATGAACTGGGATGAAGACCAGGGGCCGTATGATTGGTCCGCCGCCTTCAACTATCCCAACAGTTTCTTCTTCTATCTCCCCAGAATCTGCAACCACTGCACCTACCCTCCTTGTATCGACGCGTGTCCGAGGCACGCCATCTACAAGCGGGAAGAGGACGGCGTCGTCTTGATAGACCAGGACCGCTGCAAGGGCTACAGGTTCTGTCTGGAGTCGTGCCCGTACAAGAAGATATACTTCAACTTCGAGACGCTGACTAGCATGAAGTGCATCTTCTGTTATCCTAGGATAGAGAAAGGGGTGGCCAACGCCTGCGCACGTCAGTGCACCGGACGCGTCCGGTTCGTGGATTACCTCGACAACGAGCAGGGACCGGTCTATCAACTGGTGAAGAAGTGGAAAGTCGCGCTGCCGCTGTTCCCGCAGTTCGGAACCGAGCCCAACGTGTTCTACGTTCCGCCGCTCGCGCCTCCACGGCTGGATGACTCGGGCAAGCTCGACCCATCCAAGCCCCGCATTCCGCTGAAGTACATGGTGCATCTGTTCGGCCCGGAGGTCGAGCAGTCGCTGAACCTGCTCCAGCGCGAAATGGAGCGCACACGCGACGGAGAGAAGTCGGAGTTGATGGAGATACTCATAGCGAAACGATGGCACAAGATGTTCGGACCGTTCGATAAGGACCCGATCACTGCGGTGTGAATATGCGCAGTCAAGGAGGGGAGCGATGGAGACGTTCGCCGAGATCGACAACATAGAAGACCCCGACCAAATGGCGCGGGCCCGACGGAGCCAGATGTACCGGTTCCTGGCGGAATCTTTTCGGTATCCCGACAAGGATTTCTTCAAGATGGCAAAGCACGGCGACTATCTGGAATCGGCTCTGGCTGTCTTGCATGATGTTCCGTTTGAAGTCGCGGCTGAGGAAGGAGGGCTCTCGGGCCAATTGCTCAAGCACGTATCGCAGGACGACTTCGAGGCCGAGTTTGTCCGCGTCTTCGATGCCGGTCCCGGAGGTCCGCCGTGCCCGCTGTACGAGGGGCAATATGTCGCCGACAGAATGACAAACATGGAAGACCTCGTGCGTTTCTACAACCACTTCGGCCTCAGCGTGGCCGAGGCGCGCGAACGGGAAGTGCCCGACCATATCACCACGGAGCTCGAGTTCATGCACTACCTGGCGTTCAAAGAGGTGCTCGCGCTCCAGCGCGACGAGGACCCTTCCCCTTATTGTTTTGCGGAAATCGATTTCCTGGACCGCCACCCGACGAAGTGGCTGCCGCAGCTTTTTCAGAGAACCGAGAAAGTGTTCCATGCGAAAATCCCCAAGCTCTGCGAGCCGGCTGTGTCTTTCTACTGGGCCCTCATCGAACTTTCGGCGAATTTTTGCGCAGCAGACTTGAAATATCTCAGGTCGCTTTATCCCGACAGGAAATAGGCCGGGGTCGGGAGCACGCGTCTCTTCCCTGAGCAACCGGCCGGGAGTCGAGGAAACACCTTGACAGGTATGATGACCCCAAACACTGGCAGAAATGAGCAAGATCTCGAAAAAGATCACTGAGAGTCAGCTATGGCGTTCCATAGTCCGCCACAAATTTAGCGACACCCCCCGCAACCGGGTGCTCACGGTCGTTTCTAATTTTTTCCTCCATCTGCATCCGCCCAAGGTTCACAGGGAAGGTCTGAAGATCAGCCACACGTTCTGTCTCGGCGGACTCACCTTCTTCATGTTTATCGTGGAGACCATAACGGGCGTGCTGCTGATGTTCTACTATCGTCCCACGGTCGAATATGCGTACCTCGACATGCGCCTGCTCGAGCACGCGGTCAAGTTCGGGACGATAATGAGGAACCTGCACAGGTGGGCTGCGCACGCGATGGTCATACTGGTGATGATGCACATGCTCCGCGTCTTCCTCACGGCTTCCTACAAGCCGCCCAGGGAATTCAACTGGGTGGTGGGCGTGTGCCTCCTGGTGCTGACGCTTCTGCTCAGCTTTACGGGATACCTGCTGCCGTGGGACCAGCTTTCCTTCTGGGCGATTACCGTCGGCACCAAGATGGGGGGAGCCGCTCCCTTCGTTGGCGCCGAGGGACCGTTCCACTCGCTGCTCGGAATCAGGGCCAACAACGATGTCCGCTACCTGCTCTTGGGAGATACCGTCGTCGGAGAGAACGCACTGCTCCGGTTCTATGTGCTTCATTGCATACTGCTGCCGCTGGTCGCGACCGTCCTCATATTCGTTCATTTCTGGCGGGTGAGAAAAGATGGCGGAATCTCTCATCCGCTCTGACGCAAAGGGGTCCGCGATGCACGCTCCCGAAAAAAGACTCGACAACGATTACGAGTTCGTTCTGCCCCATCTCGTCATCAAGGAGCTGATTGCCGTCGTCATCGCCTCCGTCGTGTTGCTCGCGTGGTCGATGGCGGCCAACGCGCCGCTGTTGAGCATTGCCGACCCCAACAAGACGGAGAACCCGGCAAAGGCGCCGTGGTATTTCGTCGGGCTCCAGGAGCTGCTCGTGTACTTCGACCCGTGGATTGCCGGCGTGGTGATTCCTCTGCTGATAATATTCGGGCTCATGCTCATCCCATACCTCGACACGAGCACGGCCGGGGTGGGCGAATACAGTTTCCGCAAGCGCAAGGCGGCCGTCTCGGTCTTTGTCTTCGGCTTTGCGATGTGGATAGTGCTGATTCTGGTCGGCCAGTTTCTGCGCGGACCCAACTGGCAGTTCTATTGGCTGTGGGAAGACTGGTCCGTTGCCAAGAGCGCTGAGGAAACGCTCGTCAATCTGCCCCGCTGGCTCGGCATCGGCTTTCTGGTTCTGTACTTTGCAGCGGGGCTGACGCTCCCGGCACTCCTGTCTAAGGGACTCTTCAGGAAGATGGGCGCTGTCAGGTACATCACCGCCTTTACGCTTGTGCTGTTGATGTACGGTGTGGTCGTGAAGATTATCCTGCGGCTTGTGTTCAATGTCCGGTACATATTGACGACACCATGGTTTAACATTTAGGCGCATTGCGCCAGAGATACAGATGGGTCTGATCAGAGCGAAAACCAGCCAGCGCGTGTTATTCTCCGCGGCGATGGTAGTGTTTGCGGCGCTGAGCTATCGTGCGTTTCAGAGGGAGGCGGAGAAGGAATGGGTCAAGTACCAGCGGGAATTCAATGAATTGTACAAGGAGAAGATACTCGCAAAGCTCCACGACCCGGAAGAGAATAATAATCCGGCAAGCAAGGAGAAGTGGAAAAAGCAGCTCCGCGAGGTGAACGCCACCAGGCCCCACCTGCGCCAGATATTCTTGCCCGACGCGAACGTTAGGGACCTCTGCACAACCTGTCACCTGGGAATCGCGAACCCGCTTTTCTCCGATGCGCCGGAGCCCTTCAGGACTCATCCCGGCCGCATACTGGAACAGCACCCGGCCGAGAGATTCGGCTGCACCGTGTGCCATAAGGGGCAGGGGGTGGGCGCTTCGACTCGCGCCGCGCACGGGCTGGAGGAAACGTGGTTCGACCCGCTCATTCCCGCCGAGTACCTTCAGGCCACCTGCATCGAATGTCACGAGACCTCGTACGGCCTCGACGGCGCGGAGAGGATTGAGGGCGGCAGGGTGGCTTTCGAAAAATACGGCTGCTACGCCTGCCACGGCGCGCGAGGATTTGAAAACCTTCCGAAGTTTGCGCCGCCGTTCGACGGATTCGTCGATAAGCTGTCGAACGAGAAATGGATGCTGAGCTGGCTTCGGACTCCGGAAAAGATGCGCCCGAAGACCATCATGCCCACGTTCAAACTGACCGACGCGGAAATCCGCGACCTGACGGCCTTCGTGCTGTCCTTGAAGTCGGACAAGGAATACCCGAAGGTCGATCTCACCCAGGCATCGGCCCAGGAAGGCGAAAAGCTCTTTACCGACCTCGGCTGCAGGGCGTGCCATTCTTCGAAGGCGGACGAGGATTCGCTCACGCGCCGCGTGCCGAACCTTGCCGACGCGGGCACGAAACTGAGGCCCGATTGGGTGTTCGAATACCTCAAGGACCCCAAGGCATACAATCCCGACACGCGGATGCCGAAGCTCGACATCACAGAGTCCGACCGACTGAACCTCACCGCATATCTGATGACGCTCAAGGGCAACAAGGAGATGGTGGACTCCGAGAAGCTGACCACCGAAGGAGCCTCGGTGCAGAACGGCGAGAAACTGGTCCAGTTGCAGGGATGCTACGGTTGCCATAGCGTCAAGAGCCTCGCAAAGGCGCCCGCTCCGGGTGTGGAGGTGGCGGAGGTCGCCAAGAAGGCGCTGGATGAGTTGCCGTTTGGCGATTCGACGGTCGAACACACGAAGTGGGATTGGATATACAACAAGATCAAGACCCCGAAAATTTATGAAACCAAAGACATGCCGCTGAAGATGGCCGAGTATAAATTCGACGAAGGCGAAGTGGAAGCTCTCACCACCTTCTACCTATACAATGACCGGCTCAAGCTGCCCGAAAAGTACATGCTCGCCGCCACCCAGGACCAGCGCAGGGGGCGGGACGGAGAGTGGACCGTAACGGAAAGCAACTGCCGCGGCTGCCACATGTTCGATGAAAACGTCAAGCCGCGCATAGATGAGTTCATTGCGCTGAAAACATACGTTCCTCCCCGGCTGGTGGGAGAGGGGGAGAAGGTGCAGCCCCAGTGGGCCTTCCAGTATCTCAGCAAACCTGTTCCGATGAGGCCATGGCTCAAGATACGGATGCCAACCTTCTCTTTCGCATACGAGCAGGCGCAAGGGCTGATAGACTACTTCTCCGTGAAGGCCGCGTCGCCCGCAAACGCGCGCGTGCCCTATCTCCTTCTCCCTCAAAAGGAGGAGATTCACCAGATCGAAATCGACATGGGCGAATATCGCTTCATCGGCGACAAGTGCATGCAATGCCATCCCGTCTCGCTCGACGCGGGGCTGCCCGAGGGCGTGAAGCTCGAAGACCTGTCCATAAACCTCATGCTCGCAAAATCCAGGCTGAGGTTCGAGTGGATGAAGAATTTCATGCGAAACCCCGACAAGTATGCGGGCACCGGCACGAAGATGCCCTACGTGTTCTACACTCCCGAGGGCGTCCCCAGGGTGTCGGATGCCGAGATGTGGATCGACTACGTGGCGAAATACATGATGGTCATGGAAAAGGTTCCTGAGCCCAAACCCGAGGAAGAAACCGAAGAGAAGATCGACTGGACTCAGATGGACTACTGACGCGGCAAAGTGTTTCTCAAGAACAGGGAAATGGATGAGGCATGATTTTGGGGGCGTGAGATGAGCACATCAGGCGTCAAGCAGTTGATGTTTTTGATCCTGTCGGCGGCAATCGTCGCCGCAATCCCTCCGCATTCGCAGGCGGATACAACGATCACAAAGGACATCTCGAAGAATTCCGTTTGGACCGCCGCGAAGGGCCCGTATGTGATCACGGAAAACGTTGTTCTCCAGGAAGGCGTGACGCTCAAGATCGAGCCCGGCGCGAGGGTTGAGCTCGCGCCCGAGAAGATGCTCGAGGTCAGGGGAAAATTGACGGCGGTCGGAACCGAAGAGGCGCCGGTCGTATTCACCGCCCACTCGGAAGAGCCGTGGGGAACGCTCCACTTCACCGACTTCAGCGACGACGCAATTTTCTCCGAAGACGGCCGGTACATCAAAGGGTGTATCCTCAAGAACTGCATCATCGAGAAGGGCCGCGGGATTTTCGTGCGATTCGGCGCTCCGCTGATCGCAGATTGCGAGGTGCGAAACAATTTCTCGAGCGGCATCCGAGTCGAATTCGGTTCGCCGCGAATCGTGCGAAACCGCATCTACGGCAACTCGACGGCATATGACTCCGCTTCGGGCAACGGCGGAGGAATCATCTCGTACAGCGACAAAAACGTGCTCATCGCCGACAATCTCATCTATAACAACACGTCCGAAGGCGGGCGCGACGGCGGCGGCGGAGTGTATGCCTATGCCTCCGACGGCAGCCAGACGGTAATCAAAAACAACATCCTGTTCGGAAACACCAGCTCCCAGTTCGGCGGCGGAATGTACGCCTACAAGTGCGTTGTCGCTCAAAACACGCTCGTCGGCAACACGGCGGCCAAGCGGGGCGGCGGCATCTACGCCGTCGAGTCGAGAATTCTCGACAACCTGGTGCAATCGAATCTCGCACAGCAGGGCGCGGGCATTTTCGCGGAGAACAGCGAAATCGCATCGAACAGCATAATCCGCAACGTGGCCCAAAAGGCCGAAGGAGGCGCGGTCTATTACTTTGGCTCGGGCGAAATCGGTCGCAACTGCGTTGTAGCGAACACGGCCGCCGGCGAGGACGCATGCGGCGGCATCTATGTGTCGGGAAATCCTTCGGTCCATGGGAACAACATCTTCAACAATTCCGGATATGCGCTGCACGTCGCAAACCTGACCGGCGCGCCCGACGTCCCGGCCGACGACAATTTTTGGGGCGCCCGTTCGGAAAAAGAGATACTGCGTCTCATCTTCGACTGGTTCGACGACGAGGCCGCCGGCCTTGCCGTTTGCACTCCCTACCTGGAGCGCTTGTCGCCCGATGCGCCGCCGCCGCCACCCATGAACCTCGTGGCCGTCGCCCGAAAGGGAGGCGTGCGGCTCTCGTGGGACGACCCTCAGGACATCGGCTTCGAGGGGCACAGGATTTATTTCGGGTCCTCAAGCGGCTACCCGTATGACCGTGTGGTCCAGGCCGGCCCGGAGAAGACCTTCACGATTGAAGGACTCGAACCGGGGACCGAGTACTGGTTTGCCGTATCCGGGTATGGATACATTGACGGCGAGGACAAAGAGACCGGGCTGTCCGAGGAAGTTCGCGTCAAGTTCACGGGCTCCGACGAATCCATCGCCGCCCCGAGAAACATTTCGCCTCCCGATGCCGAGATGAGTGTATCGCGACAGACGACCTTGGAGGCAAGCAAGCCGCGCGCGTCCCACGACGTCGTCGAATCTCGATGGCAGGTTTCCGCCTTCCCGGAAGACTTCACGACTCTCACAATCGACGCCGTCACATCGGGGGATGAACTCTCGACGCTCAGAATCTCGCGCGAGAGCCTGCAGGAGGGGCAGAAATATTTCTGGCGAGTCGCCCATCGCACCGCCACCGGCAGTTGGTCCGGCTGGAGCAAGCCCACCTGCTTCACCACCATCGTCGGCAACCCCTCGGCCCTTCAGGGGCCTATATCGTCGTCGGTCAAGCTCGAAAAACGCTTCAGTCCCTATCAAGTCACAGGCAACACGCTCGTGATGCCCAAGGGCGTGCTCCAGATGGAGCCGGGTGTGCAGGTGCGACTTGCGCCCGATAAGAACCTCATGGTTCGGGGCAAGCTCGTGGCAAGGGGCGCCCCTTCGGAGCCGATACTCTTCACGCGCGAATCGAACGCGAAATGGGGGAGAATTATATTCGCCGATGCGAGCGAAGACGCCTCGCTGGACGATGCTGGAAATTACCGAGACGGGAACGTGCTCGAGCGATGCCTGCTGGAATACGGAAAGGGTATCCTTGTCGAGTCTTCGTCGCCGCTCATAAAGGACTGTTCGATAGCGTATAACGACGGCAGCGGGATAACCGTCCGGCAGGGCGGCGCCGTCATACAGGGCAACGACATTCACCACAACGCCGCCCCGACCAACGGCGGCGGCATCTACGCCTACACCAATGACGTCATACGCGTCATGTCCAACAGGATTCATCACAACCACGCCGACGGCGAGGGGGGCGGCGTTTTCGCATACGGCTATATGAACGCTTCCACGATACACGTCGAGGACAACGACATTTTCTCCAACGAGGCCACCGGCAACGGCGGAGGCATTTACCTTTCCAGGTCGTCGGCCGTGGGCAACAAGGTCGAATCCAACCGGGCCGACGGAGAGGGCGGGGGCATATATGCCACCTTCGGACTTGTGACCGCAAACGAGGTGCGCGACAACAGCGCCGCACGGGGCGGGGGAATCTATGCCGAGCGCAACAGCAGCATCACGCGCAACTACGTGGCTTCGAACAAGGCGCTGTCCGAATTCGGAGGCGGCGTGTATATCAACTTCTGGGGCATGTCGGTCGAGAACGAAGTCTTCACCAACAATACCGTTACCTCGAATCTTGCGACACCCGAGCGGGGCAACGGCGGAGTGTTCGTCGTGGGATACCTCGTCTTCGAGCGGAACAACATCTACGGAAATGCCGGCAGCCAGCTCTATAATGGAAACGAATCACAATCTTCCCCCCTCCTGACGACGGATTGTTATTGGGGCGCCGACAACGAAGAGACTATTTCGAAACAGATAGTTGACGGTGACGACGACCCCGGGCTCGGCAAGGTGAACTTCGAGTCGTTCTCGGCCAAACCGCTCAAGTTCGACTGACTTGAGCGCGCAGACCGGCCTGTTCGCGAGACCGCTCGGCATCCATTCGCCGGGAGCTTCAGTCGAATACAACCACGCGACTTCGGGTGTTTTGCCTCTTTTCACCACGAATCCCTCCTGTTGTGATATAATAATTACGCTGTGCGGTGGCGGAAGCTCGAAGCAAAATATTGCCGGGGGCATGACGAGCTTCACACTCTTGTCATCCTGAACGAAGGGCCGCAGGCCCAAGCGAAGGATCTCGCGTTTAACCCGAATGTGCTTCACTTTTCCAGATTCTTCGCTACGCTCAGAATGACAACTATTGTGTGCTCCAAGCAGTAAAGCGGGGAGTTATCGATGAGATATGTCATCATCGGCGCCGGCCCGGCCGGCCTCAGCGCCGCGGAGACAATCCGGCGGTACGATTCGACCGGCGGCATCGTCGTTCTCTCTGCGGAGAAAGAGCCTCCCTACGCGCGGCACCTCCTGCCGGATGTCCTGGGCGGTCAAATGGAAGAAAGCTCGCTCACTCTTCGGCCGGCCGATTTCTTCGCCCAAAAACGGATAGAGCTTCGGGCGGGGGAGAAGGTCGAGGAAATCGACGCCGATAACGCCGTCGTCGCGACAACGGACGGCAGGCACGCCTACGATAAGCTTCTCATCGCCACGGGCGGCCGCCCCGTCTTGCCCCGTCTGAGTCTCCTGAACGTAAACGGCGTATTCGTGCTTCGGACCATCGCGGACGCCCGCAGAATCGATTCCTTCCTCAGGAGGGAAAAAGTCAGGAAGGCCGCGGTCGTGGGCAGCGGAATCGTCGGTCTGAAGGTCGCCTGCATGCTGCACCACAGGGGCATCGACGTCTCGATAGTGGAAAAAGAGTCGCGGCTCCTGCCCCGCGTGCTCGACCCCGACTCGCTCGGGCCGGTTTCAAGGCTGTGCTGGGAGAACGGCTTCAAGATAGTCCTCGGCGAACGCTTCAGGGAGTTTCTGACCTCCGGGAAAGAGAAGAAGGTGTCGCATCTGGTCACCTACTCGGGCCGCTCCATCCCCTGCGACGCAGCCATCATGTGCCCCGGCGTGGCGCCAAACATCGCGCTTGCGA
Source organism: uncultured bacterium (assembly GCA_964607485.1). Classification (GTDB taxonomy): domain Bacteria; phylum Abyssobacteria; class SURF-5; order SURF-5; family SURF-5; genus CAZSKP01. Next base: position 40,283 of record CAZSKP010000012.1, on the reverse strand, counting down.
AATCAATGAGCCTGAACATGCACAGGGGAATCGTGGTTGACGACCACATGTGCACCAGCGTCGAGAACATCTTCGCTGCGGGCGATGTCGTCGAGACCAAGAATGCGGCCACCGGCAAGACCGTGGTGATGCCGTTGTGGCCGAACGCGTCGGAACAGGGCCACGTCGCCGGCGCGAACATGGCGGGCAGGCGCGTGGCGTACGCCGGTGCGGTATGGCAGAACTCGCTCCACGTTTTCGGCTTGACGGTCGTCACACTGGGTCAGAGCTATCTGGCCGATAAGGTGCCGGCTGCGAAGGTGCTCGCCAGCCCCACGCTGAAGCGGGGACGCGGAGCTAGGTTGGTGTTCTCGGGCGACAGACTCATCGGCGCGACTCTGCTCGGCGATGTCGGCGCGGCGGGCTTTTACAAAAGGATTATCAGGGATCGTGTTCCGGCGTGGGAGCTTCGAGAAGAACTCTTCAAGGAGAGCTTCGACCCTTCACGACTGTATCTTCGTTTCGGAATCGCCGAGGTGGAGGATGAAGCCAACGATCCGGGCAGGGAAACATTGAAGCGCAGCCCCGTCTGAAATCTATACGATCACGCTGAAGGTCTTCATAACCCTTTTCTTTGGAACAAAGCGACGCGAGACAATTCCAGAAAGCAACATATATTGGATGCATCCCACACCCAACGCCTGAGTTTCGCCGTCTTGCCTTCCTCAAGCGCTTTAGCCCCTCATCTGCTGGCAGCGATACGAAGCAGCCTCATAAACAATCTTAGGACGCTGGCTTGAGATATTGCTTGCGCGATATCAGCGGTTCGTGCCCCTTAGCGCGAAATGTCTTGTGGTATACATAGATAGAGATCACGACATATAGTAGTATCAGTAATTCTTTCTTATAAAGAGTAGCGGGCCATGAGCACACAATGAATGCTTGGAGCAGAAGCAGAATCCCGCAGGACGTGGTTTCGTCCGCAGTAACCGCCCAAAGGAGGAAGATGTACAAGGGCATTACTTCATAGGTACCGGGTGCATACCATTTCCCGAAAGTTATAAACAGAAAGGAACAAACGACAAGAAGGGCAAAGTATCGTTCCGGCGCCGAGAGATCGATGTTCCTTTTCAAGACGAGAAGGAGACTGATCAAAACGCAGGCTGAGAGTACCACGTTGTTTGCGGAAAGCTGCATGAATCGTTCGATACTTCCGCTCTCATCTCCAAGCAGAAGTTTTATGAGCATGTACAGGTAGCCGAAAGGGGTGTCCTTCTGAATTTTGTGAAGCTCGAAGTTCTTGAACATGGCGATATACATGTCTTTAGGTCCAGAGCCCCAGATGAAAGGGATCAACACAATCGCCACGACCACAGTTAGGCCTGAGAGCCATTTGAGCAGGTTTCTGTAACTTCCTTCACGAACCAGAACGAAAAACGTGGGTATGACACACAGGACGGCTATCTGTTTCGTACAGAGAGCTAGGCCGAAGCAGATTCCGCTCAAGACCTTCCTCTCCGGCAGAAAGAAAACCCCTAATAGTATGAAGAAAGCCACGACCCCCTCGAGTTTGCCCTCTTCAACAACCGAGTAGAACAGGAGACCGGAAAACAGGAAAATGCTCGTCAAAACCAGCCCACCTGGTGTATAGTGGTTATTCGCATACTTCTGCGAGACACTGAAAACGAGCAAAACGCCGAAACCGCTCAAAAAAATAAATGGTAGGATGACGATGTTGAACAAATCATCGTTTCCCATTCCTATGCACTTTGAGGCAAGCACCATGGGCATAACTACCAATCCTGAGACAGGAGGGTAAGTATGAAATCTGCCAATACCTGTTAGAAATTCTCCTCTATACCCCCTCTTGTAGCAGGAGAAATCGCGAGCAAGAAAGGATTTGGCAAGGATGATACTTTGCATACGGTCGAACTTGTATATTCCAGCGCCACCCGCATTAATTTCAAAGGAGCGCCCAAAGCCCATAATTGAATAGGCAGAGGCAAAGCTTATAAAAAGAATAACAAGACACCACGTAATGAATTTCTGCCAGTTCATAGCTCTAATACTTAAAACAAAGTAAGCGCATTTCATCCTTGCAGCTAGGTCAGTTTTTCTTTATACTTAACATTATCTATCACAATAACAACCATTTGTCAAATAGATTATTGAAACGCGCATAATACAGTGATGACGTCTTCCAAAAGGTTTTGCAAGTGTAGGTGCGAATTCATTCGCACATTTCCTGCGAGAATTGGCCGAATAAATTCGGCCCTTCGGATTCTCTCACCATATTCTGCGAGCTTTAATAATTCCGGTAGTGAATCCGATCCTTTCTTGTGTCGGCGGAGTTAGGATTACCCGGACCAATCATGAGAGACCAGTGGATGGAATGTGAACTACGTGAATGTTTTTGGTGGTAAAAGGAGGATGCGGTGACAGGCCGTCCTTTGTGAATCTCGCACTTCACACCAAAAACGGGGACATCTCACGTGCCATTGTCTTTCAGAAAGGAGTGATTGTCATTTTGTTAAGAGAACTGCCATGGTTTTTGTCTCTATTCTTTGCTACCTTATTCTTCGCAAAACTAGTCAAAGGGACTTTGGAGAGGAGCGGTAAGAGAATTGCAAAACTATCTCTGCTCTTTTTTCTAATCTTACCCATTTACTTCCTAAGTTACGTCTCTATAACATGGGTAACACAGGTTCCGGTAATTCATGGGGGCGTAGATTTTCAATTCCTTTATGAGGGAGCTTTAATGGATGTCCCCTATACAAACGCGAGAAATGTAAGCACTCCAACGTTATTCGCATTTCTAAAGTGCTTATTTAAGGTTGGGAAGTGAAGATTTAGGAACTTTTAAGAGATTTATCACTTTGGGGAACTATATCTCTATAATCAGCATAATGCTCTGCATCATACTATCTTTTGGAATATATGTAAAAAGAGAAGGACTCCCTTCAGGATTAAGTGTTGTTTCCTTGCTCTGTATTTGTATCGTTAGTTTCATTCCCGCAACTCAGATTATAGAGTGTGGAAATGTGGTCATATGGGCCTCCGCCTTTGTGTTCATTTACCTATTATGTGAATACTCTTCAAGGAAAAAATGGGTAGATGTTTTAGGAGGTATGTTCTTGGGAGTGAGTTTTATGATAAAACCATACTTACTCCTAGTTCTAATCTTCCTTTCTTCTCAAGTTGGAAGAATAAGAACTTCTATACAATAGGAGGTGTTGTATTTTCTGGATGTCTTGGCTTTCTTGGAAGCCTGCTGATAGTAGGAAGTTCAATTGAAAATTATTATATTTTTCTGACGGAAGTTCCAAAAACACTCGTGGGAGATCTATTCCAAGAAGTATGGAAACATAATATCTCTCCACTGAGATACATTCCCAACGATTTCAAACTAATTGTTTCAATAACTACCATACTGCTATTAAGTGGTATTGCGTGTTTTGTATCAAAAAAACCGGGTAGCAATGTGTTACCTTGGTTTTTCATAACACTCTTACCCCTTCCTCTCATCTGGGACTTCTACATGCTTGGAGCCCCACTACCGTCCATAATATTTCTCTTTTTTACAACAAAAGAGGGAGAAAGGGTAATAGCATGTGCTATGGCCGTCTGCCTCGTTTATTTTTCATCAATTTTCACGGTCCCAATCATCGTATATGCGATACTAATCTGTCTGTGGTTATGGCAGATTCTACCACTGTTTTTCAGAAAAGAGTGATAATGGGGTATATCAACCGGTCACGCTATCCCCAAACCGAGATTCGAGAGGCTTATGTGGTCGCTCTCGATTTCGACGAGTGCTTCGAAAAACTCTTTCACGACCGGTTCCACGGCAGAGTCGGCGGCCGACGTGTAGAACTTGACCGCTTGCTCTTCGCGCCGGAGCGCTTCCTGAAGGTGCTCCTCCTGCGTGGTGGCGCTGCAGGTGGCGGGATTGTCCTCGATGGCCTCCTTGGGTCGCTTGAGGAGTTTGCAGACGGTGGCGGCATGCTCCGCCTCTATCTTTGAGAGCGCTTTGAACATCGCCCGCGCCTGGGAGTCGGCGGCGGCGTTCGTGGCGCAACGGTAAAACTGGACGTTATCCACCTCCAGTTTCAATGAAGCCTCGAGGTGCTTTCTCGAGACGTCGCTCAGTTCGGGAATCTCCGGCTCCGCCCAGTTCTCGGCGAGAATTATGTACTTCGCAGGCGCGCCGCAATGAGGACAATTTGAAGGTTTGGTGTTGCCCACATATGGGTCTCCACAAATCCTGCATACGAACACGTTCATAATCCCCTCCTTCTTTTCGCGGCTTTCGACCGCGCCCTTTCTAAGTATAACAAACGTATAGCGATGCCTGCCACTGTTGCGTGGCCCCCTATCTAGTGAAATTGTAACATTGATTGCTCAAATTGCAAGTCCACTGAACCCCTTTTTTGAGATTGTTCCAAACGTTCCGCCGACATGTGCCCAGTCCTGCGCTGTGGCGGCGGCAAAACCCGAACCGGATTGACAGCCCACTGCATTTTCACTAAAATTGTTGGCGATTCCTATGAGCCGAACACCTCTTAATATGCGCGCACGCCTTCTCCACAACTACGCAGTCGGCCTGTTCTGCATCTTGTCCCTTTTCTGCTCCGAAGCGGCGGGGGCGGCACGGGGAAAGGTCATCGTGTTGGCTGTGCGCGTGGAAAACGATATAGGCGTGCAGAACGCCGGCCCGATTGCGACAAAGTGGCTCATGGACTCGATCACACGGGCCGCCCCGGAAGTCCGCATGATCACCGGCGCGCAGGCGGCCGAGCTGGCTCGGCTGAGGTCGTCCATCGATGCCGACAGCATCTCTCCCTCGACGGCAAGAACTCTGATGAAATCGACAGGTTCCACCCACCTCCTCGGCGGGAGCGTTTACCTGTGGAATCAACAGTACGGCGTCACGCTCCGGCTGGTGGACCTCTCGAACGTCGAGCGGGTTCGGATAGAACGCGCGTGGGCGCGAAGCGTCGATGACATTCCGGCCAAGATCGAGGAGCTTGCCCGCCTCATCTTCTCTCCGTCCAAGAAATCAAAGGATAGAAGCGTTCCCGCGCAGCAGCCGGAGGAGCAACATCCGAAGAAGGGAAAAGACGCCGTTTCTCCCAGAACGGCCGCCCTGCTCAGGAAACATCCCGAGATGGTCTACATTCCGGGCGGCGGGTTCCTGATGGGTAACGACAATGACAGCGATGCGGACAACATGCCGGTGGACCCGTCGCGCCGGGAAGGTGTGAGCCGGCTGTTGCTGCTGGCGTCGGAAAAGCCGGAACATATCGTGAATGTCAAACCTTTTCTGATGGACAAACACGAGGTCACGAACGCGGAATACAAGAAATTCAGGCCCGACCACAGCTTCCCGCCAGAGAAGGCCGACCATCCGGTCACCGGAATCAGTTGGCACGACGCGCAGGCGTATGCGGCGTGGGCGGGCAAGCGGCTGCCGACGGAAGAGGAGTGGGAGAAAGCCGCTCGTGGCACCGACGGCAGGAAATGGCCCTGGGGCAACATATTCGAGCGCGGGCTGTGCAACCTCGGCTCCGGCACCGCCCCGGTCGGCAGCTTCGAGGGCGACAAGAGCCCCTACGGCGTCCTCGATATGGCCGCAAACGTGCAGGAATGGACATCGAGCAATTTCGTCGCCTATCCCGGCAATACGTCGAAGGATGTCACGTTCGACCCGAGGAAGAAGGTTGTGAGAGGTTCCTACTATGGCGGCAACGATTTTCTGGCGCGTTGTTCGATGCGGTTCTGCGCTTTCCCCGGCGCGCCCGGAGTCAGGCCCGAGGGCCGGAACTACGCCTTCATCGGGTTTCGCTGTGCGATGGATGTAGACTGAGCCCGGCTGACAATCCGAACGCAACGACCCATGGCGAGAAAACAGACTGACAAGGTTCACGCGAAGTACCATCCGATATCGCTTCACAGTCTCCGCATGGATACCGTGACGAATTTCGACATGTACATGAGACTCGTGGAACGCAATCGAAAGGAGCGCTTCGTCCTGTATCGCAGGAGGAATCTGTCGTTTACCGAGCGCACGCGAAGCAACCTGACCGACCACGGAACCGACGCCCTGTATATCGACGTTTCGGACAAGAAGGAGTATCAAATCTACCTCGAGCGGAATCTCGACGGCATCATCGCGGACGAGGCGGTCCCGATAGAGGAAAAATCGGAGATCGCATACACCTGCGCCACGGGCCTCGTGGAGGAGCTGTTGGAGAACCCCCGCTCGGGCGAGCACATACATCGCTCGAAAGCCGTCATATCGAACCTCGTCAACTACATGCTCAATGATTCGCAGGCGTTCTTCAGCCTGCTTGCGAGCACGTCGTTCGACTACTACACGTACACCCATTCCGTGAATGTGGCCGTGTTCGGCATCGGGCTCGCGCACCGGCTCGGTCGGTACAGCGAAGAGGAGATGAATACCATCGGCTCCGGCCTTATCGTTCACGACGTCGGCAAGAGCCTCATTGATCAGAGAATCCTCAACAAGCGGGGCCCGCTCAACAAGAACGAATGGGCCATCATGAAAGAGCATCCGGAAAACGGCGTCAGGCTGCTTCGCGGTTCGGGGCAGGTGAGCGAGGAAGCCCTCATCATCGTCGTGGCTCATCACGAAAAGCTCGACGGCTCCGGCTATCCTCGCGGACTGAGGGGCGCCGCGGTGCACCCCCATGCTCGGCTTGCCGCGCTGGTGGACATCTTCGACGCGCTCACGACGCGGCGGGCGTACAAGTTGGCGGAGCGGTCGTTCCCCGCGCTCGGCATCATGCGCGATGAGATGAAGGAGGCGCTCGACCAGGAGCTGTTCAGAGAGTTCGTCCTTCTGCTGGGGGCCGACGCGGGCGGCCCATGATGGTGAACCATGCGCGTGGAAAGAGAGTCGCCGGCCGGAGCATTATAAATTTCTGCATGGGTAATGCAAGGAATGTCGTCATGCCCGCGGAAGCGGGCATCCAGTAGGCCTGCAATTATTGTGATATTCTGGATTCCCGCTTGCGCGGGAATGACAAAAAATACGGCTTTGTCTCACTTATACGCAGGTCACTAATTCCGGGAGTGCTTGCCTCTCAGAGCTTGCAGAAGCCTGTAATTCCACCATTCGACTGGGAGTGAGAAGAAGTTTTTCTCGGATCGAAATCTTGCCGCGCGAGAAAGCAGCTCAAACATCATTTTGAAACGGCCCGCCTTCCTCCTGTTCTTCACGGATGGAGATATGTAAGCGAGCCAGAAATAGAAGCTCTTCTTTCTCAAGAACTCTCGGTCACGATAGCTCATAAGATGGGAACTCTCGGGGTCCCACGGGTGGCCCACGTCGAGCTCGATCTCCGACATTTCATCGATTGTTTCCGGAAACCGGATGGGAATCTCGCTCTGTTTCTCGTAATCATACAGGTCCGTCCCGGGAATCGGATGATAGAGTCTCATTATCAATTCGCTGTCCGGGTACGTTTCGGCCACGTGCTTCATCAACGAGAATGTTTCTTCAAGGTCGGCTTCGCTCTCATCCGGAAAGCCGATGATGAAAAACGTACGAAGAGGAATCGATGCCTTATGGATTCGCTCCAGCACCGGCGCGAGTTCCTTTACTTTATAGGCCTTCCGGATGAAGTCCAATGTCTTCTGCGAGCCCGACTCCACGCCGATAGACATCCTGCTCAAACCCGACTGGCGGCACATGTCAAATGTCTCTTGATCGAGAAAGCTCAATTCGCGAACGTGAGAGTTGCACATCCATGTGATCTCCAGACGTGCTTCGGCCAACAGATGGACGAACTCTCTGACCCTTTTCGGATTCGCACAGAAATTGTCGTCGTGGAATATCACGCTATGAACTCCGAATTCCGATTTGAGAAACGCCAGGTCGGAGACTATCTGCTCGGCCTTCAGCCCCTTCCATTGTCTTGTGTACCCATGTATGCTGCAGAATCTGCAATTGTGAGGACATCCTCGGCTGCTCACATAGTTAATCGTACCGTTGGCTATATGGTAGGCCTCCATTTTCAACAACTCGTACGGCAGGCGTTTTGAAGGATATTCCTTCAAGAGAGGACGATCCGGGCTGCTCGCCATTTCTCCCTGCTTCATATAAACGATTCCCTGCAGGTCTTGGACGCTCTCCCCGTCTCGGAGTCTCGCGCACAGCTCCGAAAACGTGACCTCACCTTCGCCTTTGACCACGAAATCTATCGCGGGGTCCGCAATCGTCTGCTCCGGATGGGTGGTGGGATACCATCCGCCCCATGCGATAGGAATATTCTCATCCAGGCTCTTCACAAATCGGGAAAACTCAAGGCCGTGTTTTATCTGGGGGATTTGGCAGCTCACACCGCACGCAAGCAGTTCGTCCTTCAACTCCAATACCTTAGGCCTGTAATCTTCCAGGCGACCATCCAGTATAGTGACATCGAAGCCGCCTTCCAACAGGGGATTTGCCACATAGAGCAATGACAGCGGAAGGAATATGCTCGTCGCGGATGACCTGCCGCCCTTTTCCGTGTTGAACCTGGGATAGAAAAGTAATATGCGATTCTTACCGGCCATCTATCAACTCCTGCCGTGTATGCTGTTCCACATACTGGATCCTCGTGAGTGAGATTTATGGAGAAACGGGGAAAGAAGGGGGATATCGCTTTCTCGACCTGGCGCGCGTGTTCCTACACAAGAATAAGGAGCTGCCCTTTCTGGACTTCCGCCACGAACATTCGCCTTGCAGAAATGGCTCGAACCAGGCGAACATTCTTTTTATGAATCGAAGGCTTGAGACAAGAACAAATGCACATAAATATTATCAGCTTTGCGACGCTTTTGTCAATGATTTCCGAGGGGAATTTGCCCGCCTCATCGAGCATTTTCCCGTTCGACGGCTCTTGCGGTCCACACGTACAGCTCTTTGTACTCGTCCGCCTGCACTTGATTCACGAAGTGTATGTTCTGGATACGTGGGAAGTACAATTGAAAGAGGTCGTCCTTCGCGACGAACATGCCTGCAGGGAATTTATCGAACGGGGCAACCGGGCCGTTTAAGATAAAGAACTTGTTCCCGGGTGAGTAGCGGGAAGAATGCAGGAACAGAGTCATCGATTCCTTGTGCTGAGTCGCGACCCGATAGAACTGCATTTGTTCTTCCTTCTTGACATCCGCCAAAGCTTCTATAGTCTTTGCGTTCCCGATGGTCAGAACGAACAAGGTCCCCACGAACGCCGTGCATACCAGCCCGCGAACGATGCCTGGAAGTCGGGAAGTCGCTCGCTCGAGAAAAGGAGGGGGCCTGAGCAGCAGCCCCAGCACGATTGACATCGCCGCAACCGGATAGCAGAACAGGCGCCACTCGAGAACTGAACCGAGGACCGGGGCAATCACGAGCCTTAGTATAATTCGGCCCGAGACAGAAATAGCAAGCGTCATCAATCCCAAAATCGACCAGAATGTCGGGACATGCGCCTCTCTCCATCTGAATGCCAGTTCTTTTATCAGCAACAGACCTAACAGGACAAGAACCGGGACATAATATTTTGTCTGGACGGGCAACATCCTTTTGGCGGCGGCCAGGTAGAATTCCTTCGGCATGGCCGCCACCAATCCCATGTTTGGCATCTCCGTGGGGCTTGCCAAACGCATTCCCCACCAAATTTGATAATAATAGTACTTGTGATTGAAATACGAGCGAAGCATCAGGTAAGCAGCCAGGATTACAAGAAAGGGGAGTATGGCCTTTGCGTGAAACCAGAAGCGTTTTCTGAGCTTTTCTATGAAGAGCAGACGCGTGTACATGTACACCCATAGGGCCACTCCGGCGAACAAGGTCAGCGAGAAGATTCCGAGGCCGACGACGAACGAGGCCAGCCCTGCATAATAGTATCTTAGCGGCGGCCGATAGGGGAGGGCGCGGACGCCGCTTTGCGTTTCTAGGGGCCGATTCGCACTTCCTTCGTCCCCTTCGGGCTGCTTCCCCACAGGAAAGGATAGAGAGGCAGTGTCCCTGAGTTGTTCGATGAACTTGTCGAGGCAGATGCTCATGAGCAAAATTGAGCTTAAGCTCATTAGCCAATGGCCGTTTATGCAGCTAAAGAAACAGAACACCGGCTGCAATGCCGTTCCGAAAACCAACGATGAAATGGATGAGAGTGTGATGGATTTCGTGTGTGTGAAGACGATGTGGAAGATGAACCATACGTTCAGCAGATGAAAGAGCAGGATTACGAACCGGATGGGAACGGCGGTGTCGAAAAGATGATCCAGGCCTCCCAAGAATAGGCGGTACAGTGGAATGAAATGGTCATTCCATGGAATTACAAGAGACTCAGCCAGGCCATGCCGTGCGATTTGAGACAGGAAAATGTAATCGTCAGACTCATACCGGTCCAAACGCGCCACCGGCAAGTACACAAAAGCACTCTCTAACAGGATGGCGAACAACACCGCCGCACCGATGGCGCTTCGCCACTTCAGCAACATGGGCCGACCGCCGGATTCTGCCTGGAACGTCGCGTCTTCGGACTGATGCGTGATCATCAAAGTATCGATGGATGAACAAGAGACTCACTTATCCCGGTTACTCGCTTTGCCAGCTCTCGCCGGGACTGAGCGCGACCACTTTCACATGGCGGTTGCGGCGCCTCAGTTCTGCGGCAAACTGTTCCGGCGTTCCGGGAGCGCCCCGGTCGAACAGCGCCTTCAGGAACGGGACCGTTATCGATATATTATAGTGAGTGGGAATGACGACTCGCGCCTTCAGTTGGACCGCCGCCTCGGCCGCGTCCACGGGGTCCATCACCACTCTCCCGACGAAGGGAAAGCTGAGCCCGTTCATAGGCAGCAGCGCCACCGTCAGGTCGAACTTTTCGCCCACTTGCTGAAATTCCTTCATGTAGCGCGTATCACCGCCGAAATACACCGCCGCATCGCCGCTCGATATGACATATGTGCATTCGGGAGCCAGATGCCGGGCGGGCAACGCGGTGATGCATACCTTGGAGACAAGCCTCGACTCCCACGGCGCGAGGACGGTAATCTCGGAATATCCAAGTTTCCGTATGCGGGCCGCTGTCTTTTTCTCAGGAACGATGACGACGGCGGACTTGTTCAGCTTGGCGAGGGCCTTCAGGTCGCAGTGGTCAAAGTGGCCGTGCGAGATGAGAATCAGGTCGAGTTCGGGCACCTGCTCGACCTCCAGCCCTATAGTTCTCGAATGAGTGACAACGCCGAGAATGGGATCGGTGAACCACGGGTCGGTGAGAATCCTCACCCCGGCCAGTTCAATCAGCATGGTCGAATGGCCGATTTCCATGACCCTCACTGAGGACGCACTCTTGTTCTTTGAATATCGTTTCGATGTCTGCATTGCCCTTTCCCCAAATCTCCGAAAACTTCTGAGAATGACCTTCCGCCAGCCTCGGCGGGAACTGCGTTTCCCGCCGACCGACGTCTATTCAGGCCGCTGCATGTCCGCCAGCGAGAGCGGCCCCACGCGCGGAAGCGCCTTATGGTTCTTGTTGGACAGCATATTGTTCGCGCGGAGTATCTCTCGCCAATGCACGGCAATGTTAGGGCGCGGGTCAATCCACGTGCGCAATATTTTCACCTTCATCTCCGCGCTGTAGATGAGAGAGAGATCGCGCAGCCGCACAACCGACCCGCCGTTTTCATGGCAATAATTTATCGGGTCAAACGTGGAGAGTGTCTCGTATCTTTGGCCGCTGCGGAGTGTGACACGCAGATGATATATCCGAGTCTCGGCACACACATCTCCCGAAAAATAGACGACAAGGAAGAGTGCAATCGGCAACGCGGCGGCAAGCTTTCTCGACGCCGGAGTGCGGCGACGCCCTCCTCGAGCTGAGTCCAACATCGATAACTCCTCTGCATACATCAATTCAGAACGGCCCGCTCTCGGTGACGAATCCCCCCGTCTCGAGATTCAACTGAAAACTCGCGATGTCCGACCTCACGATCATCGTCTTCAATTCCAACTTCGTTGGAAATGCCACGTGGCCCGATGCCGTCTCATTCCGGCTCAGTGTTGCGTTCAGGTCGTCGTATCCTTTAAGAGGACGCGGATCAACTCGCATGTCGTTCTCCGTGAGCGCATAGAAATCCGCCGGCCTTATGTTGTGGCGGGCGCTCAGGTAGCACGTAACGCCCACGCGGAACAATCGGCTTCCCTCGACCATTCCCATGTCTTCGACTTTGAAAAAAGCCACCGGCTGTGAGTCTCTGATTCCGGAGGCGCGCCCGCCGAGCATTATCCTCCGTTTCCTGATGTCAACCTTGTAAGTGCGGAGCAGCTTCGGCTCCTTTTCGGCGGGCTTTGGTTCTTCCTTAGGCTTTTCGCTGGGCGTTCTCTTGTTTTCTTCTTCCCACTCTTTTCGGAGCGCGTCGTTAGTTTCCTCGGATTCGCGCTCAATCGATTCTATGCGCCCTCGCGGCATCTTCACCACGCCCATCGAAGTCAGGAAGCTCACCCACCCCTCGTCCTCTTCAACGACAACACACTTCTTCTTCGCCCCCCGCTTGAACTTGATGATGTCCCCGTTCGCCGGGGGCGGCGCCCAAGCGGCAAGCCAAAGCACTGCAGAAAACAGTATGACTAAGCTGACGGATCGCACGGTGTCCACCCCCCAAGGCAGTTCCTACAAGCCGACTTTCCTCAGCGTTTCAATGTATTGTCCTCGCAACGATTCAAAGAACCGACGGTATGCTTCGGTCTTATAATCGGGATATGTCCACGGCCAAGGATTAAAGCGCTTGTCGGAAAAGTGCAGCGTCACCTCCCCGAAGATCCCGTCGCCGAGATAGATGCGATGGGAATAGTCTTTCGTGGACGCCAGGACCAATTTCGAGAGGGACACATAGCCTGGGTCGAGGTTGACGATCCGACGCCCGCTGCCGAATTGTTCGGATATCTTTTCTTCGAGCTCATTCGTGAACAGCTTCGCCGAGGCCAGTTCCTTCGGGTTTATCAACCTGTCGAACCCCACAAACTTGCGCAGAAGATTCGGTCCCATCTCTTCCGTATAGTAATCCGTGAAGTCAAAAGGCATGATATCGCTGACTGCATCGATGGCTCCGAATTTTGCGGCCGTTTCCTGTTGGGCGACCTCAAACAGGTCCGTGCGCGCCGCCAGCATTCCGACGAACAGCTTCACCGGCCGCGGAGTGCAGATTTGCCCCACGATTCAGCTCCGTCATCCTGCATCTTTGCCCCGACACACCTTCACACATATCCCGCATATGAAATGGGGTTCTCCCAGTCGTTGGTTGAACTCGGCCAGCTTGTTGAAACACGCCCAGCGGTCAAAACCGGCGGGGTCGTCCGTCGCCGCGTGCGCCGGGCAGACAGCCACACAGCGCGCGCACGTGCCGCAATCGTTCTCCACGGGCGCATCGGCTCTGAGCGTCAGGTCGGTGAGGACGGTCACGTACCTCACCCGCGCGCCGAAGCGGGGATTGACGAGCAGTATGCTCCTGCCTATCCACCCGTGCCCCGCGTAGCGCCCGATCAGCTTGTGGGGGAGGTGGCCGCGCAGTTTCTCCCAGTCCACAACTTCTGAGGCGGGAATGCGAACCGCGTCGGCGCCCGCTTTCGTGAGCCTCGCCCTCAGGGCTTCCGCTATGGAATTCAAGGTTATATTGGCCTGAAGGTATTCGCGGCAGTACGCCAGAGTCGGCCCATCGACGATGCCTTCGAGCGCCGACTCGTCCAGCTTCACGCCCACCGAGAGGCCGCGCGAGTACTTGTCGTAGCAGGCGTCGAGCAGGCTCGTGTCGGCGCGTATCCTGTCGAGGTCGGCCACTCCGAAGAGACACGCGCCCTTCGACAGCGCCAGTTCCTTCAGGCTTTCGTACGTCCCATTGCCGCCAACGCTCATCCTCCGGCCCCCCGGCGTCCGCGAGCCTTCTTCAATATCTTTCTCTCCTTACGCGTGAGAGAGTGGATGCCCTGCCTGCTGATTTTGTCCAGTATCGGGTCAACCTCTTCGTTCATGAAATGCGTCCAGTCCTGTTTGCCCTTCTTTCGACCCAAGCCCATGTTGAGCCGGATACGGGGAAAGCGGGGAAACGAGTAGCGTATCCTGTCGCCGTACTTGAGGTACAGGTAGCCGAACAGCATCCCGCCGATGTGCGCGAACCGTGCCACCCCGCCCGCACGGGGACCCGAGGCGACCGTCATCCACAGCTCGATTGCCGCGAACAGGATGACGAAATTTCTCGCTCGCATCGGGAAGAAGAAGAACACGAGCACCGTCCTGTCGGGGAACAACATGCCGAAGGCGACCAGAATTCCGAATATCGCGCCCGACGCGCCGATAGTGATGACGTTGACGCCTATGCTCGTCAGGAAACTGAGCAGGCCCGCTGCGATGCCCGTGTAGAAATAATAGTACAGAAACGCCTTCGCGCCCCATGCCCCCTCGACATCGGTGCCGAACATCCACAGGGCGAACATATTGAACAGAATGTGCCAGACGTTGAAGTGCAGGAACATGTAGGTGACCGGCTGCCATATCATCCCGTGGAGCACTTCATAGGAATTCAGCCCGAAGTAGAGCGACAGATAGTCGAGCCCGAATGTCATTCGGCATATTCCCTGAAGCAGGAAGATGGCGGCGTTCGCTATGATCAGCCGCTTCACCGCATATGAGATTCGGAATGAGAACTGAAGCTCAGAACCGCCGTAATATAGCCCCATTTCACCTCAACCCGTCGGGACATGCCGAGCGATTGTTCATAAAGGTCTGCGACAGCTTTCCGGGGAGAAAGTCCGACTGGAAGGAGCCTGCCTCGCTTGTGCCTGCGGACCTGAAACCGACGGCAGGGGAAAAAGCTTGCTGTTGCTTGGAACTCCAACAAAACGCAAGAGCTGTGCTCGCTATGGTTCAACCCTGAATCCGCAACGGCGGGACTCCTCGCCTTGCTCCCCGTATCATCTCCAGAATTTATACCATTTCTTCTCTTCCGCCTGTTTCGCCTCCGGTTCCGCCGCCGCAGTCGCCGACTCCCCCGCGATCTGCTTCAGCCGGAACGAAAGCGAATATTCGCTGAGAGTCCCGAAATAGCGCGTGTGCTCAAAAGGCTCATAGCCCGGAAAGGTAACTCGCACGGTATGAGTCTTTTCCTTCTCTATCTGGACTGTGCCCACGACGAGCGCGTTCCCCACAAACCGGTAGTACGTCGGCCTGCTTGTGTGGCCGAAGAACGCGTCGTCAATGTATATCTCGCCCTGAGTCCTGAGCTCTTCGGGGAACGTTTCGACATTTTCCAGGACGAGGTACACCTTTGTCGTAGGCAGCTCGCTCTTCTCGGTGCCGGGGATGCGCCACCCTGTGAGGTTGGAACAGCCCGCGAGCAAAAGAATCGAGAGGCAAACCACGGCCGGCATCAATGCGGTTCTTCCGCCGGCAAATGCGCCAGACGCACGAATCCCACCATGTGATGTCGTCATCTCCGGTCCTTTCGAGCAAGCTCGGCCATGCACCCGCCATCCTCCCATGCCGACTCTAAGTGTACCCAAAAGCCGTAGAGGTTTTCAAGCTCTCGCCTCTTCGCGGAAGCTCTCGGGGAAAATCTCCCGCGCGCGCCGAATCCTTTTATTTATCGAAGGGTGGGAAAATAATATGAATTCCACGAGCGGACTGGGCTCGAATTCCGACAGGTTCTGCTCTCCCAGCTTGCTCATCATCGAGACGAACGCCCGGGGATTGCCCGTGAGCCTCAGCGCAAACTCGTCGGCGTTGCGTTCGAGCCGCCTCGAGAACGCATTTGAGGACGGCAGAAAGAAGAGCGAGACACCCGCAAACGTGAGCATGAGAAGCGGAAAGGCCGCGATGTCGGCGGGCCCGCGGAGGCCGAACGAGGTCGAGTATGCGTTCAGTATCAGATACGCCAGGTAGAAGCCGAGCACCGAGATGGCCGACTGGAAAAGCAGCCCTTTCCACATGTCCCAGTTCTTATGATGTCCGAGCTCGTGCGCTAGGACGGCCTCGATCTCATCCGGCTCGTAGCGGTCGAGCAGTGTGTCGCCGAGAACGATTCGCCGTGTATTGCCGAGACCCACGAGCGCCGCATTCGCCGCGCGGGTCTTCCGGCTCATGTCCATCTCATACACGCCTCTCACCCTCGTCTTCACCTTCTCGCAGAGCGCGACGAGGCGTCTCCTGAGCTCCTCGTCTCGAAGCGGCACGAATTTGTAGAAAATCGGCATCAGCACCACCGGCGCCACATTGGCCATCACCACGGCGACCGCAATGAACATCCCGCTCGCTATCAGCCACCATCTGTGCGGAAAGCTTCGCAGGAGCCAATACACCGCCTCGACGAGCGGCGCGCCGATGGCGAACCCGACCGCCTTGCCCTTCACCTGGTCCCACACCCAGCCTCGAAACCGCTGCGTCGATTGTCCGTACCTGTGTTCGAGGACAAAGCCGCCGTAGAAATCGAGCGGAACTCCGATCACGTCGTAGGCGGCCCCGACAACGATCAGGTACAGAAGTATCACCAGCCACACATTGCCCGCCGCAGCCTCCAGCCACCGCGCCACGGCGACCGAAGCGCCCGAAACGAGCAGCAGGACGAGATACGCGACGCCGAGCCCGAGCTCCGACACAAACAGGATGCGCTTCGCCCGGTTGTAGGCCTTGGCTTTCTCGCTCTCTTTTCCTTCTGGCAACGGGCCGGGCTCTGCCGATTCGTCGGGCGCGAAACCTTCCTTCAAAGCCGCCACCGCCTCACAGCTTCCCGATGCCCGGTCCTATTTCAGGGTCGGTCATCACGTTCACGCACGCGGGCAGGCCCGAGTCGAACGCCCTTTGAATAGCCGGGCCGATGTCTTCCGGCCTCTCCACGTACTCGCCGTGGCCGCCCATGGCCTCGATCATTTTGTCGTATCGTCTGTGCACAAGCTCGCAGCCCACGGCAAGGCCTTGCTCGTTCCTCCACTTGCGGTGAATCATTCCCCAGCACTTGTCGTTGCCGATGACGGTCACAAACGGGATGTCGTGCCGAAGCGCGGTGTCGAACTCCATCAGCGTCAGGCCGAAGCTGCCGTCGCCCGTCAGCACGAGAACCCTCTTGTCCGGGTTGGCCAGCTTGGCCGCGATTCCGTAAGGTATGCCGACTCCGAGGCATCCGAATATCGACGAGGCCTGCGATATGAACAGGCCGGGCCCCATCGCGGGCAGCGCCAGGTTGCCCCACACGCACATGTCGCCGCCGTCGGTGCATATGATGGTGTCGCGGTCGAGGAAGCTCGACATCTCGCGGCAGAGCCTGAGCGGGTTTATCGGAACCTGGTCCGAGGCGAACATCGGCTCGAACGCCTCGCGCATCTGCTGGCGGCTCGCCTTGAGTTGCTCGACCCATTCCTTGTGCGACATCTTCTTGATGCCGTCGATGAACTGTTGCAGGACAACCCTCACATCGCCCACGATTCCCACTTCGGGCGCGCGCCCGGCGCACATTTCGGACGGCTCGATGTCCACGCGGATGATTTTCAATGACGGCGGGATAGCGTTCGCCTTGAATGTGTAAGCGAATCGTGTGCCCAGCAGGATGAGCAGGTCGGCCTCGGCCAGCGTTCCCTGGAACGACGGGTCAAGCGTGAAGCCCGGGCCGATGCACAGCGGATGGTCGTCGGGCACCGAACCCCTGGCGGAGCTGCGGGTATAGAGCGGGAGGTCGACTTTCTCGATGAACCGCTTCAGCTCCTCGTGCGCCTGCGACCACCACACGCCGCCGCCCGCGACCGCTATCGGCTTTTTCGCTTTCGCAAGAAGCTCGAGCGCGCTTTCGACGTCCTCCGCGTTGCCGGCCGGAGGGGATTGGATTCGATGACAATCGGGTATCCGAATCGACGAAACATCAACCTCTCCAAAGGCGATGTCCATCGGTATCTCGAGGTATGCCGGGCCGGGCCGGCCGCTCGTGGCGTGACGGAAGGCCATTCCCATGTAGTCCGGAATCCGCTCGACCTGATAGACGGCGCGGGCAAACTTCGTCATCGGCTTGACGACGTCGAGCTGGTTGAAATCCTGGAGCGCCCCCGTATCGAACTCGTCGATCGACGCGTGTCCTCCCAGGGCCAGAAGCGGTGTTCCTCCCGAGAAGGAATTGGCGATGCCCGTGAGCATGTTTGTGAAGCCGGGGCCCGCGGTGCCCGTGCACACGCCCGGCTTGCCCGTTGCGAGCGCCCAGCCCTCGGCCATGTGCGCGGCCGATTCTTCGTGCCGAACGTCGATCACTCGTATCCCCATCTCGACGCAGCTTTCGAAGATGGGATATATGTGGCCTCCCACCAGTCCGAAGAGATACTTTACGCCGTCGTTTTTCATCACTTGCGCGGCCAGCGCGCCACCCGTTACCTTAGCCATCTTCCATTCCTTTCGCTTAAAACAGTTGCTGGGCCGACATGTTGCCGGTGCTTCAGGATGATAAGATACTCGTTGCGGTCGAAAACCCATTATATCAGATGGGCGGGGCATGTGCACATCCTTTCGCATCTTTTTTGCTTGACAAGACGGAGCAGGGCTTTATAAAATCAGCTATCAGGCATCGTGTGACGATGTTGGCGTTTGTCTCCCTGCCTCAGCGGCTTCTGGCCCAAACACCCTGAATCACAGAAAGAGGCCGAGAAAAATCGAAATTGAAAAGGGCTTGCTACAAAGTGGGAGGGGAGACGGGGGGCTGAATCGTCCGACTGTAAGTTTCGACAGGATGGTAGGTTAACAGGTGGTCGTGAGAACATTGCCTGAGGCGCACGTTTCATAAGGTTGTTCACGGACAGAGGGAGATGAAAAGATGGTATCTTTTGAACTCAGCGACGATCAGCGAATGATCTCGGAAACCGTCAGGAAATTTGCGGCGAACGAGATGCGGTCCGTTTACCGCGAATGCGATGAGGAAGGCAAAATACCTTCCGAGTTCATCAGCAAGGCGTGGGAGCTCTTCCTCATTCCCAACAACATCCCCGAGGAATACGGCGGCGTCGGCGAACCCCGCTCGGTGGTTACCGGCGCGATTATCGCCGAGGAGCTGGCATACGGCGACCTGTCCCTGGCCGTATGCGCGCTCTGTCCCGCCAACGTCGTTTACCCGCTGATTGAGTTCGGGACGGACGAGCAGAAGAAGAAGTATCTCCCACTATTCTGCGAAGAGGAGTTCAAGCCGGCGGCCGCCGCACTCATGGAGCCGCGCATCGACTTCGACCTTCCGTCCATGCAGACGACCGCCAAGGCCGACGGAGGCGACTACGTCATCAACGGCGAAAAATGCCTCGTCCCGCTCGCGGCCGAGGCGGAGGTGATTCTCGCCTACGCGCAGACCGACGCCTCCGCGGGCGCCAAGGGCGTGCAGGCGTTCCTCGTGGACAAGGGCGCGGCGGGCATGGAAATCGGCGAGCGCGAGAAGAACATGGGCCTCAAGGCGCTCGACACCCGAAAGGTCACATTCAAAGACTGCCGCGTCCCCAAGGCAAACCGGCTGGGCGGCGACGCGGGCTCCGACGCGGCCAAGCTGATGAGCTACACCTACGTCGGCCTCGCCGCGATGGCCACGGGCGTCTCCAAGGCCGCGTTCGAATACGCCCGCGACTATGCGAAGGAGCGCGAGGCGTTCGGAGAGCCGATTGCCTCGCGTCAGGCGATCGCGTTCATGCTCGCGGAAATGGCCATCGAAGTCGATGCCACACGGCTGCTCACGTGGGAGGCCGCCTGGCGGCTCGACAAGGGGCACGACGCCGACCGCGAAGCGTATCTTGCCAAGCAGTACGCCACCGAGAAGGTGCTGATGATAACCGACCGCGCCGTCCAGGTGCTCGGAGGGCACGGGTACATCAGGGAGCATCCCGTCGAGCTTTGGCTCCGCAACGGCCGGGGCTTCGCCACCTTCGAGGGTCTCGTCACGATTTGAGCTATGAGGAGGTCAGGACGCGATGATAGATTTTGAGCTTTCAGAAGAAGCCAAGAATATGAAGAGCATGGTGCACATGCTGGCCGAAAACATGATGCGCCCGTCCGCCCGCAAATATGACGAGGAGGAACACGGCGAGAAGCCATGGGACTTCATCAACATGATGTGGGCCGACTCGAAAAAGCGGAATCGCGCTCGCTTCGGGCTCGGCGACGAGTCCAAGAAGAAGGACAAGCCCGACAAGCCGGCCTCCGACAGGCCAGCCGACAACTTCATCAGGTTCGCAAATGTGATCGAGGAACTTTCCTGGGGCGACTGCGGGCTCTACCTCAATTTGCCCGGCGGGCTGGGAGTCGCCGCCGTCGAGGCCGTCGGCACCCCCGAGCAGAAGGAGCGGTTTCTCCGACGCTTCACCGAAGGAGACCCCAAATGGGGCGCCATGGCTATTACCGAGGCCAATGCGGGCTCCGATACCGCTGCAATCACCGCGACCGCCGTCCGCGACGGCGACGAATGGGTGCTCAACGGCGAGAAGATATTCGTCACCAGCGGCAAAGCGGCGGTCGAGGATTCCGAAGGCTTCGTGGTCGTGTGGGCCACGCTCGACAAGTCGGCCGGACGCGCCGGCATCAAGAGCTTCGTCGTCGAGCACGGCACCCCCGGGATGACCGTCACGAAGCTGGAAAAAAAGCTCGGCATCCGCGCCTCAGACACGTGTACCATCGTGCTCGAGGACTGCCGCATCCCGTTCGACAACATCCTGGGCAGTCCCGAAGTGCAGAAGAAGGGCAGCACATCGGGGTTCAAGGGCGCGATGGCCACGTTCGACGCCACCCGTCCGATGGTCGCCGCGAGCGCTCTCGGCATCGGACAGGCAGCCATCGACTTCGTCAGGGAAGAATTCGAAAAACAGGGGATACAGGTTCGGTACGGAATCTCGCCCTATCGAATGACCGCGGTTGAGCGGGAGGTGCAGCAGATGGAGGCCAACCTCCAGGCTGCGCGTCTGCTGACATGGCGCGCCTGCTGGATGATGGACCGGAGAATGCACAACAATCTGGAGGCCTCAATGGCAAAGGCGAAGGCCGGCCTCGCCGTGACGCTTGTCACCCAGAAAGCGGTCGAATTGATGGGGCCGCTCGGATATTCCCGCGAGATGCTCCTCGAAAAATGGATG
Organism: uncultured bacterium; assembly: GCA_964607485.1. Taxonomy (GTDB): domain Bacteria; phylum Abyssobacteria; class SURF-5; order SURF-5; family SURF-5; genus CAZSKP01. Next base: position 19,186 of record CAZSKP010000012.1, on the reverse strand, counting down.
CGCGACGCCAAGATCAACGACCTGTTCGAGGGCACCGGGCAGATCAACATGCTCATCGTCGCGCGTCGCATTCTGGATTACACAAGGGAACAGCTCAAGTAGGACTCACCACTCCGTTTGCCTCTCAGTCTCCCGCCCGCGGCCGCAACGCGGGCGGGAGTTCTTTTTTGCCCGCCGCGTTGGACACGTTGGGATTTCGGTGATAAAATTGGACTGAATCTCTTCGGGGGTATACGCGGGCGGAAATCCTTCCAAACAATAAGGGAACACAAAATGTCTTTTCCTAACATCCTCAAAAATGCACAGAAATTTCTCGATAATCCCGACTGCCTGAAGACGGAGAGAGGCCTGACCGACTTCATCTGCAGGGATTGTGAATTTTATAAGGAGGGCGAAGATGAGGAGATAGCGTGCGGCGCGTTCTATCTCATCAAGCTTCTGCTCGACAGGAAGGTCATCACTGTTGAGGAAGTTGTGGATGCAATCCGCTCCGACGTATCTGGCACTTAGCCCGGAATGTTCTCTGAGGCTGCTTGAAACGCCGTGCGTTTACAATAGGGCGCGCGACGAGCTCTACGAGCTCGACCGCCGGGCGGGCGACTTCGTCGGGAGCCTGCCCGTCCGAATGGACGAGCTCCGGCTTGATGGTGCTGACACGGAGTTCCTCGACTATTGTTTCGAAGAGGGGATATTCGCGCGCGTCTCAGAACATGTTCCCCGAAGAAGCGCCGTGCAGAGCCCGATTCCCTCCCTTCGCTACCTGCTGCTCCACATCACGACGCGCTGCAACCTCAAGTGCGCCCACTGTTTCCTCGGGGATGTCGAGCCGCTCGACCTGTCGGTCGAACAAATCGCGCGCGTGATGGAGGAATTCGACGAGCTGCAGGGGCTGCGTCTGCTCGTCTCGGGCGGCGAACCGCTGTTGCATCCCCGATTTTGGGAGCTCAACGAGCTTTTCGAAAAGTTTTCGTTTCGCACCGTGATTCTTTCAAACGGGACGACGCTCGCCTACCCTGATACGGTAAAGCGCCTGCGCGCGCAGGAGGTGCAGATAAGCCTCGACGGCGTGGGGCCTTCGCATGACGCGCTGAGGGGGCCCGGCACATATCGGAAGGCGTTGCGGGGAATCGAGAACGTCGCCGCATCGGGAATCGACGTGTCCGTGGCCTCGATGGTGCACGCGGCGAACGTCGCGGATTTTGACGAGTTGGAGAAGATAGTGAGGGGTGTCGGAGCGAAAGAGTGGAACATCGACGTGCCCTCCCAAGCGGGACGCTGGCGGGGCAGCCCGCTCGAGGTCGGCATCGAGGACGCAGGGCCGCTCCTGGGCCGAGCCTTCGGCGGCGGCATCCACCATTCCGCCGATTCCGACTGGGCCTGCGGCGCGCATCTGTGCGCTGTGATGGCGGACGGAACCATTTGTAAATGCGGGTTTTATGCAGATTCTCCGTCGGGTGTCATCGCCGACGGGCTGGCCGCCGGCTGGCGAAACGTGCCCCGGATACGGATTGACGAACTCCGCTGCGATTGCGAGATGCTCAAGCAATGCAGGGGAGGCTGCAGATACAGGGCCGAGCAGGCTGAGGGCGACAAGTTCGGGAGAGATCCCGTAATGTGTGCGGCAAACGGGTTGCCGCGCTGAACCTCTCGGAGGAGGTGGTCAGCAGTGAAGATCCGCAAGTTGACCCGTAAGGTCGGCGGAACCTGCAAGTGCAAGGCCTCGTGCTGACAAGGCGATGAGGCCGAGGAGAGGTCCTCGCTCCGGAGGGCGGGGACCTTTCTTTTTTTTCGGTGAGATCGACCCCAGGAGCAGGCTTGTCGATTTGATAAACTTCTTGTGCCTGCTACAAGAACCTCGCTCTTATTATCGGACGGTCGTTAACTCTTGAACGGACATGCGAATGAACGGAATACACCCGACTCTTTTGACCAAACGCGCTAGCAGTGCCCTTGCCTGAACGAGTTTTCCGGGAATGGCACGGAAAATGCCAATGCTATGATTCAAACAAACTTTCCCGAGCGTTTACGACATCGCGCCGCGTTCCTATTTTATTAACGTTGAGAAGGGAAAGACAGGACAAAATGATAGGTAAGGGAGCGGCGGCGCGATGTTTTTTTTGCGCCCCGCTGGGGTCAGATCTTGGTGGCGTGTTGCGCAAATGATTCCTCACCAAGAAACGTTCCCCGGCCTCGTCATTGCGAGGAGCAAAGCGACGAAGCAATCCCGATGGCATAGGAAAACGCCTCCGAGATTGCTTCGGTCGAGTCTATGACTCTCCCTCGCAATGACTCTGAATCATTTGGGCAACAGGCCGTTGAATAATAGGGTTTTGAAATTCATTTGAGACTGAGGAAGAAGTGTAACCACATAAACCTTATAGTTCAAGATATCACCCCTTTTCCTGCTCTCTCTTCTCCTCCACTCCCTGCAAGAGAAGCAGGCCCACCGTGTGGCAGATGGCTGCAAACACGAAGATGGAGCGATAGCTGCCGAACGAATCTATCAGGAACCCCGTGAGCAACCGCCCCAGAAATACGGATACGTATATCGAAATCCATGCGATGCCGATGAACTCGGCCATCCTGTCATCCGGAATCAGGTTCACGACCATGGCATAGGGAACCACCATGACAATGCAGAAGCCCAGCGCCACGAGCCCCATCATCACAAACAGGATTGGAACCGAGTGGACGAAAACAATCCAAACATTAATGCCTGCGAAAATCACCAGCCCGGCGCTGGTCACAAGCTTGTGCCCGACCCTGTCGGCCAGCATTCCCACGGGAATCGAGAAGGCGATTTGTACTGCCACCGCCAATGCGAGCAGCATGAATGACAATTCCATGCTCATCCCAATGTCCTTTGTGCCGAAGGATGTGAGCCACGGCAGCACCCCCTGGAATCCCGTCTGCCAGAACAGTTGGGCGAAGGTGAAGCGCAGGAGCGCCTTGTGCTTGCGCAGCCCCTTGACGTAATCGCGCAGCTTCTCGCCCGTCACCCCTCGAGGCTCAACCAGATGCGTGGGCTTTTCCTTGATTCCGAACAGAACGGTCAGGATACCGACCGCATACACGGCGGCCACCAGGTAGAACGTGGCCTCCTCGTTCCTCGCCCACAGATACGCGCCAACCACAAAGAACAGCAGGTTGCCGCAGCCTCCCATCAACTGGGCTACGCCGTTGGCGGTGGCCCGTTTGTCTCGCGGAAAGAGGTCGGGAATCAGCGCGCTCCACGGCCGCTCAATGATTAGATGGAAGAAATATGCCAGCGGCCAGACGAGCGCTATGAGCCACACCCACGGGATGTATTGAGTCCCCACCAGAACGAGCACGAACAGGGGCAGTCCGACTATCATGAGAGGTCTGCGGCGACCCAGGCGGTGGCGTATCTTGTCGCTCATTATTCCCACCACGGGGGCCATGACTATTCCGAAACCGCCCATCATGCCCAGTATCAATCCCACTATCCATTTCTGCTCGATGCGGGCGTTGAAGAACAGCGGCATGGAAGACATGTCGAAGGCAAAGAAGGCGCTCATCCCCAGCCAGGCGCTTCCGATGATAAACATCTGCTTCAGCCCGGCGGCCTTCTGCACGGAGGGAGTACTCGTTTCCATAGGAAGCGGATTATACATCAAACCCCGCCGCTTGTCCACTGCCATTGTGGGGCCATGCTTGGACAAATTGAAAAAGCATTTCGGGCTGTGATATCATGGTCGCGCACACGGGGCGCCTTCCCGCAGGCGGAGTGGCAAAACCGGCTGGATCGAACGAGCAGCCGGGAAAGAGGGTAACGGAGAAAATGGCCGAGTTCGGATCAGCGACGCATGGGTCTGTGACCCACGGGTCCGTGACCCCGGAGGAAATGAAACGGATCGACGCGTTTGCCATTAATACCATCGGCATTCCCGGCGTCGTGCTGATGGAAAATGCCGGCCGCGCCGTGTTCCAGGCGGCATATGACGCGCTGGCGGGTCGCGACATGCCAGCGCTGGTGTTCTGCGGACGGGGAAACAACGGCGGCGATGGCTTCGTTGTGGCGCGTCATTTGATAAACAACGGAATCGAGACCGACGTGTTCCTCGTGGGGGCTCTCTCGAAGATAAGGGGCGACGCCCGCGTGAACCTCCGGATTCTGCAGAAGATGGGCGTGCCGATACACCGCGTCACGAAGAAGGGGCTGCCCGCGCTTCGAGAGCGAATGAAGCGCTGCGGAATCATCATCGACGCTCTGCTGGGAACGGGGCTGACGGGCGAGGTGTCGGGCCTTTACCGCGATGTGATCACGTTCATCAACGAGGCCGGCTGTCCGGTTCTTGCCATCGACATCCCCTCCGGACTGGACGGCGACACCGGAAGGCCGCTCGGCGTCGCGATCGTCGCCAACATGACGATTACCTTTCAGCTTGCGAAGAGGGGGTTCGAAAACCCTCTTGCCCGCAACTATACCGGTCAACTGAAGGTCGTCGATATCGGCATCCCGCTGCACTTGTATTCGCCCGAAACGGCCGCTGCATCCCCGCCGGGAGGCTGATGCGCATGGCGACCGTCCGCACCTTCATCGCGATAAACCTCGGCAACACTCTCCAGAGAACGCTCAGTGAAGTGATCGACAAGTTCGCCTCGTCGAAGGCGAGCGTCAGGTGGGTCGCGCCCGAGATTGCTCATCTCACCCTGAAATTTCTCGGGAACGTGGAAGAGGCGCGCCTGCCCGAAGTGTTCGCCGCCTGCCACAGGGCCGTCGAGGGCTTCGACCCAATAGAGCTCGAGTTGAGGGCGGTCGGCTGTTTTCCCAACATGAAGCGCCCGAGGGTGGTCTGGCTCGGAATCGAGAAGGGCGCCGAAGACGTGAAGCGGCTCCAGCAGCGGGTGGAGAGCGAGCTGGAGATGATCGGATTCCCCAAAGAAGAGCGGCAGTTCAGGGCGCATCTCACCATAGGGCGCGTCAAGGGACAGCAGGGCATGTCGCACCTCTGCCGGCTTCTCGAAGAGGAACGCAACGTCTTTATCGGCTCGATGCGCGCCGACAAGATTTCCGTCATGAAAAGCAAGACCTTGTCCACCGGCCCTGTCTATACCGAGCTGGAGGCGATTCCCTTCCGACGCCCGGCCTGATGTGAGCGGCACGCCTGTGGTTTTTCAGTCCCCCATTTATTCACTTGAAAATAATCGTCTTATCAGCTAAAATCTACAGGGGAGAAGACGGAACGCTTCGCACACATGATATTCATAGAGGGGATCGGATATGACCACCAAGGAAAGTGACACCAAGGAAAAGGCTCTCGGGTTCGCGATCACCCAGATCGAGAAACAGTTCGGCAAGGGCGCCATCATGAGGCTCGGCGATGCGGCGAAGGCGTCGCGCGTCCCGGCCATACCCACCGACATCATCGCTCTGGACCGCGCTCTCGGAGTCGGCGGCATCCCGCGCGGCCGAGTCGTCGAGGTGTTCGGGCCGGAATCCTCGGGCAAGACCACTCTGGCGCTGCACGTCGTCGCGCAGACGCAGAAACATGGAGGCGTGGCCGCATTCATAGACGCCGAGCACGCGCTCGACCCCGACTATTCTCAGAAGATCGGCGTGAACATCGACGACCTCTTCATCTCCCAGCCCGACAGCGGCGAGCAGGCGCTGGAGATAGCGGACATGCTGGTCCGCAGCGCTGCGATCGACGTCGTGGTAGTCGATTCGGTGGCGGCGCTCACGCCGCGTGCGGAAATCGAGGGCGAGATGAGCGACCAGCAGATGGGATTGCAGGCCCGACTGATGTCGAAGGCGCTGCGCAAGCTGACCGCCTCCATCAACAAGTCGAAGACGACGGTCATCTTCATAAACCAGATACGCGAAAAGATAGGGGTCATGTTCGGCAATCCCGAAACCACGCCGGGCGGGCGCGCGCTGAAATTCTACTCTTCGCTCCGGCTCGACGTGAGGCGTCTCGGAACGATAAAGGATGGTCAGGAGACGGTGGGCGCGCGCACGAGGGTGAAGGTTGTCAAGAACAAGGTGGCACCTCCGTTCAAAGACGCCGAGTGCGACATCCTGTTCAGCGAGGGAATTTCAAAAGAGGGCAGCCTGATCGACGTCGCGGTCGAGCAGAAGGTGATCTCCAAGAGCGGCGCGTGGTTCTCCTACAAGAACGAACACATCGGACAGGGCCGCGAGAACGCCCGCAAGTTTCTGAAAGAGAACCCCGATATCTTCAGAGAAATATCGGAAGAGACCAAGAAGCGCCTCGGCATGATTCCATCGGAGTCCGCGACGTAGGCGTAGAGCCAAGATATGATTCAGCCCTCTTGTTTCTTGTAGAGCGGGCTGGTGGATGAGCAAGGAGACATGAAGTGAAGGTTCAAGGTGCGTTCATCGAAAAAGAGGGCCTCACGGTGGCTGTAGTGAAAGTGGATAAAGATGTCCTCGATGTGCCCGGCAGGGCGAGGGACTTCATCAAACCTCTTCAGTCTGTATTTCCGAGTATGCCCATTGTGCTGGTGGCCAGAGATTCAAAGGGGAAGCTGTTCTTCTTCGGACGACCCGATATCGTTGACCGTATGGGTGAGGTCACGCTGCGCGACGCCGAATGGAAACAATACACGGCCGGTTGAATCGACGACAACGAACCAGCAGCCCATCCGCCCCAGCTATCTCGACTTGTCTCTCCAAAATCCTTCCTGAAACACACGATACCGGAGCCTTTTTTCGGTCGCACACTCAGCGGCCGCATTATCGCTTGCACCGACAAGATTTGTCAGTATTTCGGCCTATATTTACGAAAAAGGGAACATCTCGCAGGCGGCTCTCGAAGCGGATGAGTGCAGGTGGAGGACCGCCCTAATGGTGTAACGTCTCTATTTATACATGGTTGCGTCAATATGCCCGGAGGCGGGCCTGAAGCGGCATTTTGGCATAGTTCGTGCGTTAATCAGGAGATTAAACATGCAATTGCCACCGGCAAAACATGGGTAGTCCGCATCACGAACGGCCAGCGCGGCTTTCGGCTCGAAAGGACGAGGACATGAAGAGTTTTCTGAAAGTATTCGTGGTTTCAGCCGTTTTCGGGTTGTTGCTTATCGGCAAAGACGCCCGGGCGGAAGAACAGAGATGGGCACTGGGTGACTTGGGATTTGACCCGATCGAATACCAGGCGACCCTTAAGCATTTTCCGCCCCGCCACATGATGGCTCCGCTGCCGTCCTCATTCGACTGGCGCGATTACGGTGTCGTCACTCCTGCCAAAGACCAACACAGTTGTGGGTCATGCTGGGCATTTGCCACGGTGGGATGCTTGGAATCCAAAATCATCCTTGCAGGCGGCCCCGTGTACAACCTGTCGGAGCAGCAACAGCTTTCCTGCAACGATTCGATGTGGGGCTGCTGCGGGGGCTACTACGGCGCCTTTCAATATTGGTACACCAACAATCCTCTGCAGGAATCCTGCACTCACTACGGCGATTTCTATACGCAATGCCCGGAGGAAACGACCGTTCTGTGTGATGATCTCGTTTGTAGTCCTGTGCCATATAGAACGGCAAACCTCTACACAATCAACACGAGCGATTTGAATAGCGTCAAGACCTCGATTTACGAGGACGGGCCGGCCTACTTCAGCTTCCTGGTATATTCGGACTTCTTCTCCTTTTGGGGGAGTGGGCGCCCCGGAGATGTTTACAGGCAGGCCAGCGGCGTGTACGAAGGCGGGCACGCGGTGCTGGTCATCGGTTGGGATGATGCGAAAGCGGCTCTGTTGTGCAAGAACAGTTGGGGCGCAACCGGAGGGCCGAATCGCGACGGCACCTTCTGGATTGGGTGGGGGGGACACGCCAATAGCCTGAGCTTCGGCATGGCGAATTGCGAACTCTCCGCTGACGCCGGGCTGACCCAGATAAATCTGGTTTCTCCCGAGGGCGTGCCCACTCTGAGCGCTCCTCCGACGTTCTTCTGGACCGTTGACGGCGGGACAAGCAACGTGTATGCCGTGGATTTCTCCATACCGCCCAACGTGCCGCTCTGGTCCACTCAAGCGAACCTTCACCAGCTCATTTACGATACAAGCTGGACGATGCCTTCAACAATTTGGAATAAGATTCCTTCCGGCAAGACCGTTTATTGGCGGGTGCGTGGAGCGGACCTGGATGTCTCCCCGCGCGTCATAGTCACGAGCGACGAGGTGCGGTCGTTCGTTAAGGAGTAAATCGGAAACCGCGCCGCTCTCACATTCGTCTTGGCTTCTCGGCTTGGACTTGTCAAGCCGAGCCATGCAGGCTGCGCCGAAGCGTTGCCGTCGTGGCTCGGCTTCGTTCTTCTCCGCTTCTTCTTGTTGAAATGCTCTTGAGCACTTACTGCTCGGGGCAGCTAATAGTCGTCATTCTGAGCGCAGCGAAGAATCTCAAAGTTTGTGGTCTGGCAAAAAATGAGATCCTTCACTTGGGCCTGCGGCCCACGGGTCCGAGACCCTTCGTTCAGGATGACAAGAGTGTAAAGTATTTCGTGCTCTCCGCAGTTACTCTCAAATCATCTCGGCGCCACCCGCTATGTTCATTGCGATACCGGAGATGTTCTCGGCCCTGCAGAGGAACACCACGCCTTCGCCGATGTCCTCGGGGGTCTGAGGGCGTCCCAACGGCGTGTTTCGCTTGACAAACTCGTCGAAGGCCTGCTCTACTTCCACTCCCAACACCGCCGATGCAGCCGGCGAAAGGCATCCCGACCACATCGCTGTCTCCAAATAGCCCGGACATATCGCATTCACCGTTATGTTGAACGGACCGAGCTCTTCGGCGAGCGATTGCGTGAAGGAGATTACTCCCGCCTTCGACGCCGAATAGGCCGACACGCCCCCGTGGCCGCGCTTTCCCGCGATGGAGGAAATGTTCACGATGCGTCCCAGCCTCTGGTCGATCATGTGGGCGGCCACAGCCTTGCAGCACAGGAACACGCCCTTGAGGTTCACGTTGAGCACGGCGTCCCACTGCGATTCCTCCAGCGCCAGCACGGGCGCGGCTATGATGATGCCCGCATTGTTCACGAGGATGTGCAGTCCGCCAAGCTCCTTGATCGTCTGCTCGACCATGTCGGCGACCTGTGCGGAGTTGGTAACGTCGGCCTGTATGGCGGCCGCTTTGACTCCGAGGGCGGCAATCTGTTCGGCCGTCGCCTGCAATTCATCTTGTCCGGCAAGCTCGTAGCCGGGCGCATTCTTGCCCCCGCCGCCGATATCGGCGACCGCGACGTTCACCCCCTCCGCCGCAAGCGCCAGCGCTATCGCGCGTCCGAGGCCCCTGGCCGCGCCGGTGACGAGCGCGCACTTTCCCTTGAGCTCCACGTCCTCATCCTCCCTCTCATTCCACCTGAAATACCATCGGCACGTACGAAAAAAAGTTTGGAAGCGCCAGGATGCGCGCGTCGCGTCCCGTCTGCTTGAGCGCGCTGGCCATCGCGTCCTCGACGGTGGCGGCATGCTTCGCGCCGACGAGCGCGGGTGCGGCGGCATCTTCGGCGGTCGCTATGATGACGCTCGCGGCGTGATCGATTGCATACTGGTTTTCGTTGAACAGCCATATCGGATGAATGGGCGGGTAAGCGTTCGATTCGTGGTACTTCATCAGCAGGCCCTCATCGGAGAGCAGGCTCTCGAAATGCTTCTCCTCGAGCGCCGCGGCCGAGCCGGTCTCCCCGAACAGCTTGAGCGCGCGCGCATACGACGGATGTTTCGCCGAATCGATGTGGCCGTCGCACTTGCTCACGAGGACGACAACGCCGCCTTGCTTGAGGAGCGGCCTATTGCGCCAACTGCGCATGATGGTCGTCGCTGCCAGAATGTTGATGATCGGGTTGCGCGTGTCGCCGTACCACACGTAACGCGGCAATCCGGCGACGATCACGTCCGCCTGCGGTGTCCTGTGAAGGTGCTGGCGGTCGGCGCATTCCCACTCCGGCTCCTGAATCTCCTTGTAATGTCCCGCGAAAAAGCCGGCCCAGTCGCCCGTCGGGTCGGGCACTCCGTTCAGGTAGAAGACCCGCTTTCCAAGGAACTCCTCGATGTGCTCCATGATGGCGTCCTTGTGGCGGCGGTACTCCTGCGTGCGCGGGTCGCCGTTGATGGCGTCGGCCGGACCGACGACCGAATAGCGATGATGCGAGTAGATGCTACGCGCGCTCGCGAGACCGACCGCGACGCCCTCGCCGCTGTAGCCGCCCCAGATGAGCGGAAACACGCTGCCGGTGTAAATGGTGAGGTCCGAATCGACGAGCACGCGGTTGTGCTCGACAGGGTCGCCCAGCCGGGAGGCGCCCATGTCAACCAGCATGTCGGCGTCGAGCGCGTCGTGGTTGATGAAGCGGTCGGGCCAGAACTCTTCGACGAGCTCGTCGGGCAGCACGGGATACCGCTCGCGAAACATCCCCTTGAAGTCTTCCTTCGCGGGCCGGTCGTGTGTGCCGTTGGCGCTCACCAGCGTGATGTTCGCCCTCTTCACGCACGCCCGCTCGAGCTCCTCTATCACAATCGGCACGGTCAGATATTTGGGGCCGTATTTCAGCGGGTCGTCGAACGCGATGGCGACCTTGCTGTTCTTGCTCACAAGCTCGCGCAACGGGGGCATGCCGAGCGGCGAGGCGAGCGCCCGGCGTATCGCCTCAATCGGGTCGTCGAGCACGGGATACTCCGCCCTCGGCTCAGCCTGAATCACAGTCGCCGACTCCGGCACGCTTATCTCAATCTGCTCATCCCACCTGTCCACAAACACCTTTTTCATCTGACACTCCTATCAACACCGGGAGACAATGGCGTTTCAATAAGAAGTCTCGGCAAAGATGTCATTGCCGTCTGCATTCTACTCGCGACGTTGAAGCAAGTCGATTCCGTTGCCAGCCGGGTCGGCAAGATTCGCAACGTCGGCGCTATTCCCCAATGGTTCAACCTGAGTGTTGATCTCACGATCGAGCCGGCCACCGGCTGCAAGGGCGCGCTTTACCGCCTCTTTGAGGTCGTCCACTATGAAATCCAGATGTATCGGCGTCCAGTGGCGGCGATAGTCGCGTGAGATCGGGCCGTCCGGTCCCGGCTCGATCCTCACGATCCAGAAGGTCTGCTCGTTCAGTTTTAGTTGCGCCCAATCGGCATGATGTTCCGCCACAACGAGGCCGAGGCCTTTGCCGTAGAACTCGACCGCGCGATCCACGTCGTCCACGTCGATGCAAATTTCGAGTTTCACGATGTGCCGCCTCCCTCAGCGCTTGTTAGGTAGCTCAGTCTCGCTGTTATTCCGAGATCCTTCACTTCGTCATTCTGGGCTTCTACTCTCTGTCATTCTGGGCTTCTACTCTCTGTCATTCTGGGCGCCTTCTCTCTGTCTGTCATTCTGAGAGAGCGAAGCGACCGAAGAATCTCTCCACATCATACGACGAGATACTTCGCTTTGCTCAGCATGACAAAGTGTTGCGGAAATACTGCCAGTGTTGCGTTTCATACCTGATAGACAATCATTTCTGCCCGAGAAAACCCTTTTTTCACCGCGAAGGCGCAAAGGTCGCAAAGCGAGAAATGCGGAGAAGAAGAAAATCCAAAAAATGAGGTCATTCCCCGTGTTCTCCGTGCTCCCCGTGGTTGAAAATTCCTGATCTTGTTTCTCGACTCGATTATAATTTCCGGGGCGGAGAGGTGTCAACAGATTGTGGCCTATTTCCAAGATAAGGACGTAAGGACATATTCGTTCGACCAAATTGTGAGAATGAATTCGCACCTACACGTGGCTTTTGGTGAGGACGACAGCGTTTTGGGCTCGGGCAACGCGCTGATTGGACATTGCATCGGAGGCTTAGAATCACGGTGGAACAGAACGGGAAAGGTCAACTGTCAGTCCTGCGCACGTGGCCCCTGCATGCGATGCGGCGCCGACCACGCCGGTGGATGGTTCTTCCTCTGAGAATACTCATACACCTATTGTATTCTTGATAATGTATTTTATCAAGTTGGAAGGGGTGGAGGAGAGATTGCACTATATAAAAGAAAAAGCGAGGGCACAATGGCATGCCCTCGCTTTGTTGGAATCTCGGCTTCAGAACTCACTTCTTACCAACATTTGATTGCGCTGCCGAGCTTATCAACTCATCCCCTTCCTCCTGTGTGAGGTATCCGGCTTCGATGAGCGCGTCAGTCTCGTGTGCGACGCAACGAACATATTGACCATGGTTTTTCCACTCCGCATTTGGATTACATGCTCCGAGAGAACCATCACAGTTTTCATCAACAAGGTTTCCCGGAAGCTCTGGCGCGTCCGGATTTACCCATGGCCCTGATGGCGGGTAATAGCACATGCTCGGATCACCCGGACAGGGCGTATCATCGCAATCGTTCTCGCACTCAGAGAATCCATCGCCATCATCGTCAATTATCTGGCTGCTGTCAGTTGCCTCTGCGGTATTGCCATATGCGCCCATGTTTATCAGCGCACCATTTGGTAACGGCTCGCTTGAGTAGGGCGACACGGAGTCGCCCTTGTCAATGCAAGGTGAGCAGGACTGAAGATGGTAGTCTCCCGCGTCCAAAAAAAGTGGATTTAAATCGATATTGCCGGCAAGCCAATTTACAGCGGAACCGTGGTTATAAATCTCCGAGACGCCACCTTGCACATCGCTATAACTAACGGTGATTGAAGAGGGACCTTGGATGTCTATAACGGCTATCTGATCGCCGTTTCTGCCAGCTACATTGCCCCACACAATGCTGTTTGTCAAGGTTACATGGGAACCATCTACATAAATTCCCCCGCCGATCATACCGTAGATTCCATTGCCAATGGGAAGAGGGTTAACAGATGGAGCCGTGTTTTCTACTATGGTACAGTTTTCAATGATAGGATTGGAGCTTCTATAGCATAGGAACGCACCGCCGCCCGCGGAGACGCAAGAATTATTTTTGATGAGGCAGTTCTTAACATGCGGCGAGGAGCCGTGGCCTAGCCAGAATCCCCCACCGTCGCCGGCGCTCGCCGTGTTTCCTGTAATGACACAGTTAGCTATTGTCGGAGAAGATCCGTTGTCGCAATGTATCGCTCCTCCTCGATCAACGCCGGAGCCGTTGGTTATCGTGAAACCATCAAGCACGGCACTTGATGTTTCCCCGTTATGAAAAGTAAACCCTCTACCGCTATATTCACAGTCAATAACACAACTGTCGGGTCCATTCTCGGACTCTAAGGTGATTGCCTTGCCGCCGAAATCAAGGTTTTTGTTGTCGGCGCCGGTATACGTGCCATCGCGCACAACGACAGTATCAACGCCGTCAACGGCCGCGTCTATGGCCGGCTGAATCTCGGTGTAGGTCTCGCCCGGGCCAACATAAAGGGTAGAGGCAGTTGCGGCCGGAGAAACGGAAATCAATGAGACCAGAGTAACCACTACAAGAATTGGTGTCAGGGTTTTCATGATTTCTCCTCCTTAATTTGGTTAAATATTATGAACTAAAAGCACTTTTTATCATTTAAATTATAATTTGTCAAATGAGTAAATCTGGCGAAGATGCAAATCCTTATTATAGCTTGATATAGAAAGGAGTGCGGAAGGGCCAGTGCAGCGAAGGGAAGGTCTTTGCAGAATCTATCTTCTCAAGACTATGGGGCTCTAGTAGGCTTTTAGCTTGTCAATAAGGTCGCTCACCCGCTTGCGGATTTCGTCGCGGATGGTGTTGAATTGGGGCTGGGGGAAGCGACCGAGGTCGGAGAAGTCTGGCCTAAACGCGAGATTCCTTGCTTCGCTCAGTACGACATCGTTTAGAACATTATTCTTGCATGCCTCATTAGTCGAATGGCGATGTATAATGTCCCGGCAAGAGGTCGCGGGCGCGGGTTTTCACGATGTCTCCGCCGTCCTTGAAAATCACCATGGCGTCGGGCGCGTAGTCGAGGATCAACTGACGGCAGTTTCCGCACGGCGAAATGACGCCGTCCTTCGAAACGGCCACGATGGTCTTGATGCCCGCGTCGCCGTCGGTGATGGCGCGGCCGATGGCGATGGGTTCCGCACAGGGGCCGTAGCCGGCCGCCTCGATATTCACGCCGGCATATACCCGTCCCGAGTCGGTGAGAACAATGGCGGCGACGGTATGCCGCGGCGGATGATGCCGCTTCCGCAGAACCTCGGTCGCCGCGTCGATCAGCCGCCGGTCTTCGCTGTCAATTGGTTGGAATCCCATTCCGCGCCTCGGATGAGCTTCTCATCGCGATTACGGTCGAACCCACACACCGCCGCATTCTATACCAGACCGGGTGACCCTTGTCAATATGCCTGATTTCCGGCGAATTGGAAGGAAGGAGCGGTGGTGATTATTCTGTGCGAAGCCGTTCTAACAGCTTGCTCACGCGCTGGCGGGTTTCGTCGCGGATGGTGTTGAATTCGGCCTGGGACAGTCCGCGAGGGTCGGGCAGGTCCCAGTCGAGCCGCAGCTTGGCGGGAAGAAAGGGGCAGGCGTCGCCGCAGCCCATCGTGACGATGGTGTCCCATTCGCCCGGCGGCAGCTCGTCGAATCCTTTCGACCAATGCGATGAAATGTCGATGCCCGCATCCTTCATGGCGGCGATGGACATGGGGTTGACGACGCCCGAGGGCTCCGAGCCCGCGCTGTGGGCCTCGACGAAGTCCGCGCCGAGTTTTTTCGCGAAGCCCTCGGCCATCTGTGACCGGCAGGAATTGCGCACGCAGACAAACAGCACTCGTTTCATCGTTCCTCCATCGGCGCCGACCCGCTCAGTTGCAGCTCGGCCGCCTCGGTTGCCCCCGCCGGGGCTCTGAACCAGCCCGCCGTGCGCTTGCAGAACCCGACGAGCATCAGCATCACGGGAACCTCTATCAGCACGCCGACCACCGTCGCGAGCGCCGCGCCGCTCGAAAGGCCGAACAGCATCGTGGCCGTGGCTATGGCGACCTCGAAGTGGTTCGACGCGCCTATCATCGCGCTCGGGGCCGCGTCCTCGTACGACAGGTTCAGTACCTTCGACAGGCCATATCCGAGCAGAAAAATCACGTTTGTCTGGATGAACAGCGGCACGGCGATCCACAGAATCGTCAGCGGGTTGGAAAGGATTACGTCGCCCTTGAACGAGAACAGGAGCACCAGCGTGATGAGCAGCGCGACAATCGTGATAGGGGTGAGGAGATGGAGAAATTTCTGTTTGAACCACGCCTCGCCTTTGGCGGCGATAATCCATCTTCTCGACAGATACCCCACCACGAGCGGCAGGGCGACATAGATGCCGATGGAAAGAAACAACGCCTGCCACGGCACGGGCAGGCGGCCTACTCCCAGCAGAAAGCCGCCGAGCACGCCGTAAAGCACCAGCATCGTGAGAGAATTGATGGCGACCATGACGAGCGTGTGGCCATCGTTCCCGCGGGCGAGGTACCCCCACACGAGCACCATCGCCGTGCATGGAGCAATGCCGAGGAGGATGCACCCGGCAAGGTAGCTGCGCCACAGGGGCACCTGCAGCATCTTGACGCTCCCCACCAACACCACTTTCCCCGCGCCGTACATCGCCCCCACGGGCAGGTCGAGGCCGAACGGCATCTTGACGTAGTCCACGGCCTCCGCGCCTATCAGGCCCCTGAACACCACCCCGAGAAACAGGAGCGAAATCGCGTACATGCTGAAAGGCTTGACCGCCCAGTTCACGAACAGCGTGAGGCCGACCGGCTTGACGCTCTTGCCCGCCTTGACGACCTCGGCGAAGTCGATCTTGACCATGATGGGATACATCATGAAGAACAGGCAGACCGCGATCGGGATCGAAACCACCGGCGCGCCGCCCACGTAAATTGCGATTCCGTCGAGCCATCGCGCCAGCTCAGGCGCGACCTTGCCGAGCAGGATGCCCGCGACGATGCAGCACACCACCCATACCGACAGGTACTTCTCGAATACGCTCAATCCCTTGGCGTTGCCCTCGTTGGCCGGTCTTGCCATCAAACAGCCTCCGTTATTTCCAAGCTATCGATTTTTGTGCTTTGTTGAAATATTATATCGCCATCCGGCGATGTATTCGGAACACAAAAATCAGCCGCGGCACAGCTCGCGAATATCTATCTTCAAAACTTCCTTCAATTTCGCCCGGTCCGACCGGACGGAGGGGTCGGCGTTCAGCCAGTTGCGCATCAACCCCAACTGTGCCTGGTCGAAGTCGTTGCGTCTTCGGCGGGAGAGGCTGTAAAAGACCCACGTGCCGTTGCGCCTGGCCTCTACCAGGCCCGCCTTCTTGAGGACCGAGAGATGCTTGGAAACGGTGGACTGCTTCAATCCCAGCACCGCCTCAATCTGGCAGACGCACAGCTCGTGGTCCTCCAGCATCTTGAGAATGCGCGCCCGGTTTCTGTCCGCCAGCGCCTTGAAGACCTTTGTGTACTCTCGTATCTGTTCCATAATATATCGCCAATTAGCAATATAACACAGAACTGCCCATCATGTCAAGTGAGCAATCGCTCCTTGACCGGAGCAATCAGATGAATCGCTGATGTCGGACAATTATGAGAAATGATGATGTGAACTCTGGTTGAGAAGAGGGATGAATGGAGGCGTTATTCCTGTGACTGGGATATTTCGTTGCTCGCGTTTATGACCTGCTCGATGCCGCTGAGCATTTCCTCGTCCGTGGCGCCCATTTTTCTGAGGGCTTCGATGGTAAAGAGCGAAACAACGCTGGAGGACTTTGCGCACACCTCGCCGCTGTCGTTATAGATGCATCCCTGCATCACGCCTTCTCTTTCGCTGTTGACTCTGAGCACGCTCCCCTCAGCTCTTATCTCGCTGTCTATAAAGACGGGCTTCAAATAATCAACAGTCGTCGATTTTGAAACGACAAGCTTTCGCAGTATCACGAGACCGGCCCACCCCATAACTTCATCGAGTATGGTTGATATGATGCCTCCATGGGCAAAGTTGGCCCAACCGGAGAAGGCGCCGGGAACCGACAACCATGATGCCACTACGTCGGTTTCTCGATTCGTGTAGATTTTCATTTGCAGTCCCGAGGAATTTACGGGGCTGCATCCGAAACAGTTATGAGCGTCGCTATTTGGCAGCAGTATATAGTTGTCCCTGTTTTTGAGCTCAGACATGTCTCCTCCACATAGATGGTCGGTCACTGTGCATTACCATCTTTCCCATAATGTGTGGATGTAACGGCTTCATTACGGCCCGAACGAGCCGTGCGCAAGGATAGCAATCAGGATGAACACGAAATAGAACATGATTATGAGAATCGCGAGCGCCGAGCTTATTCCGCCCAAGATCGCTCCGGCCAGGGCAAACGGTCGGCCCTCGACGGACGAGGTGCGATTCTTTATGCTGCGCAGCTCGACCATGCCGATGATGAACGCCGGTATCCCTGCACACGGACCGCACGTGACGAAGGAGAGGATTCCAAGAACGAAGGCGGTGATCGCGTATCCGCTCGGCGACAGCGGTTGCGGCCGAGGCGTCACGGGCGGCACGGGCTGCGGGGTCGTCTCCATGCCGGATGTGTCTGGAAGTTGCTCGGTCATCTTGTGACTATATAGTGGCGTACGCAGTCATCGGACGGAATTTCAGCCTGTCAGGGTGACCGCAATCTTGAACAGCCAGGCGGCGCCCGCCAGCGCGAGCATCGCCCACGAAAGCCTGTACCATGGGAGTCGCATCGCCGCCGCGAGGACGTTTTGCCCCCGAACGGCAGCCCATATGCTCACCGGAAGAAGCAACACGCAGACGACGAACCCCAGGGCGCCGAGCGGCTGCGCCATGAGCGCCTCGCGCACCTCGCCCCGCGCCATGTGCGCGAATGCTGTCGTCATGCCGCAGAACGGACACGGCAGCCCGGTGAGCCTGTGGAAGTTGCAGGGCGGGAGCAGCAACTGCTCGTGCGTTCCCAGCCCTCGCGGGTCGGGTTTGAGCCAGAGAGAAAGAAGCAGCGTGGCCGCCAGCCCAACGGCGATGCATGCATGCGCGAGCCGCACCGCGAAAGCTCTGTTTTCCGCGCGGACGTCCGGGTAACGTGTCGCATATACTGGATGTTCGCCGTGTGATTGCGAACTGATTTGCATTCGTTCCATCGTTTCCGTTCTTGGGATGCGCCGGGCCGTCTAAGGCCGATGATTCAGGCTTAAGCCGTCTGCACTTCCGGCTGAGAAGCTTCGAGGCCGAAAACGCTCCGATATGCCGCGGCGGAAACCGCGAGCGTCAGAGGCGTCGTCAACAGCCATCCCAACATCACACAATATCCCGCCATGTTTATCAGCCAGAGCACCAGCCCGAGCAGAAGGAATTCCCACAGGTTCTCTTTGACCTTATTGAAGCTCGTAGAGATCGCCTCGGTGGCGTCCATGTTTTTTTGAATGATGAGCTGGAACGTGAAAAGGAACGCCGTCTGGATCAGCACCGAAAGCGCTATTCCGGCGAGCGAGGGGATGACACACAAAATGAACCCGACATAAACAACAGACAAGGCTACCATCGACAACAGGAAAAAAATGAGCCCCGCAAGGAACGCCTGGCCGAAGACGTCGAACCCCCCGAAGAGTCGCCGCACGTCCGCCTGCCCGCCATTCATGCGGTCGAAAATCATCAGGTAGAAGCCGCACGTCAAGGGACCGAAAAGTATGAACCCGCCCAGACAGGTGAACATTATGACGTTGTAGATGAGGCTTGCCAGCAAAAACATGCCGACATCGGACACGAACACTTCCCATCCTTCTCTTAGCCAATCTCCCATTTTCACCTCGGGAACGCCGGCTGGTATGGTAGTCATCTTCTCACCTCCGTGTTTGCGTGCGATACCTGCGCCTACTTCAATGGCGCCAGCAGTGCGAATGGGTGCAACGGGATATTTCTCAACACCCAGAAGGTGATAATAACCGCTAACAGTATCCAGATCAAAGCAGGCGGAACGAAGACGCTCGGCAAGCGTCGTCCTCTCAGCCCGAGCATACCGTAAGACACAAAAGCGTACCCCAGAAACGGCAGCGACAATACCGCAAGCGGGTTCAGAGAAAACGCCGCCGCGACATTGAGGTGAAGTAATTGGTGCATCGCGCGCAGCGTGCCGCAGCCGGGACAATACAGCCCGGTCATTGCATGAAAAATGCAGGGGGGATACAGCGTCGAACCGGAGGGGTCAAGAGAGAACAGATAGACTGATCCCGCGGCAACCGCCCCCAACAGGC
>CAZSKP010000011.1:69726-127648 GCA_964607485.1 uncultured bacterium | reverse complement strand
TGTATAAGCGCGCGCGGATGGGGATCGGGTATCTGCCGCAGGAGTCTTCGGTTTTCCGCAAGCTGAGCGTCGAGGAAAACCTGCTCGCGATATTGGAACACTCCAGCTGCCCGGCCGACGAACGGGTCGAAAGGGCCGAGAGCCTGCTGGAGGAGTTCGGCATATCCCACCTGGCCAAGCAGCCCGCATACACGCTCTCGGGAGGCGAACGGAGAAGACTGGAAATATGCCGCTCGTTGATCAACTCGCCCTATTTCATCATGCTGGACGAGCCCTTCTCCGGAGTGGACCCCATATCGGTCTTTAGTCTGCAGGAACTCATAAGGAAGCTGAGGGACCGGAACATCGGCATACTGCTGACCGATCACAGCGTCCGCGAGACGCTGGAAGTCGTCGACCGGGCCTACCTCATATACGAAGGCAGGGTCGAAGTTTCGGGAAGCTCGCAAGAACTTGTCACCAGCTCCCGAGCTCGGAAGCTTTACCTGGGCGAGCAGTTCAGCTTCCGCCCCTCCCGCAAACGGCGGAAAAAGAGCCCGCAATCGTCGAAAGAATCGTGATAATCGGGAGCGCACGGGCAGGCGTCGCACACGCGCAGACGGCTCGCGCGGTGATTGACACCACCCATCCTAAGTGCTATAATTGCCTTGAGTTGTTAAGCTCCACGTTTGCCTTTCTCTCAGGCGGTCTCTCCCGCGAGCGACCCGGTTTGCGGGGGCGACCTCGTTTATCATCGCCGGCGAATGACTCAACAAAATGCAACTGTTTGTGAGGGCTGCAATGCCCGAGGAGCGTACGAATGCAGATTACGGTAACGGGGCGTCATGTAGACATTACCGACCCGATTCGCACTCACATCGAGAAAAAAATGGAGAAATTGGATTCCTCCTTCGACCGTGTCACGGATGTGCGCGTCGTGCTCTCGGTGGAGAAATACCGACAGTTCGCCGAAATCACGGTTCTGGGAAACGGCGTTCGTTTACACAGCCAAGAGGCCACGGATGATATGTACGCATCCATAGACAAGGCTTTCGAGAAGATCGAGCGCCAGCTCCGCCGACGCACCACGAAGACGCGGCAGGCGAAGAGGCGAAAGAGTGCCGAACCACAGCCCCCCGAGGAGGAGCCCGCCGAAGAAGCTCCCGAACCCGAGGAACTGGTGGAGCAGTACGGCCCGTACCGCGTGTCAGTCAATGAAGAGTTCGCTCCGAAGCCCATGTCGGTCGAAGAAGCGATAATGCAGCTCGACGCTTCCGGCACAGAGTTCTTTCCATTTGTGAATGAAGAGACGGATGAGGTCAACGTGGTGTTCAGGAAGAAAGACGGAGGCTACGGCCTCCTCAGGCGGTCTTTTTAGAAGGCCGGAGGTCGGATAGGCCATGATTAAAAGCCTGACCATAGCCGATTTCATCGAAAAGACGAAGGACAACCTCAAGGTCCAGATCATTGCGGGCGAAAACGGGCTCGAAAGAACGATGGCCATCCCCGACATCAATCGTCCCGGCCTCGCGCTTGCGGGTTACCTCGATTTCTTCGCCTTTGACAGGGTGCAGGTCATGGGGCTGACCGAGGTCAACTACATGAAGCAGCTTGAAGACGCCACCTTGAGGGATCGGCTGCAGCGGGTTTTCAAGTACGAGATACCGTGCTTCATCATCACGCGCGGCCTCACCCCGCCCGAAGAGTTCATAGAGCAGGCGAACCGGGCATCGGTGCCCGTGCTCAGGTCGCTTCTGACCACGACAAAAGTGGTAAGCAAGATAATCGTGTTCCTCGACAACCAGTTTTCGCCCGAGACGAGCCTTCACGGCGTGCTGGTGGATGTGTACGGAGTGGGAGTCATGATAATGGGCCGGGCAGGAGTGGGCAAGAGCGAGTGTGCGCTCGAGCTCATCGAGAGAGGTCACCGGCTCGTCGCCGACGACGTCGTGTTCATCCGCCGCAGGGCGGACAGGTTCCTGTACGGCGAGGGCTCGAGCCTGCTGCGGCATCACATGGAGATACGCGGCCTGGGAATATTCGATGTGAAAAACATCTTCGGAGTGGGCGCGATAAGGAATACGAAACGCATCAACTTTATCGTCGAGCTCGAGGACTGGGACGCCTCGAAAGAATATGACCGCGTCGGTATCACCGAGGACTCCTACACCGTGCTCGAGGTGAAGCTTCCGAAGATAACCGTCCCCGTCAGGCCGGGCAGGAACATCGCGATCATCGTCGAGGTCGCCGCCCTGAATCATCGGCTCAGAGAGATGGGCCTCGATAGCGACAAACTTCTCAATGATCGGCTCACTCAGGCGCTCGCCTCCGCAGACAAGGCCCCGGATGATTTTGAACCATGAGACGAAGCCATTTTGTGATAATCACCGGCCTCTCCGGCGCGGGCAAGAGCCAGGCGATCAAATGCCTTGAAGACGTCGGCTTTTTCTGCGTCGACAATCTTCCCACGATGTTGATCCCCAAGTTCGCCGAGGTGTGCATGGAGTCCGGAGGCCGGCTGAAAAGGGTGGCCCTGGGAATTGACATACGCGAGGGCGGGTTTCTCGACAGGCTGTTCGATGAGTTGAAGTTCTTGAAGAAGAACCAGTTCAGCTACGAGATACTCTTCCTCGAGGCCCGGACGGAGATACTGATCAACCGTTACAGCGAGACGAGGCGCAAACACCCGTTGAGCGGCCACAAGTCGTTGCCCGCCGCCATCGAGGGCGAGCGGGAAAAAATGGCGAAACTGCGTCGGATGGCGGATTACATCATCGATACCTCCGACCTCAACATACACCAACTGAAGGAACGGCTCGGGATGTTCTTTGCAGGGGACGATTCGCGTCCGCTCGCCGTCAACCTCGTGTCGTTCGGGTATCGATACGGCGTTCCCGCGCAGGCGGACATGGTGTTCGATGTCCGGTTTCTCCCCAATCCCAACTATGTGCCGAGGCTGAAAGAGAGCACCGGCAACCAGAAGAAAGTCATCGACTACGTGTTGCGCTCGGCAACGAGCAGGATGTTTGTGGAGAAGCTCGAGGATATGGTCGAGTTCTTGCTTCCTCAGTTCCAAAAAGAGGGCAAGAGCTACCTCACGGTCGCGTTCGGCTGCACGGGCGGTCGCCACAGGTCGGTCGTGCTCGTCAACCTGCTGAGAGATTACTTGAAGAAGAAGGGGTTCGAGGCAAACGTCTCGCACAGGGACATTCGAAAGAAATGAGAAAACCACGAAAACGCGAAGGCCGGGTGTTGCGCCGGAAGGTCATTGTGCAGAATGAAGTGGGGCTGCACGCGAGGCCGGCGAAGAACCTCGTGTCGGAACTTAACAAATACGTCTCTGAAGTGTATATTGAAAAGGATGGCTACAGAGTCAACGCCAAGAGCATCATAGGAGTGCTCACCCTCGCAGCGGTCAAGGGAACCGAGCTGATGGTGACCGCCGAGGGTGAAGACGCCGAGGAAGTGCTCGACACCGTCGAGCGGATGTTTCAACAATGTCTCGGCGAGAGTCCGCAGGTGAACCAGTGAAAAAATTGACGGGAATAGGCGCTTCGCCCGGAATCGTCATAGGAAGGGCGTACGTTCTTCACAGCGAAAGCTTCCGGATCTTCCCTCGCAAGATATCCGAGGATAAGGTCGAGCGAGAGGTCGAGCGGTTCAAGAAGGCGATTGCGGACAGCAAGCGGGAGATACTGTCGGTAAAGGAGAAATTCGAAGAGAGAGCCGACGCGCCCCGCCTGACGGAAATCTTCGATACTCACGTCCACCTGCTCGAGGACCCGGTGCTCACCGAAGAGACGATAAGAAGGGTGCGCGAGGAGAAGAAAAACGTCGAGTTCGTCTTCTCCGAGAACGTCGAGGCGATTGAGGAAAGGTTTTCCTCCGTGCCGGATGAGTACCTTCGACATCGGCTTCACGATATACAGGCCGTCAGCGGCAGGGTTCTGCGCAAGCTGTTGCGAAAAGAAAAGCAGAGCCTTTCCCATTTGAGCGAGAAAGTCATCGTCATCTCTCACGACCTTACCCCCGCCGACACCGCCAGCATGGACAGGAAGAACGTGCTCGCTTTCGCGACCGACGTCGGCGGCCGCACCTCGCACACGGCCATCATGGCCAAAGCCCTCGAGATCCCCGCCGTCGTCGGAGCCAAAGACGCCTCCCAGTACGTCAGGAACGACGACATCATAATAGTGGACGGGGTCGAAGGTATTGTGATCGTGGACCCCGACGAGAAGACGCTGAACGAGTATCAGATCCGCCGGGAGCGTCATCTCGAATCGGAGCGCGTGCTCGAACAGCTCAGACATCTGCCCGCGCAGACGCTCGACGGCCACACGGTCGTGCTCTCCGCCAACATCGACCTGCCGGAAGAGGTCGAGTCGGCTCTCGGACACGGCGCTCAGGGAATCGGCCTGCTTCGCACCGAGTTCCTGTTCCTCAACAGAACCGCGCCTCCAAGCGAGGACGAGCAGGCCGAGGCGTATAGCAAGGTCGCGAAGCTTGTCAGCCCCGACGCCGTCACCATCAGAACCCTGGACATTGGCGGAGACAAGCTGCTGGGCGGACAGGTGGGCTACCGCGAGATCAATCCTTTCATGGGATGCCGCGCCATCAGGTTCTGTCTCGAGCATCCGGAAATATTCAAGCCCCAGCTTCGGGCCATCCTGAGGGCAAGCGCGAGCGGGAAGGTGAAGCTCATCTTCCCGATGATCACCAGCCTCTCCGAGCTTGCGCGGGCCAAGGTCGTCCTGAATGAGGCGAGGGAGGAACTTCAGGCCGAAGGAATCGCGTTCGACCCCGAGATGCCCGTCGGCGTGATGATAGAGACGCCGGCGGCCGTCATCATCGCGGATGTGCTGGCGCGGGAGGTGGACTTCTTCAGCATCGGCACGAACGACCTCATCCAGTATTCTCTCGCGGTCGACAGGGTGAACGAGCGGATCGCGCACCTGTACGAACCCGCTCACCCGGGGATACTGCGCATGCTGAAGCTGGTCGTGGACGCCGCCCGCGAGGCGGGGGTGGGCCTCAGCGTCTGCGGCGAGGTCGCGGGCGACCTGCCCATCGCGCTGGTGCTCGTCGGACTCGGCCTGAACGAGTTCAGCATGGCCGCAACCGTGATTCCGGAAATAAAGAAACTCATCCGCTCCGTCTCACTCAAGGATGTCAGGAGCTTCGCCTCCAGGCTTCTTGAGCTCTCCACCACGGAAGAGGTGCGGAGCGAGATTCAACAAACTATGGCTCAACTGGCGCCCAACTATGGCGACCGCAAACTTTTCGCGTGGGCTCGCACCTGAGAGATCGCTCGACGTTTCTCAAGGGCGCCGGCCGGAACGACGTTTCCTGACCTCTCTCAATGCAGGGCACCCTGAAGCTTCTTGAAATACTCCTTATCGTCGTCACCCTCGGCGTGGTCGTCTCCTACATAATCCGGCGGTACGAACTCGGAAACAGGGAGGCCCCGGACACAACCGGATACGTCACAGCCTCGGCATTCGAGAAGACGCTCGGCGTCGCGGGGGAGGTCGCCGCGGTGTTCCTCTGCGTGCTGCTTTATCCTTTCGGATACGTCGCGGCCGAGCGTTCGCCCGCCAAGCTGCAGCCGGGCGAGCGCCCTCTGATACTGTGCCACGGCTACCGGCACAACAGGTCGGCGTTCTTTCTACTCCGCTATCGGCTCAGGAGGGCAGGGTGGAGCAACGTGATCGTGCCCAATTTCCGGCCGGCCTCGGCCTCGGTGCCCCAGTTTGCCGGGCAGCTATCGGAGAAGGCAAGCGTCGCGATGTCTGAGACAGGTTGCGACAGAGTTGACCTCGTCGGGCACAGCATGGGCGGGCTCATCGTGCGGTATTTCGTCGAGAAACTCGCCGGCGCGTCCTGCGTGGGCACGGCTATAACGCTCGGCGCCCCACATCGCGGCACGAAGATGGCCGCCCTCGGGCTGTTCAAGACGGCGGAGCAGTTCAGAGCGGATTCGTCGCTCATACGGGACCTGTGCGGACACTCTTCATCTCTCGGTTCCGTGAACATGGTCTCCATCTGGTCGGATTTCGACAACATCGTACTGCCGCCCGAGAATGCGATGCTTCCCCAACCGTGCGACAACTTCATGGTTCGGGGCGTGGGGCACGTCGCGTTGCTTTTTTCGGGCCAGGTCTTCGAGCGGCTGCGTCTCGCTCTCTCGGAGCGCCGGACGGAGTGATATCACAGGATGGCAAAGCTGGAAATATTTGAAAAACGGCTCCTCATGGTCTCGGGCAAGGGAGGAGTGGGAAAAAGCACCATCTGCGCCGCCCTGGCGATGTCGGCGTCGCGTCTGGGCAAGCGAGTGCTTGTCGTGGAAATGGACGACAAGGAGCGCGTCTCGCGTCTGTTCGGTTGCCCCGAGGTCGGCTACGAGGGAGCCTTCGTGCACGACAACATCTACGCCAGAAACCTGCAGCCGATGAACGCGATGGACGAATTCGTCGGGATACAAATACGGTCGAAGAGGATGGCGAGGCAGATACTCGGCAGCCCGATCTACAGATATTTTGTGGCAGCCGCGCCGGGGCTGAAAGAGTTTGTGACGCTGGGCAAGATCATGCTGCTGGAGGCCGAAGAGGACCGGAGCGGCAGGCCGAAATACGATATCATCATAGTCGATGCGCCCGCGAGCGGGCACGGCGTGGCCTTTCTTCGCGTTCCCTTCGCGGCGGCCGAAACCGTGAAGGTGGGGTGGGTGAAGAAGCAGGCCGACGGCATTATAGCACTCATGACCGACCCGGCCAAGACGATGCTCAACATCGTCACGCTCCCCGAAGAAATGCCCGTCAACGAAACGGTGGAGACTTGTCAGAACGTGCGCGAGCTCTTGGGGATTCCCATCGGCTATATCATAATCAACTCGGTCTTCCCCCAGGTCTTAAAAGGGCGAGACATGGCGGTGTGGAGCACGATGAAGCGAAGGGCCGAGGCCAACGGCCTCAAGAAGCTCACCAAGCCCGAGCGGAAGATGGCCCGAGTGATGTTCGACTACCTCGAGGCCGCGATGCGCCGGAGGGAGCTCAACGAGTTCTATATCTCAAAACTGAAACGCATGCTCCGGCATGAGTTCATACAAGTCCCCTTCATCTTCACGAAAAGCTTTGATATCAGTCTTGTCGAGCGTGTGAGCACCCACATGATGAAGATGTTCCGGAGAGGAAGCTGAATGCGGTTCGACGAACTGGTCGACACGAGAGAGATCATTGTGTGCTGCGGCAGCGGCGGCGTCGGCAAGACGACCACGGCTGCGGCAATCGCCATTCACGCCGCCATGCGCGGACGGAAGGTGATAGTGCTCACAATCGACCCGGCGAAGCGCCTCGCGAATTCCCTCGGATTGTCCGAGCTGGGGAATGAGGAACGACGCGTGTCTCCCCAGAAATTCGCCGAGGCGGGCATGAACCCGAAGGGCCAGCTTTATGCAATGATGCTCGACACAAAACGCACCTTCGACGAGCTGATAATCAGGCACTCGCTCAACGACGAGATGCGGGACAGGATTCTCAACAATACCCTCTACAAGAACATCTCCGACGCGTTCGCGGGCTCGCAGGAATACATGGCGATGGAAAAGCTCTTTGAGATACACGCCGAGGACAGGTACGACCTGATCGTGCTCGACACGCCGCCCACGAAGCATGCGCTCGATTTCCTGGATGCCCCCAGGCGCATGACCGACTTCCTGGACGGGCGCGTGCTCAAATGGTTCCTGAAACCGTACTTCTCCGCGGGCAAGGTCGGCCTGCGGGTGTTCCAGAAGGGCGCGGGCGTCGTGCTGCGCACGCTTGAGAGGGTCACGGGCATGGGCGCGCTGAAAGTGGCCTCGGATTTCTTCATAGCGTTCGAGGGAATGTACGACGGGTTCAAGGAGCGGGCGAAGGGCGTGTATGAGCTCCTGCGCGACAGGACGACGGCCTTCTTGCTCATAACGAGTCCCGAGGATATCACGATCGAGGAGTGTACGTACTTCTATGATAAGCTCATAGAGTATGGGATGCCCTTCTGCGGACTGATCGTCAACAAGGTGCACACCGACCTCGCTTCCGACGTCGAGAGCGAGGGCGTTCTGGCCGACGGCGGAGCGGAGAAGCTGGCGAATAAGATAGGCAGCTCGCTCGCAAGGACTGCGGACGAAAGGAAGGCGATGCAGGCCGTCGCCGCCAGCCTCGCCGCGAATCTGAACAACTACCGCAACCTCGCCGAGATCGATGCGGAGAACATCCGCACGCTGACCGACCACATTGATGCAGGGACGGCCTTTAAGACTGTTCCTTTCTTCGACACCGACGTGTATGACATCGTGGGGCTGACACGGATAAACGACCACGTGTTCGGGTCTGGGTAGAAAGGCTCGTGCCGCGCGGCACGGGCAAGGGAGGGCGAATGGCCAAAGCCAAATTCAAGAGCAAGAAGGAATTCGTCGAGGTGATGGACAAGCTGTTCACCGTGATGAGCACCGATCCCAGAATGGGTCCCAAGCTCGCCGCCGCGCGTGTGCCCCAACGCTGGGAGTTCACCGACCTCGGGCTGGTCCTCAACACCACCTACGCCGACTCCAAGGCCGCCAAGAAAGGTCACTTCCTCAAGTGGGTGTGGGGAGACGAGGATTGCGACTGGGAGCCGGCCGTGGAGATGAAGATGAAATCGGAAGTGGCGAACAAGTACTTCCAGGGGAAGGAAAACGTTCCGGTGGCCATCGCCCTGGGACGCATCAAGGCGAAGGGCAGCGTTCCCAAGGCCTTGAAGCTCATCCCTATAACAAAACCCATTTACGGAATGTACCGCGAGATGCTCGAAGAGGAGGGCTACGACCACCTGCTTCTGTAGCCACGAGGCCCTCTCTGTTGTCTCCCGCTCGGCACTCACCCCTGCTGAGGAGGCTGACCAGCGTCGGAAAGCGATTGCAGACGAGCCGTCTGCCGACCGGCCTGCGGATGCGCAGTGGGCGCACGTCCCCTGCAGCCGACGCGTGAGAGAAGCCGGGAACACGTTGTTGACACCCCTATCCCGAAGTGCTAGAATGGGGTCGGATTTGCTCAGTAAATTTGTATTCGGCGGGCATTATGGTCGAAGAAGGTTTTGTTGATAAGAGGATAGAAAACTATCGGGTCCTGGCTGAAATCGGTCGAGGCGGGATGGGAATCGTGTACAAGGCCCTCGACGAAAAGAAGGACCAGTTGGTCGCCATAAAGGTTCTGCCGCCCGATTTTCTCTCCGACCGCCGCAAAGCTCAATATCTCGACCACGAATTCAAGATTGCGCTCGAGCTGCGCCACCCCAACATCATTCGATTCCTCAAGCTGATAAAAATCCAGGCCCCGAAGGAGAAGGTGAAGCGGGGCTTCCTCGTGATGGAGCTGGTCGACGGCTGGAACATGCGCAAGCACATCCAGGAGCAGGACCTCACGATGTTTCAGGCCGTCGAGCTCGTCATCACGGTCTGCGGCGGACTGGATTTCATCCACCATCACGGCATCGTGCACGGCGACATGAAGCCCGAAAACATCCTCATCTCTCCATCGGGCGCGGTGAAGATCGCCGATTTCGGCCTCTCTCAGGCCAACACCTTTTTCCAGCTTTCCCGGGACAAGCTCCGGGGCACGAAGAGATACATGGCTCCGGAGCAGCTCACGCGCAAGAAGGTGGACGTTCGGACCGACATCTACTCGCTCGGCGTGTCGTGCTACGAGCTCTTCACGGGGCAATCTCCTTACATGGGCAAGACAGGGGAGGAGATTACTCGCGAGATTGTGAACAGGCGCATAAAACCGACGACTCCCTCGAAAATCAAGCCCGGCCTGCATCACAACCTTGACAGGGTGATAATGAAGGCGCTCGAGAAAAACCCGAAGGGCAGATACCAGTCCATGCTCGAGATGACACTCGACCTCAAGCGAGTGGCGCGGTCGCAGATATAGTGGGCAGACGGCGACAACCGGACAGATTTCAGGCGGAATACTGGGAATCGGGGATTCGCTACCGGCCGCCGTGGCATCCTGTGGTAAACGCATGCGTGAGTCCCAAACTCAAGTTCATCACGGAAAGGGTGCCCATCACCAAGGAAACAAGCATACTCGACGTCGGCGCGGGCAACGGAACGTACTCTTACTACCTTCAGCAACTCGCTCGATGTTTCGCCGTCGACGGCTCCCCAAAGCTGCTCCGAGAGAATCCCTGCAGGAAAGCTCTTGCCGACGCTCTGCGCCTGCCCTTCAGGGACGGCTTGTTCGACATCGTGATTGCGGCCTGCCTGCTCCACCACGTGCCCGACCCCTTACCCGTCGTGGCCGAGATGAGTCGCGTGAGCCGCAGGTATGTGATACTCATCGAGCCCAATCGGGCCAACCCGGCCGTGGCTGCGTTCTCGTTGCTGGTGAGGCATGAGCGTGGGGGACTGAGGTTTTCGCGGGCGTTCCTCAGGCGCTGCGCGGAGTCGAACGAGCTCTGTGTCAGGCATCTGCTTTCCACCGGGATGATATTTCCCAACAAGATGCCGCGGTTTGCCGTAGGCCCTCTGAAGGTCTTCGACGTAGATTTCCCGCTTGGGATGAATACCATACTCATTGCCGAGAAGAGGAGCGCGCTTGGCTAAGATGGACGCTGGCCGGTGTCTCATAATAATTCCCGCGTACAACGAGCGGGATTCCATCGCTCAAGTGCTCGCGGGAGCCGGGGAGCATGCCCCGGGGTGCGATATCGTGGTGGTGGACGACGGCTCGTCGGACGACACCCCGGTCGTCGTGTCGAGATGCGGCGCGCCGCTGCTCAGACTTCCCTGCAACCTCGGTTACGCCCGGGCCATCCAGACCGGCCTGCGGTACGCGATGGGGAAGGGGTACGAGACGGTCGTGCTCCTCGATGGAGACGGACAGCATAATCCCCGAGACATCGCCGTTTTGCTGTCGACGCTCGAGCGCGAGGGGGCCGACGTTGTCATCGGATCCAGGTTTGCGGGAGGCCGCACGATCACCGGACCGCTCGGAAGGCGGATGGGAATGTGGCTGTTTTCGTGGGTCACTCTGCTCGTGACCGGCACGCGAATTTACGACACCACGTCGGGTTTCAAAGCGGTGAGCCGCCGCGCATATGAGAGCCTGGCAGCGGAGCAATTTGTCGATTTTCATGCAGAGGCGCTCGTTTCGCTCAGCTTTGCGGGAATGAAGATAGTCGAACAGCCGGTTGTGATGGCCGAGCGAAAGTCGGGCCGCTCGATGTACACGCTGTTGAGTCACTTCACGTATCCGCTCAAGACCTTGCTTCTGGTTGTCATCGCGGTTTTCAGAGCATACTTCGAAGGGGGGAGAAACCGTTGACCGCACAGGGGATTGTGTTGATCTGTTTGGGAGCGCTGGCGCTCTCGGCATTGGTGTTTCACCAGCTCCTCAGGCATCGGCTCTACGTCGGATACGCCGTCGCCTGGCTCATGATGATTTTCGGCCTGGTCTGCTTGGTTGCGATACCGCCGCTCTCCCGCGCCGTCGCAGGGACGGCGGAGGCGTTTTTCCCTTCCGCCGCGCTCACGATCGTGTCGCTGGGCTTCGTCACGCTCGTTCTCATCTATTTCTCCGTACAGCTTTCCATGCTTTCGGAACGGGTCGTCAAGATCGCGCAGGCGCTCGCCATTTCGAACCTCGACAGCGGGGACGCTTCCGGAGCGCGCCCGGAGGATGCGGGTGACCTGTGAGCGGCAGGGCGAAGAAGAACATCGTTCTTTTCTCCGTCGGGGCGTATTGCGCCGTTAGCTGGGTCGCCATGCGTCTCGACTACCTCGCCATGGGCGGGGAGGTTTCGGCGAAACGGCAATTCGTGCACCTCGCGTTCACCGTCGCCATCCTGCTCCTGCTCACGCTCTGGAAAGGTCACGCGATAGAGTCGTTCAACAAGCGTCTCACCGCACTGCCCCTCCGCTGGAGAATCGCTCCGTTCGTCGTCGCGGCCGTGCTGGTGTTTACGATGCTGAACTATCCCCGCAACAGGATATCGTTCCACATGCTCACGTGGGGACTGATGGAGAGCACTCGCGCGCTGGTCGAGGGCCTCTTCCTCGCCGGCGCGACGTTCAGCGTGGTATGGGCCATATTGTTGAACGCCCGCCCGGTCGCCGAGGCGTTCCTTCGGCTGGCCGAGCGGCTGATATTTCGGTCGCCTCGGCGCGCGTTTCTCGTCGGAGCGATGCTCCTTGTGTTTTTGGAGACGAACGCGATCTCTCTGTTTCAGTTTCATCACGTGCCCATATGTTCCGACGAGGTGAACTACATCTTTCAGAGCAAGATATTTGCGAGCGGACACTTGTACGCCCAGCCTCCGCAAGACCCGCAGTTCTTCAGCTTTGTCAGCTTTGTCATCGGAGATAAGTGGTATTCCATCGTGAATCCCGGCTATCCTCTGCTTCTGACACTGGGCGTCTTCGTGGGAGCTCCTTGGATTGTGAACCCGGCTCTTGCGGCGCTGTGCGTGATGCTGGTGTACTTGGCGGCCGGGTTGATGTACGACGAGCGCATCGCGCGTGGTTCGGCCGCTCTGATGGTTGTGTCTCCGTTTTTCCTGATGTTGTCCTCCTTTCAGCTGTCGCACACGACAACCGCTTTCTTCTTCCTCCTGTTCCTGTATTTCTTCCTGAAGGGGCTCGGCGGGGGGCGCTGGTTTCACTTTCTTCTCGCCGGGTTGGCCCTCGGGGCGATGGCGTTGACGCGGCCCTTGACTGCCGCGGCCGTCTCCATCCCGTGGGCGGCCTACACGCTGTGGCTGGTGTTCAAGCGGAGGATTCATCCCGTCAACGCCGGGGTGCTTGCGTTCGGCGTCGCCGTCGGAGTGGCGCTGCTTCTCTCCTACAACTCTGTGCTCACCGGCGACCCGTTCACGTCCGGTTATAACGTCTTTTACGGGAAGAACTTTCGCCTGGGATTCGTGCAGCCGCCTCGCCAGCTCGTTTATGCGAAGCACCGACACACACCTCTGCGGGGTGTGGTCAACCTGAATAACGGATTCTTTTACCTGAACAAGTACCTGTTCGGCTGGCCGCTGCCGTCGCTTCTGTTCGCGATGATTCCGTTCGCCCTGCCGTCGAGAAACAAGTGGGACTACCTTATGCTCGCGAGTTTCCTTTCGATTCCGGCCGTCTATTTCTTCTTCTTTCATCAGGATTTCATGATGGGTCCGCGCTACTATTTCTCGGTCATCCCCGCGGCGGTCATTCTGAGTGCGCGCGGGCTTCGGGACACTCCCGAGCTGTGGAGCCGGCTGGCGGGTCCAAAGGGCGGCATAGAGGCGGTTTCGCGCTTCTTGGCCGTACTGATTTTCGCCTGCATTGTGTTCAACCTCGCCCTCTTCCTCCCGGACAGGCTGCGGTACTATGAGATATCATCGCCCATTCACCAAGGAGTGCCCGCGCCCATCTGGCGGCATCTCGAATCAGAGAAGGTTCATAACGCTGTCGTCTTCATCAATGATTTTCCCTATTCCCTTGCGTATGGCACAGGGTTGTGGCGAAACGACCCCGCTCTCAAGGGGGATATCGTTTTCGCGCGCGACCAAGGCCTGGGTAACGACGTGTTGATGCAACGCTATCCCGGCCGAAGATACTATCGCTACTGGCCGGCTTTCGAAAGTTTCACGGAGATATTTCCCTCTGATGAGTCTGCCGGGGAACCGGCACCATCCTCGCAATAATCTGCCAACTGTAAATATTTGCTTATCAAAAGGTTATCGCTTCTTCACTGTTCTCCCGAGCTGCCCCGGCTGCGTCTACGCTCGCCTTGACAAAGGGCACATGTTGTGATAAATTATCGTGCTATACTCGTTTCGACCGATGATGTCGGTAAGATGGTGATTTGTTGATGACGAAGAGACTGAAAAACGGGAACAAGGGTTACGCGGCGACGCTGAACCTTCCCAAAACATCCTTTCCCATGAAGGCCAGCCTTCCGAAAAGGGAGCCCGAGCTCGTTGCTTTTTGGAAGGAAATGGACATTTACGGAGAGATTCGCCGGAGAATGGCAAGCAGTCGGAAGTTCATTCTCCACGACGGGCCCCCCTATGCCAACGGGGACATCCACCTCGGAACCGCCCTGAACAAGATACTCAAGGACATGATAGTCAAATATAAGACGATGGCCGGGCACGACGCCCCCTTTGTTCCGGGCTACGACTGTCATGGATTGCCGATCGAGTTCAAGGTGCTGAGCGAATTGGGCGGGAATGAAGGGGCTCTGTCGAAGCCCGAGATAAGGAAGCGGTGCAGCGACTACGCTCTCAGGTATGTCGATGTCATGACGCGCGATTTCGAGCGTCTGGGCGTCTTCGGCGAGTGGGAGCACCCCTATCTCACCCTCAGCCGAAAGTATGAGGGAAAGATACTCGCAGTCTTCGGTGAGATGTACGAGCGGAACTACATCTATCGCGGGCTGAAGCCGATCACGTGGTGTTCCACCTGTCGCACGGCCCTGGCCGAGGCCGAGGTGGAATACGCCGACCATTCCTCGCCCTCCATCTATGTCAGGTTCGAGGTGGTTGAAGGCCTGGAGGACCTGGGGGAAAACACTTACCTTCTCATCTGGACCACAACTCCCTGGACGCTGCCGGCCAACCTGGCCACCTGTGTCCATCCGCATTTCGAGTATGTGGCCGTCGAGGTGGGCCCGGATGTGTATATCATGGCGGAATATCTCAAGCCGGCCGTGCTCGAGAGGATCGGGGCGGAACCACAGGCGAAGGTGCTCCGTCGTTTCAAGGGGAGCGAATTGGAGGGCGTCCGCTACAGGCATCCGTTTGTGGACCGCGTCAACCCCGTGATAGTGGGCGAGCACGTCACGCTCGAACAGGGCACGGGGCTGGTGCACACCGCGCCCGGTCACGGCCAGGAAGACTATGTTGTGGGCATCAAGTACGGGCTGCCGGTGTATTCGCCCGTGGACGACGACGGCCGCTTCACCTCGGAGTTTGCCATGTTTCAGGGGCGGCACGTGTTCGAGGCGAACGAGCCCATTGTGGAGCTTCTGCGCGAGAAAGGAGCGCTGCTCCAGAGCGAGGAGATAGTGCACCAGTATCCCCACTGCTGGCGCTGCTCCAATCCCATCATCTTCCGCGCGACGGCGCAGTGGTTCATAACAGTGGATGCGAACGGCCTGAGAGGACGCGCGCTGGATGAGATAAAGAAGGTCGATTGGGTTCCCCCGTGGGGCGAGGACAGGATATACGGGATGGTGGCCAACCGACCCGATTGGTGCATATCCCGCCAGCGCTCGTGGGGCGTTCCTATCCCGATCTTCTACTGCAAGAAATGCGGGAAAGAATTCTTTGACAAGAAAGCGTTCGAGCACCTCAAGAAACTGGTGGATGAAAA
This sequence comes from uncultured bacterium, assembly GCA_964607485.1. Classification (GTDB taxonomy): domain Bacteria; phylum Abyssobacteria; class SURF-5; order SURF-5; family SURF-5; genus CAZSKP01. The sequence continues at coordinate 112,299 of CAZSKP010000011.1, read as the reverse complement.
AGGGGTGGACGTGTGGTTCACGAGCGACGCCGGGGAACTGCTTCCTGCGGACGCGAGGTGCGGCTGCGGCTCGGATGAGTTTGTGAAGGAGGAGGACATACTGGACGTGTGGTTCGAGTCGGGAGTGAGCCACAGGGCCGTTCTTGAGACGACCGAGGGCCTGTCGTTTCCCGCCGACCTGTACATCGAGGGGAGCGACCAATACAGGGGATGGTTCCAGTCCTCCCTGCTGACTTCGGCAGCGGTGAAGGGCCGGGCGCCTTTCCGGTCCGTCCTCACGCACGGCTTCGTCGTCACGAGCGACGGCAAGAAGATGTCGAAGAAGCTCGGCAACGCCATCTATCCCGAAGAGGTGATAGAGAAGTACGGAGCCGACGTGTTGCGGCTCTGGGTAGCCTCGGAGAACTTCACGCAGGATATACGGGTTTCGTTCGAAATATTGCAGCGGCTGGCCGATGCATACAGACGGCTGCGCAACACGTTCAAATTTCTGTTAAGCAATCTGTATGACTTTTGTCCCGAAAAGAATTCCGTCCCCTACGAACAGATGGACGAGCTGGACAAATGGGCGCTCCATGTGCTTCAGCAGACCATCGCTCGAGTGACGAGCGCGCACGAGCGGCACGAGTTCTACACGGCGTTTCACACGCTTTACAACTATTGCACCGTCTCGCTGAGCGCGTTATATTTCGACATGTTGAAGGATCGGCTGTACACCTTTGCTGCCGACAATCCTGCGCGCAGGTCTTCGCAGACCGCTCTCGACCGCATCCTCCATGCGCTCACGCGCATGCTTGCGCCCACGCTGAGTTTTACGGCGGAGGAGGCGTGGCGCTTGATACCGAATCAGCCGGACCGCGAGCCGAGCGTTCACCTCTGTTCGTGGCCGGAGACGGACCCGAGCCTTGTGGACGACGAATTGGGAGAACGGTGGGAACGGCTCCTCAAGGTCAGGGCCGGGGTCACGAAGGCTCTGGAGATAGCGCGCAGGGACGGCCTACTGGGGAATTCGCTCGAAGCCAAGGTGGCGTTGTATCCGGAGCGTTCCGAGGAAGCCTCCTTGCTCGGCCGGTATGAGAAGATGCTTCCGACGGTCTTCATCGTATCACAGGTCGAGCTGCATTCAGCCGGCGAAGCGCTCCCGGAAGACATTTCGGTGAAAGAGAATCACGTGGCGATTGCAGTCCGCAAATCGGCCGGCGAGAAGTGCGAGCGCTGTTGGAATTACAGAGAATCCGTCGGCCGGTCGGAAGAGCATCCCTCGCTGTGCGACAGGTGCGTCAACGAGTTGGGAGGACCTGATGAATAAAAGGGCGCTGAAGCAGATGAAGAAACATCTCGAGAAGCTGAGAGCCGACCTATATCACGAGCTCCAGCACCTCTCCGAAACCAACCTCAGCCAGTCTCAACGCGATTCCTCGGGCGATCTGTCGGGCTATTCTTATCACATGGCCGATGTCGGCACCGACAACTTCGGTCGCGAAATGGAGCTGAACATCGCCTCGGGCGAGAACGAACGCATACGCATGATCGAGGAGGCTTTGGAAAGAATCGAAGACGGCACATACGGAAAATGCGTGTCGTGCGATGGCGACATAAACCTCGAGCGCTTGAAAGCCATCCCCTACGCGAGGCTGTGCATTGAATGCGCGCGGGAATCGGAAAAGAAGTATTGAGATGGGTAGAGACGCCTGCCGCGATGTTCCCCGCGAAGAGGACTCCGCAGCCCGACTACGTGCGGCGGTGACCAGCCGTAACGTTTCCTCCCCCTTCAGGCTTCCCCAACTTCTGATAGTAGCATGCTTGGTGACTTTTCTGGACCAGCTCACGAAATGGATTGTCGTTCACCGTCTCGGCCTGCGGTTGCATGACTCGATTCATATAATACCGGGAATTTTTTCGATAACCCTCGTGCACAACAGCGGCATTGCGTTCGGCCTTTTCCCGGGCCTTCCCGATGTGTTCATGGTCATAACTCTCGTGAGCATGCTCATCGTGCTGTATTTCTACCTGACCGTCGAGCCCCGGAGCGTCCTGCTGACCGTCGGATGCGCCTTGATACTGGGCGGCGCCATGGGGAACCTGGTCGACAGGTTCCGCTTCAACTACGTAGTCGATTTCATCAACTTCAGTTTCTGGCCCGCCTTCAACATTGCCGACTCATCGGTGAGCATAGGGGTTGCGCTCCTGCTTGTGGATTTTTTCCGAGGGAAGAAAGGAACGGCGAAGGATGCACCCGATCCTGTTTAAGATCGGCCCGTTCGAACTGTACACATACGGAGCGTTTCTGGCCGTCGCCTTTCTTGTGGCCATATGGCTCGCCACACGCGAGACGGAGCGGGCGGGATTGAAGCCCGAGCTGGCGGCCGATCTGGGGATCGTCGTCATCCTGTCATCCATCGTCGGCTCGCGGGTGTTCTATATCCTTTTCTACGACCTGCACTACACGCTCGAGCATCCGAGCGAACTGTTGCATCTAAGGCAGGCCGGGCTGGTCTTTTACGGGGGGTTCATCTTCGCCGTCGGCGCCGGGCTGGCCTTTTGCAAGCTCAAGCGCGTGCCGATCCCGCTCGTGCTGGACATCGCGGCGCCGAGCATAGCCATCGGTCAGGCCATAGGGCGAATCGGCTGCTTCATGAGCGGCTGTTGCTACGGGAAGCCGACGTGGGTGCCCTGGGCGGTCAAGTTTCCGCAGCTCGAGTATCGCCGCCACCCGACTCAGATATACGAATCGCTGGCGACGTTCGCCATATTTCTGGTCCTTATCAGGTTCCGGAGACACAAGACCCGCGACGGCCAGGTGGCGTGGCTTTACGCGGCGCTTTACGCGACGGCCAGGTTTGTCATTGAGTTCTTCAGGGGCGACAACCCACCGGTGCTTCTGGGACTCACCATCTCGCAGGTAATCAGCGTGGTGGTCCTGATAGGCGCCGCCGCGCTTAGTTTCTTCGTCTGGCTTCCATCAGCCCGCACACAGGCTCACGCCGACGCCAGCGAGAAGCGCTGAGTGGGTCGCTCGGCGAGCGTCGCGCCGGCATGAGCGCAAGAATCCCTGCAATATGAATTCGAGTGGAGAACAGCCAAGAGCCGACGGTCCGGCGATCGAGGTCGCCGACCTTGCGTTTCGCTATCCTGATGGGCGCGTCGCGCTCGCGGGCGTTTCCTTCAAGGTGCAGCCCGCCGAGTGCGTCGCGCTGATAGGCGCCAACGGCACGGGCAAGTCCACCCTGCTCCTGTGCATCGTCGGAATCTTGAGGGGGCGCGGCGGGACATGGGTGCGAGGCGTCGAGGTCGATCCCGAAAGCGTGCTCTCCGTCCGGCGCCAGATCGGCTTCGTGTTTCAGAATCCGGAGCACCAGTTGTTCTCGACGAGCGTTCTCGACGACGTCCTGTTCGGGCCGCTCAACCTCGGGCTTTCCAAAACGGATGCGCTGGCCCGCGCCGATGAGGTGCTGGCCGAGTTGAACATGGCCGACTTCAAGCACAGGGTACCGCAGCATCTGAGTCAGGGCGAGAAGAAGAAGGTTGCGCTGGCGACCGCGCTGGCCATGGAACCGCCCATCCTGCTGCTCGACGAACCCACCGCCGGCCTCGACCCGAGGAGCGCCACGCAGTTGATGGACATCCTCTTCCGCTTGAAAGACGAGGGCAAAACGATGCTTGTGGCCACGCACGACATGCATCTAGTCGAAGAGGTGGCCGACCGGGTGATAGTCCTGGGCGAGAGCAGGACTGTTGTGAGGGAGGGCGCTCCCGCCGAAATACTCACCGACCAGCAGTTTCTCGCGCGAAACAACCTCATCCACGAGCACGGCCACTTTCACGAGCGCCTGCGCCACGGCCACCCGCACTTTCATCGCCACCACGAGGACGACCACACCCACCCGCACCAGTGATCCTAAAAAGGCATAGCTGCCACAGAGGGCACAGAGTTCACAGAGAAAAATCTTCTCTTAAGATCTCTGTGTTCTCCGCATTCTCTGCGGCCCAACTTATCTTTCCACTTTGCGACCTTCGCACCTTCGCGGTGGAAAATGTCATGATGCAGGAGCAGACACTATTCTGTTATACAGGTCTCGCGCCGACGCCGTGTCATGAGTCTCAAATTTGCAGTAAGTCACTACGAGAAAAACAAGCGCTGTTCCGATTTATCCAATTCCTATCGGGAAATTCTACAACCTTGCAATACTTGCTTCAGCTCTGCTACGCCGGCCTGGCTGACCTCGGTCTGTTCAAGGCCTAATAATTGTAGTGAGGTCAGTTTCCCGAGGTTGGTTAATCCTGCATCGCTGATTTGCGTTTTCCGAAGTTCTATGATTTCGAGGGAGCCGAGATCCTTGAGATATACCATCCCCTGGTCTGTGATATTTGTATCAGAAAGATACAAGCGTTGGAGTGTGCGTAGTTGCCCAATGTATTTCAGTCCCCTGTCGCTGATTTGTGTATACGAGACATCCAAAGTCTGGAGCGAGGCCAGTTCTCGTAAGTGCTCCAGTCCCCTGTCGCTGATCCCGGTATGCCGAACTTGCAGGTTTTCAAGCATAACAAAATCCTTGAGGTAGGCTAGTCCTGCATCACTTATCTGAGTGTTGCTGATATCCAATTCCTTGAGAGAACTCAGCCCCCTAAGGCAGGCTAATCCTTCATCTGTGACAGGGGTGTCGGACACGTCCAGCACCGTGAGTGACGGCAGTTTCGTGAGATAGGTCAGCCCTTCGTCAGTGATCCGGGTATTCGTGAGGTCCAGCACCTGAAGCGAAGTGAGCTTTGCAAGGTGAATCAACCCCGCATCTGTTATCGAGTCATTTCTAAGAGTTAACCTCCGAAGCGATGAAAGCGCCTCAAGGTGTGCAAGTCCGGCATCGGTGATTTCCGTGCTGCTGAGATCAAGCGACAAGAGCGAAGTGAGGCCGGTGAGATAGGTCAAGCCGGCGTCGCTGACGCGGGTATTTCCTAGGTCCAGCTCCAGGAGGTCGTCCGGCCCAAGGGCCGCGAGTGGGGAAAGGTCCATCGAGCGCTCGAGACTCACAGCAAGCTTTAGTTCTTTCCCGGCAGGCAGGAATACATCGCCACGAGCCTCACAAAGATACTCCCAATTGACGGCGCCTTTGGAGCTCGGCAGGCTCACATAAAGCAAGCCCATGCTGTGATCTTTCGGGAAACGAAGAGTGCGAGCGGAATCAGTTTCCGTTGTCAAAGTCGACTCGCTTGATGGGAAGCCCATGTCCCCGGAGCGATCCGGAACGACCACCGTTTCCACCGGTAATCCCTGTCCGGAAAAGGGGGTGAACTCGGGATCGAACAAATCACTCGAAGGCGTGAAACCATACTCCGCTAGAAACACCGAATCCAAATAGCTCGATGAATCGGGCCTCGTACCAAATTCCATCCTCTTTACCGGGACCGAGTATACAGGTTCATACCAAATCTTTGTCAGACTCCCATCGCGATGTCCGGGAGGAGCGCCTGGTAAGGCCAGATCGTAGTACTCCGCGTATAGGTCCTCATACAAACGATATTCGCCGGTGGATTCGTTTCTGTAATTGACCTCGATCGGCTTATGGGCACGTAATGATTTGGGAGCAAAAAATGCCTTCCACTCATCATTGGTTTCAACGGGTTTCTTAGGTGATATGTATATGAAACAGGCACGTGAAACGCTTCTTTCGGAGATTCCGTCATCGCAATTTTTCTCAACGTCTGATTCGAGTGAGGCAGGGTCGACTTCGCTGACAGAGATCTGATAACTGTGATCGGTGCCAAAAATCTGGACACATTCTGGCAGAATTCTTTTCTTAATATCTTCCCATAGTTTCATGTCAGCATGCTCAAGTTCTGCCTCAGTCAAGAGACCTTCTTTTAGCTGATAAGTATCCTCCCTGTATTGCATGCTGTCCCGGTCGAAGTAAAACTCAAAAGCCTGTGTCGTCCTGCCCTCTCGGAAGTTGATGAAGACCATATGAGCACTTGTGGGGACTTCGGGATCTTCCGCAGTTCTTGCCTCAATCTCACCGAAAACTGGACACATCGATGAAAATAAGAAGATCAGTATTGCGGGAACCGAGATTGCTAGAATGCTCGCCCTCCTTTTCATTTCATCTCCACCCGCCGGAATGTTCTTGTGTCTAGTATCGGTTGGCAATTGCTCTTCCAGCATAGCTCTTTTGCACACAGTAGCATGATGATGGAGGCTATGCCTGTTTCGGCTAAGTCTTATGAAAAAGGGTCTGGCCCTGATAACATGCTCAGACTACGTAAAGGAAGCGGGTGCAGTTGGGGCAGGTTGTGACGTTGTGCGAGTCGCGCAGCTCCTGCGCGAACGAGGACGACAGCTGAAGGTTGCAGCCGAGGCAGATTTCCTCCTCCACGGCCACCACGGGCTGGCTGACTCTCGCCTTGAGGCGGTCGTAGTGAGCGAGCACGCGGGGGGAGATGCATGAGCGCACCTGCTGTATTTTCTCGTCCAATGCCTTGGCTTGTCCCTTGTCGGCTCTGCGAAGATTCTCGAGTCTCATCAGCCGTATCAGGAGCATCAGGTCCGCATTCGTCCCCCTCATGACCTTTGCCTCCGGCGCCGCCTTCGGCCCGGCGGGGGCGAAGGCCTCCGAGGCCACCAGCGTCTCGCTCGCTCGGTCGAGCACTTTGTACATGCTCGTCGAGCTGGCCGATTCCATCAGGCGTTCGACGAGGTTCTCATCCAGGACAAGCCGGGACAGCGACGAGATAAAGTAGAGGTACTTGTGGGAATCGGAGGGCGGATACACAATCAGGAAAATCAGGTGGACGGGCTTGCCGTCGATGGAGCGATATTCCATGCCCTCGCGCTTGCGGCCTATCGCGCACACGAGGCCGTCGAGCGTGTTGACGCGGGCGTGGGGCACGGCGATGCCCGAGCCGATGCCCGTGCTGTCGAAGCTTTCGCGTTCCAGCACGCGTTCCAGCACGCCGTCCATGTCGTTTATCCTTTCCCTCTTTTGCAGGAGGCGGGTGAGCTCTTTTATGGCGTGTATCTTGTCGTGGCTCTTGAGGTTCGATATTATGCAGTCTTTCGTTATGTACTCGGTCAGTTTCATACCGTTCCTTATCTCAGGCGACATCTTTTTCGTCTGAACCATGCGGAATCCTTGCGTGCGCCTACAGCCAGCGTAATTATAACGCCGAGCTTCGGTTATGTCAAGGATTTAGACCAGTCTCTCCAGTTCCGCGGCTGAAGGAAAGTCGTGGGGGGAAGAAAACCTCGCAGATGCCGGCGAATCGGCACAATTCGGATGTCAGGTCATTCGTTTCCGTCCTCCATTCTTTTCAGGGAATCATCTCGAACTCTTCGAACGTCTTGCACGACATGGTGGGGTTCGTCTTCTTTTCGCGCGCGATGGTCGAGGATGGCCGGTCGCCGTAATCGTGCCCCGGATACACCTCGACGTTGTCGGGCAACGCCTTGAGCTTGTTGTGCAGGCTCTCGAACATCTGCCGCGTGCTGCCGCCGGAGAGGTCGGTGCGGCCGCAATTGCCGACGAAGAGCGTGTCGCCCGTCATCAGCTTGCCGTCAGCCAGCAGACACATGCTGCCGGGCGTGTGGCCGGGCGTGTGAATCACCTCGACCTCGATCTCGCCCAGTCGGAGCTTCTCTCCGTCCTCGACCACCTTGTCGGTCGGGATACGTCCTCGCTGCAGACTGGGGGCGTCACCTTTGTGGACGACCACCTTTGCGCCGGTCCTTTGGGCGAGCGCCTTGATGCCGGCCGTGTGGTCGGAATGGCTGTGCGTGGCGAATATCAGCTCGACCGTGAGCCCGTTCTCCTCGGCAAACGAGAGAACTTCCGACATGTCGGACGGCGGGTCAACGACGGCGGCCCGCTTGGTCTTCTCGCAGCCGAACACATAACTGAAATTCCCCATTATCCCTGTCGGAATCTGTGTGAAGAGCATGGTTTTTCTTCCTTCCGTTTCAAAGACCAGAGCGCGAAAACAATTCGCCGCTACAGCTTTTCGTCCCTTCCGAATAGTTTCAGCGCATTCTTGTAAAGAACTTTCTGCAAGTCGTTCTTCTTGATTTTCAACCGTGAGAAGAAATTCAGGGAGTCGCTGTGCGACACGAGGCAGTAGTCGGTTCCGAACAACAGGTTGTCAGCGCCGCAGTAATAGACGGCGCTTCCCAGCTCGCCCAGCATCCATTCCCTGTATTCCTCTCTGTACGCCTCGGGCAGGCCCGTGATGAGACCCGACAGGTCGGCATAGACGTTCTCGTTCTTGTATATGACCTCGGCCGCGTCCCAGAGCCAGGGGTTCCCCATATGCGCCATCACGATCTTCAGGTCGGGGAAACGGAAGGCGAGGTCGTCGATGTTGAGCGGATGCGAAAACCGAAGCCGCGCCATCGTGCTCACACAGTCGCCCGTGTGGAAGATGATAGGCGTGTTGTATTTCATCGCGAGCCGGTAGATGGGCACACAGTCCTCGTCGTCGGGATAGTAGTGCTGGTAGCCGGTGTAGAGTTTTATCGCCCGTATCTCGCCCTCGGCCATGTCGGCCTCGAGCGCGGCGAGGTGTTTATCCGTGAGGTTCTTCGGGTCGGCCGAGCCGGCGACCCAGAAGCGGTTGGGATATTTCTTGGCAAATTTCTTCGCGTCCTCGACCTGGCCGGGAACACTCATGATGAGTGCGCGCACCACGTTGTTTTCCTTCATGTCTTTGAGCAGGCCCGCCGGCGTGTAGCTGAGCCCGATTTTCTTCGCCAGCTGCCTCGAGTAGGGCCGCTTGAAATTTATGTGCAGGTGCGCGTCAATCACCTTAGGTTTCGACCGTTCCGTCTGCTTCTTCTGTGGCATCGACCGTTTCCTCAACTCTTCAGGACTAAACACGGAACCAACAGTTCCTTGCTCGAGGCGTTTATTATCGGAACATCGGCGGCGCGGCAATAGAATCCGCAGAAGCTTCCGTCGAACACGTATTCGCCGAGGTGAATCAGCCGCGTCTCCAGTTCGACCTCACCGTTCTCATCGTTCCACACCCCGATGGGCATCGTCGGGATCGGGATAAGTTCTTGCAGCACGTAATCGTTCTTGAGTGCCGCGTGTGCCACCTTCTCCCACTCCTCGGGGCTTGTCTGCGCGCCCAGCTTCACGTTCCTACCCTCATACAGGTCCGAGGGTTTCAGCACGAACCTGTCCTTCTCGCCCTTGGCGAGGTCGAGCATATTTATGGTCCGGCCCCGGTATTCGCACTCCGAGCCATCAAACGCCCTCGTCCAGGGCACGTGTCTTTCCACGAGCGCCCGTTCCTCTTCCGTGAAGAAACGGGCGAACTCGGGATTGTGCAAGACCCCGAAGATCTTCTTGTTGAAAGCGACGTCCGACCTGAACGAGCCCACCACACAAACGTTGTGGTCCTTGAAGGCCTGCGTCATCGCCTTCACTTCTTTGAGCCGCTCGACATATTCGCGCGAAACGACCCTTCGATAAATTATGTCAATCTTCAGGCCGCGATGCGATAAGGCATGGCCGTCATAATCAAGCTCTCGCGGGTCGGCCACGACCGCCTCGAGTCCCTGCCCTCGACAGAACTCCGCAAAGGCCACGAATTCCTCGGACGTACGGACCTCTTTCCAGTCGACGATCGCTATGCGAGGCGGCCCGGCGGCTCTCCCTCCGACGAATTGCCCGTGGCAGCGCAACAGCGTTTGCAGTATGCAATGGTTTATGTCGAACGCTCCGACCGGACAAGCGGCGAAGAACTCGCGCATTGTCGGCGCGGCCAGGAAAAGTTTCGCCACCTTCTCGGCGCCGTCCATTCCCGACGTCCCGTCGGTGTTGATTTCGGAGAACCGCAGGCTCCGGCCGTCGAAGAACGAATCGAGTCTCGCGAATGGAATCGCGGGCTCGTAGCCGGGATCCACCTCGATCAGCTCCATCTGTTCCGGTTTGAAGCCGAAAACCTTTCTTACGGCAGGTTCCTCAAGAAACAGCCGCGTCGTTTTCTCCATCAGGCGGAGCATCGCTTCGACCGCCTCCGAGATGTGGCGTACCTGCGCCTCGGACAGGATGAACGGGTAGAACGCTATCAAGAGAGCGCGGCCGTCGTACTTGACATGGCTCTGCACGGCCTCGAGTTTGAATTGTTCCGCGTCGGCTCCGATGCGTTCCCGGTTTTCGCGGATGAGGGTGTCGAGGTCCTGATACAGGGCCCTGATTTCCTCCTGCATGCGGAATTCGCAGCGAATTCGGGTGCTCACATTCTCCCTCGCACTGTTTGAAGCCGAAAAACCTGAGGAAGTATAACAAAATAGGACCCGCTTCTCAAGCGCCCGAAACGGTGAGTTTCCCGCCGCAACTTCCTTGACTCTGAGCGGTCGTGGGTGGTACATTGTAATCGAAACGGTCCTGCATTCTTCACCCTTTTTGCGAGGGAGCGGGCAGACATATGTCCGAAGACGACCTGAAGATAAACTCGAAAATGCGCAAAATACTCGTGGAACACAACCTGGACCTCTCGCTGCTCGGTGTGAGCACATCCTCGGGAGCGGTGATAGTTCGAGGCGAGCCGAGAAAGCTTTCGGGCCGTGAAATGAGCGATCTCGACGTCGCCAAGCTGCTGGGAGTGCTTGAATCGGTCATGCTCCGAACCAAGGGCGTCAAACGAGTCACCTTCGCAATAAAAGGCTGGAAGAAGGCGAAGGGAAAGTGGGGCAAGAACTGACAAGCAATCGACGCGCCGGTGTCGCGATCCTTCTTTAGACCCTCGGCAGATGCCATATTCATGCCTTTCTTCGTCGTCACGGCCTGCAACCATTCGCTCCTCAGAATCTCATAGCGCAGGCCTGTTGATGCAATCTTCGGGGTGTGATATATTAATCTCATGCCAAAAAGTTTAAGAAAAATCGTCGAGGAGACGGTCGAGCGGCACCGGATGCTCACGACAGGCGACACGGTGCTCGTGGCGCTTTCCGGCGGTCCCGATTCGGTCTGTCTGCTGGACATCCTCGAGGAACTCCGGGCAAAGTACTCGCTCACCGTCTGCGCGGCTCACTTCAATCACAGACTTCGAGGAGAAGCAGCCGAACGGGACGCGAGATTTGCCGAAACGCTTGCTCGCCGAAAAGGCCTCGCCTTTGTCACAGGCTCGGCCGACGTCGGGGCTTTCGCCAAAGAGCGGAAGCTCTCCGTCGAGGATGCCGCGCGGAGGCTGCGCTACGAGTTTCTCCTGCGTTCGTCGCTATCGCTGGGAGCGGACAAGGTCGCCGTCGGACACACTGCCGATGACCAGGCGGAGACCATGCTGATGCGGCTCATTCGTGGCTCCGGTCCCGAGGGACTTGCGGGCATCCCTCCAGTCAGGCTGCTCGGAGATTCGGGCGGACCGAAGATCATCCGGCCGCTGATATATGCGTGGCGGAGCGATATCATGGCATACGTGCGGTCCCGCAAGCTCAAGTTCCGCAAGGACCTGTCGAACGAATCGACCGAATACCTGCGCAATAGAATTCGGTTGGAGCTTCTCCCCCGACTCCAGAAGGAATATAACCCCCGAATCAAACAGCGGCTTGCGGCGGCCGCATCGGCCCTGGCGGTCGAGAGCGATTTTGTCGATACCGAGGCTAAGCTTCTCACAAATGAGATGGTTATCGAAGCGAGGCCCGGATGGGTGCTTTTCCACGCCGACCTGCTCGCCTCGCTCCATCCCGCGCTGAGGAAAAGGATTGTTTCCTCTTTGGTTTCCCTTGCGAAACTCGGCGCTCCCATGCTTGAGACCTCGCACTTCGGGGACGCCGACGCCCTTCTTTGCGCAGCCGCCGGCAGGCTCGACCTGCCGGGCAGGCTCCGGTTGGAAGTCAGCGGCGGCATGGGGCTCGTATCGGAGACCGCGAGACAGCGCGGGCTTCCCAGGAAGACGTTCACCGTCTCGCTCGGCGGCAAAACGGTCGTTGCCCCGCTGAACGCTGTCGTGAAAACAAAGCTCATAACCGGCGTCTCATCTCCCTCGCGGCTCGTGCGGCTATGCTCCCCCAGCCGCCAGTACTTCGATGCGGACGCCGTGCGGCCTCCGCTCGAGATACGCGCCAGGCGCCCGGGGGATTCGTTCGGCCCGCTCGGGGTGCGCGGCACGAAAAAGCTGAAAGATTTTTTTATAGACAAGAAGGTGCCCCGATTTCTCCGCGACCATGTTCCTTTGCTCCTGTCCAACGGCAGGATAATGTGGGTGATGGGATACGCCGTGGACAGAAAGTATATGCTCAAACCAACGTCGACCGCGGCCCTGAGGGTGGATTATGAAAAACGAACGTTTGGAAGTTCTCCTGAGCAGGAAGCAAATTTCTGAGCGCGTCGAGGAGCTGGCCGACGCCATCTCCCGGGATTACAAAGGACGGAACCTCCTGTTGATATGCGTGCTCAAGGGAGCGGTCGTCTTCTTCGCCGACCTCATCCGGAACCTTCAGGTGGCGGCCGGACTCGACTTCATCGCCGCCTCGAGCTATCACGGGCACAGCACCAAGGGCAGCGTGAACATCTCGCCGGTGTTTTCCACAACCATCAGCGGCAAAGATGTTCTCATCGTCGAAGACATCATCGACACCGGCCTTACGTATCGCGCCCTAACAAATTACCTCACGGTGCGCGAGCCCGCGAGCCTGAAACTATGCACGCTGCTCGACAAGCCTTCCCAGAGACGGACGGAATTGATAAGGCCCGATTATGTGGGCTTCACGATACCCGACAAGTTTGTGGTCGGATACGGTCTGGACCATCGGGAGAGATATCGCCAATTGCAGGATATATGTGTATTTGCGACGTGATCACGCCGTTGTCCCGAAGGCGTCAGAGCGGTTGTTATTTTGGCCGTTTTGTGCTAATATTAAGGGGAAAACATTATTCTCGCCATGGCACGAAATGGCGTCGGAGAGGAATTTCATAGCATAAGGTTGTGAAGTGGATGAATGCAAATAAGTACAAAACCGTGGCCTTCTGGGTCGTCATGGGAGTCCTCCTGGTCACGATACTCCTCTTCCGGGAAAACAAGCAGACTCCGCCCGAAAAGATCACCTATGCGGAGTTTCTGGACTATGTGAAGAATGGTCAGGTCACAAAGGTGAGCCTTCAGGCCAACGAGGCCACCGGCATCGACTCAGGCGTCACCCTGAAGGGTGAACTGACGGGGAATCGTCCCTTCGAAACGTTCACCACGGACCCCGAACTCCATGATATATTGAAACAAAACAACGTGCAGTATTCCGAGAAACCGTTTTCTCCCAAGCTGCTTCAGACCATCCTCATTCAGATACTGCCCTTTGCTTTGATAATCCTGCTCATCTGGTATTTCGCCTACCGGCAGATGCAGGCCGGGGGCAACAAGGCGCTTTCATTCGGTAAGAGCCGCGCCCGGTTGCATTCGCAATCGCAGACGAAGGTCACCTTTGACGATGTCGCAGGCGTGGAAGAGGCCAAGGAAGAGCTCGAGGAAATAATTGAGTTCCTGAAGGACCCCAAGAGGTTCACTCGCCTCGGCGGCAAGATTCCGAAGGGTGTCCTCCTCATGGGACCGCCCGGCGCGGGCAAAACGCTGCTTGCACGAGCGGTCGCGGGTGAGGCGAAGGTGCCCTTCTTCAGCATCAGCGGGTCCGATTTCGTCGAGATGTTCGTCGGCGTGGGGGCCGCGCGCGTGCGCGACCTGTTCGCCACCGGCATCAAGCACGCTCCATGCATCATCTTCATCGACGAGCTGGACGCCGTCGGCCGTCAGCGCGGGGCCGGGCTGGGAGGCGGCCACGACGAGCGCGAGCAGACGTTGAATCAGCTATTGGTCGAGATGGACGGCTTCAACAGCAACGAGGGCGTCATCCTGATGGCTGCCACCAACAGGCCGGACGTGCTCGACAAGGCGCTCTTGCGGCCAGGCCGGTTCGACCGCTCCATCGTCGTTGACAACCCGGACATATTCGGGCGCGAGGGAATCCTCAAGGTGCATACCCGCAACATCCCCGTCGACCCCGGCGTTGACCTACGGGTGCTGGCCAGGGGCACGCCGGGCTTCTCGGGCGCCGACCTGGCGAACATGGTCAACGAGGCCGCCCTGCTGGCCGCGCGAAGGAGCAAAGAGCTCGTCGCCATGCAGGATTTCGAGGAGGCCAAGGACAGGGTGCTGATGGGGCCCGAGCGAAAGAGCATGTTCATCAGCGAGGATGAAAAGCGAAACACCGCCTACCACGAGGCCGGCCATGCGCTCGTGGGGCACCTGCTTCCGGGCATGGACCCGCTGCATAAGGTGACGATAATCCCCCGCGGACGAGCGCTGGGGCTCACACAGCACCTCCCGCTCGAGGACAGACACACATACTCGAGCAATTACATACGCAACATCATCACAATGATGATGGGCGGACGCGCCGCCGAAGAGATCATCATGAAGGACATAACCAACGGCGCCGGCAACGACATAAAGAATGCGACCCAACTGGCCCGGAGAATGGTGTGTGAGTGGGGAATGAGCGAGAAACTCGGGCCCATTTCCTTCGGCGAAAACGACGAGGTGTTCCTCGGCCGCGACATCCTGAAGGAGCGCAACTTCAGCGAGGAAATAGCCGCCGAGATAGATAAAGAGATCCGGCATATCGTCGAAGATTGTCACGAGCGCGCCAAGAAGCTGCTCGTCGAGAACCGCGACAAACTGGAGAAACTCGCCACCAAGCTCACAGAGCTCGAGGTCATAGAGGGAAACAAGTTAGAAGACATCCTCAATGAGCAGGACTGACCCGCTTCCCGGCCGCCGCCTGGCTTACCTCGGAGAAATCTCCGAGCCACCGCGGTGGCTCCCGTCGAATGCCCGCTCCACCATCGTGCCGATTCTCGACAGCTCACGCGTGGGCGTGTTCACCGTCGAGAAACCATCGGCCGAGGAAGTCCGATACCTCGAACACGTCGCACGTGATTCCAACGGAATCGTGTGCGTCTTCAAGGCGGGCGGAACCGACTTTTGCGCATACATCGGCTCTCAAAAGGAGCTCTGCGAACGACAGCCTGGCGCCGGAGAGGAGACGGCGCTCGGCTGCGAAGATTTCGTTGCCGCTGTTCGGCGCTACTCGTCGGACCGATTCACGCTGAACCTTCGGAGCGGCGCCATCGAGCTGGGCGGGCGCACGAAAATCATGGGCATCCTCAACGTGACTCCCGATTCCTTTTCCGACGGAGGCCGCTTCCACAACTTCGACGCGGCGGTCGCGCATGGCGAAAAGATGGCCGAGGAAGGCGCCGACATAATCGATGTGGGCGGAGAATCCACCCGCCCCAGCGCCGAGCCGGTACCGGTCGAGGAAGAGGCGAAGCGCGTGTTGCCCGTGGTGGAACACCTTGCGAAGAAACTCGCGGTGCCTATCTCCATAGACACGTGCAAGGCCGAAATTGCGAGGCGCGCGCTCGACGCGGGCGCGCAGATGGTCAACGACATCAGCGCTCTCCGTTTCGACGCGGAGATGATAAAGGTCGTCCGCGAGAGCGGATGTCCGGCGATACTCATGCACATGCGGGGCACGCCGAAGAACATGCAGCAAAATCCCCACTACGACGCGCTGATGCCCGAGGTCGTTTCCTTTCTTCGGGAACGGATCGACTTCGCATTGGAGGAAGGGGTGGGGCTCGAACACATAATCGTCGACCCTGGCGTCGGCTTCGGCAAGACCGTCGAGCATAACCTCGAGATACTGCGGGGACTTGCCCAGCTCAAGGCGCTCGGCAGGCCCATCCTCGTCGGGCCCTCCCGCAAATCGACGATAGGAAAGGTGCTCGACAAAGAGGCGCACGACAGAGTGGAAGGCACGGCAGCGGCAGTGGCCGTCTCGATTGTAAACGGGGCCCACATCGTACGGGTCCACGACGTGAAGCAGATGGCGCTCGTCGCCAAGATGACCGACGCCATCATGGGCAAAAAATGGGATTGAAAAGATGAACGGGCAGGGGTAAAGGGAGATGCGCAAGCTTTTCGGAACCGACGGAATACGAGGCGTCGCGAATATGGAGCCGATGACGTGCGAGACGGCGCTCAAGCTCGGTCGCGCGGCGGGGCATGTGTTTCAGCAGGACGACAGGCGGCACAGGATTCTCATAGGCAAGGATACCCGGCTCTCCGGCTACATGATAGAGAGCGCGCTCGTCGCCGGCATCTGCTCGATGGGAGTGGATACCCTGTTGGTTGGCCCGATGCCCACGCCGGCGGTTGCGCTCATCACCCGCAGCCTGAGAGCCGACGCCGGCGTCGTCATCTCGGCCTCGCACAATTCCTATGAGGATAACGGAATAAAGTTCTTCTCACGCACCGGGTTCAAGCTCCCCGACGAAATCGAAGAGCGGATGGAGGACCTCATCTCATCGGGCGAGATAGACCACATACGTCCCACGGCCCACAAGGTCGGCAAGGCCTTCAGGATAGACGACGCCGTCGGACGGTACATTGAGTTCGTCAAGACCTCGATACCCAAAGGGATGACGTTCGACGGCATGCGCATCGTCGTCGATTGCGCGAACGGCGCAACGTACAAAGTCGCGCCCAGCGTCCTCTCCGAGCTCGGCGCCAGCATCATCGCAATAAACGCGAAGCCCGACGGAACCAACATCAACAAGGACTGCGGCTCGGTCCACCCCGAACAGATGTGCGCAGAGATGAAGAGGCAGAAGGCGAACGTGGGCATCGCGTTCGACGGCGACGCCGACAGGGTCGTCATGGCGGACGAGGACGGCGCATACGTTGACGGCGACCAGATAATGGCCATGTGCGCGACAGATATGATAAAGGAAAAGTCGCTCGCGCAAAACACGCTCGTCACCACAGTGATGAGCAACCTGGGCCTCGACCACGCCATCAAGCGTGCCGGAGGGCGCGTCGTGAGAACCCAGGTGGGCGACCGGTACGTTGTCGAGGAGATGCTGCGCGGAAGGTACACCGTGGGAGGAGAACAATCGGGCCACATCGTCTTCCTCGACTACAACACAACGGGCGACGGAATGATTACGGCCCTGCAGGTTCTCGCGCTTATGCAGAAAACGGGAAAGTCCTTGAAGGAGCTCGCGGCGTGCATGACGCGCTTCCCCCAGGCGCTGGTGAACGTAACCGTCGGGCGCAAGGAACCGCTGGAAAACGTCCCGCGCATACAAGAACAAATAGAGCTTGCGAAGGGAAAGCTCGGCGAATCGGGCAGGATTCTCGTGAGATATTCGGGCACCGAGCCCGTCGCGCGAGTCATGGTCGAGGGAGAGGACGAGCGCGAGATAACCGACCTCTCGGAATCCGTAGCAGCCGTTATCCGCGAAGAGCTGGGCTGAGACGATCGCTGCCCGCAAAATGGCTGTAGGGGCGGTTCGCGAACCGTCCCTACATTATAACGGACTAAATCATCTGGAGCGAACATCATGATACATCTTGGTGTGAACATCGACCACGTCGCAACCGTCAGGCAGGCCCGCCGCGACATCGAGCCCGACCCGGTGGCGGCGGCGGTCATCTGCGAGCTTGCAGGAGCGCACGGCATAACCATCCATCTGCGGGGCGACCGCCGGCACATTCAGGACCGCGACCTTCATCTGCTCCGAAAAATTGTGAAGACGAAGCTCAACCTCGAGATGGCCGCGACGGAGGAGATGGTCGGCATCGCCCTCGACGTGAGGCCCGACCAGGTCACGCTCGTTCCCGAGAAACGAGAGGAGCTCACGACCGAGGGCGGGCTGGACGTCGCCTCGAACGCCGAACAGGTCGCCGACGCCGTCGGACGGCTGAAGGCGGTCAATATTCCCGTGAGCCTGTTCGTCGAAGCCGACCGCGAGCAGATTGCGGCCTCCGAACGCGCCGGAGCCGACGCCGTTGAGCTGCATACTGGCACATATGCGAACGCCTCGACCGAAGCGGCGCAGTCGGCTGAGCTCAAGAGGCTGATAAAGGCCGGCCGCGAGGCCGCGACCCGAGGGCTCCGCGTTCACGCCGGCCACGGGCTCACATACCGAAACATCATCCCGATCAAGCAAATCCCCAAGCTCCACGAGGTCAACATCGGCCACAACATCGTCGCGCGCGCGGTGCTCGTCGGCCTCGACCGAGCCGTTCGCGAAATGCTTGAGTTGCTGAGATGACCGAACCCGTTACCCACGAGCTTGCCCGGTCGCTGGTTCCACCGCGCCCGAAGCATTCGCACAAGGGGACGTACGGCTACCTGCTCGTTATCGCTGGGTCAACCGGTCTCACGGGGGCCGCCGCTCTCACGTGCGAGTCGGCCCTGCGCGCGGGGGCGGGCATGGTCACGCTCGGCCTGCCCCGGTCGCTCAACATCGCGATGGAGGCTCGCCTGACCGAGACGATGACACGTCCGCTGTCCGAAACGACCGCCGGCAGCTTGAGTCTTCGCGCCTTCGACGAGATAGCGGAGCTGGCGGGCAAGATGAGCGTCGTGGCGCTGGGGCCGGGGCTTTCCACCGACTTCGAGACGCAGCGGCTCGTGCGCAGGCTCGTCAAGGAGATCGACCTCCCGATGGTCATCGACGCCGACGGTCTCAACGCGCTCGCGGGCAATCCCGGAGTCCTCAGTTCTCGCGGCAGGCCGACGATCGTCTCTCCTCATCCGGGCGAGATGTCGCGGCTGACCGGTATGTCGATACCCGACATACAGCGCGACCGCGAAGGGGTAGCCCTCGCCCACGCGATGAAATGGCAGGTCGAGCTCATCCTGAAGGGAGCGCCCTCGCTCGTTGCGACGACCGACGGCGCCGTGTTCGTCAACACGACGGGAAACTCGGGCATGTCCACCGCCGGTAGCGGCGATGTGCTGACGGGCATCCTTGCGGCGCTCTTGTGCCAGCGTCTCGAGGCGCGCAACGCAGCGATACTGGGGACATACCTGCATGGGCTCGCGGGCGATATCGCCGCCGAACGCTTTTCTTCCTGGGGAATGGTGGCGGGCGATATGACGCTGTGCCTGCCCCACGCCTGGCGCAGACTGACCTCTTCTTGAACCCGATGCGCGGCCGGGTCATTCGCTCGTCGGAGAGCCGGCAGGCGGCGCGAGTTCGTCGAGCTTCGAGCGGGCCTTTTCTGCAAGCTCCTGCATTCCCGCCGCCGTGGCGACGTCGTGCGCCGAGTTGTAGCTTTCCCTCGCCCGGCTGGTATCGCCCGCCTTCTCGCTGGCCAACCCGATGTAGTAGAGTGTCTCGGCGACACGCCTGTGGTTGGAGGTAAAGTCGAAGATTACGAGCGCGCGTCCGTAGTAGTCGATGGCGGACGGATAGTCTTGCTTCGCGTAGTGCGCCGACGCGATATTAGAAAGGTCGAGCGCGATGGCCTCGGGGATTTCGAGCTTTTTGTCTATCTCGAGCGCGCGTCCGTAGTAGTCTATGGCCGCGTCGGCGTCCCCCGCAGACAGCGCGAGCGTTCCGAGGTTGTTCAGGTTGTCCGCCGCGGCGGCGCGTTTATCCTCGCTCTGGTTTATCGCGAGCGAGCGTTCGTAAAGCTCGCGTGCCCTTTTCACGTCGCCCGTTTCCCTCAGCAGGAGGCCGAGATTGTTCAGGGCCTTGGCCTCGATGGCTTTCGCCTTGTTCGCGCGGGCCGACTCCATGGCCGCTTCGTAGTACTCGATTGCCTTTTCGTTATCATGAGTGGCCGAGTGAACCAAGCCCATGTTCAGCAGTGTCGTGGCGATGCCCTTACCGTCGTTGAGGCTCCGATATGTCTCGAGCGCGCCGTTGAAGTTCACCAGCGCCTCTTCGTAGTACCCCTGTCTCAGTTGAACCGCGCCGATGTTGTTGAGGGCGTCGGCGACCCCTTTCTGGTAATCCACCGAGGCGCTGGTCTCGAGCGCCTCCTGGTACCTGATTAATGCGGTCTTGTAATCGCCCTCTTGATCTTGCTTCATGCCAAGGCGAAGCAACTCGCCGGCTCGCTCGGTGCGTGTGGGAGGGGAGACGGTACGCGCGCATGCGGCAACCATCACGGCTGACAGGAACACGATGCACAGGAAAGCCGCCCTTCGGTTGCTCCACCCACTTGCGATCCCATTGTCCGCCATCCTCATTGGCTCACCTCCGGTTGAGCGACGTCGCGCCCGCTGACCGCGATCGGCTCGCCGGGGACGGCCGGCTCGAAGTAGCCCCGGATGAGCCAGCTTCGTTTCGCGGCCTCCACGACCTTCCTCGCCTCGCCGATTCCCTCATCAGCCGATTCGATGAGCGGGCCTACCTTCTGGGTTGCCTCCTTTACGTTCTCCGATGCCGACTTGAGGTTCAACACGACTGTTTTCGCTTCGTCCATGACTTCCTGGCCGGTGTCGACGGCCTTCGACACGCCTGCCGCAGCCTCCGCGGCTTTGTCGGAGAAGGTGCCGAATTTGCGAACGGAGTCTCCGGCGTCGGCCATTATGCCCGGCAGTTCGTCCGAGGCCGTCTTTGCGTTGTTCGACACCTCCTTGAAGTTTTCCATGGTCTCCTGCGTTGTGTCGAGCACGCCCGAGGTCTTTTGGTAGATGTCGTCCCGCGTGAGCAGCGCGCCCAAGGTGCCCCGGCCCTCGCGCACGTCGGTTGTCAGGACCTTCACGTTTTCGAGGATTGTGCCAACCTCGCCGGTGGGGTCGGCGAGCTGGTCGGTGAGCAGCGATATATTCTTGATTGCGTTCTCGAAGTTACCGATCGTGGGCCTCGCGGCTTCGAGCAGCTCGGTCAGCTCGAAGAGTTCCGCCGTCTTGATGGTCCCTCCTCCTGAGATCACCGGTTCGTCCTCGGAACCCACGGTGATCTCGACGTAGCGGTCGCCCATCAGCCCCATCGTCCTTATGGAGGCCACCGAGTCGGAGCGAATCCTTTTCATCTGCCTCGTGCTGATGCTCATCACCACGTCCACTCTGCTGCTTGGGCCGAACTTGATGTTCTTGACGTAGCCCACGTTGATGCCCGCCAGGTGCACCTCGGCGCCGGCTTGCAGGCCGCCCACGGAGTCGAACACTCCCGTGATTTCGTACCGCCTCTCGAATATGTTCTGCCGTCTGCCTATGAAGACGACAATGGCGAGAAGCAGCGCGAGCGACGCCAGCACGAACACGCCTACTATTGTCTCTGTCGTTCCTCTCCGCCTTGGCATGTACTCCAACCTCCCACTTTTGTACGGAGCCGGGGACCCGCAATTGTTTCGACTTCAGCGTCGAAGCGAACTCGCCTCGAGAAACTCGTGGACGTATTCGTTCTCGCTCCGGCGCAACTCATCCATGGTGCCGACGAACAGAAATCTCCCTTCATATAAGAGGGCGAGCCTGTCGGCGACGATGCTCGCGCATATCAGGTCGTGAGTGACGACTATCGAGGTGACTCTGAGGTCGCGTTGGAGCCTGACGATGAGCTCCGAGATGTTTTTGCCCCGAATCGGGTCGAGCCCCGTCGTCGGCTCGTCGTAGATGATGATGCGCGGGTCGAATGCTATAGCGCGGGCGAGCGCCGCGCGCTTCTGCATTCCGCCGCTCAACTCCGCCGGCATCTTGTCTTCTACGCCCTCGAGTTCGACCATGCCGAGCTTTTGTCTCACGATGTCGCGCAATTCGTCGGCTGTCATGCTCCGATGGTTTTCGAGGGCGAAGGAAATGTTCTCGCCGATTGTCATCGAGTCGTAAAGGGCCGAGCCTTGGAACAGGAAGCCTATCTTGAGCCTGATCTCGTCCCATTGGTCGTCACGAGTAAAGGAAGAGGTATCCTGTCCGTCAATGATGATGCGGCCCGAATCGGGCTCCAGCAGGCCGACGAGCAGGCTCATCAGGACTGTCTTTCCGCTGCCGCTGCCGCCCAGTATGACGATGGTTTCGCCCTCGTAGATGTCGAGGTCCACGCCGTCGAGCACGACCTGTCCGTTGAAGCTTTGCCTCAGGCCCTCGATCCTGATTATGGGCGATTGCTCTTCAAGGGTTTCATTCATGGTCTATAGCAATCGGACGCGTTAACCCTGCGCCCGAATATTCCGCGTCATCCTCCGAAGATCCACAGCAGGATTCGAGTGAGGATAACATCCGAAATCATGATCAGCAGGGAGGACGAGACGACGCTCGACTTGGTCGAGTTGCCGACTCCCTCGGTACCGCCTGTGGTGGAGAAGCCGTAGTAGCTGGCCACGACGCCCACCAGCATGCCGAAGAAAACCGTCTTCAACAACCCGGGAATAATGTCTACCAACTCGACATACTTGAACGTATATGACAGATAGAGGTAAAAGCTTATGTTGCCTTGCATCACGCCGATTATCAATCCGCCGAGCACGCCCAGCACATCGGCGATTACCGTCAAGAGCGGCACGGCGACCATGCAGGCGAGCACCCGCGTGACAACGAGGTAACGCATCGGGTTGACGGCAGAGACGGTCAGCGCGTCTATCTGGCGCGTGACCTTCATCGAGCCGAGCTCGGCGCTTATGCCGGAGCCGGCCCGTCCCGCGACCATCAGCGCGGTGAGCACGGGGCCGAGTTCCTTCACCACCGCCAGCCCGACGACGACCGACACGTAGTTCACCGCCCCGAAGGTTTGGAGCGTGCCGATAGTCTGCATTGCGAGCACCAGCCCGACCGAAAGCGCCACCGTGCTCGTCAACAGCAGCGACCTGACTCCGATGGTGTATATCTGCCGGACGGTCTCGAGGAAGTAGAAAGGCGGCGTGACGGCTTTCGCCATCGTGTCGGACCAGAACAGAGAAAGGCGGCCGGCAAAGCTAGCGTAGGAAATGATCCGGCGGCCCAACGTGCGCGGAACACTCTCCATGTTCAGGCTGCTCCCCCGAACCATGACCACGAACGGAATTTGACATCCAGAGGCATCCTGAGATTAAATTATACAGGAATGTAACTCATATGTCTAATTGGGCTTTCCGGCCTTGACATTCCTTCTTGAGACACCGTATTGCGCATGAGCGAGGGATTTCCCATACTTTGTTATTCCTAATGTTTTGTCATTCCCGCGAACGCAGGAATCCAGTTTTGTTGCTGGTGGATGGTCACAACTGTATTTGTGGATATGAACGTATGATTACGTAGGGGCGCACGGCCGTGCGCCCCTACAAGAACCAACGAGAACAAAGTTCAAGAGCCACGAGGTGAGATAAAGCGAAATCCAACGGAGACCGACCATGCCGAAAAAGACCGACGGACGAACAAACAGGATTGTGCTCGACTGTACGAACATGATGGCGAACGTCGTGGGCTCAAAGCACGGTGTTTCCCGGGCCGAGTTGAAGTCTGAGCTGTCGAGGGTAAAGGAAATATCGCGGCAGCTCAAGAAACAGCGTGCCGAGGGCGGGCTCGCGTTCATGGACCTGCCTTATCAGAAACAAACGGTTCGCGACATGGAGGAGTATGTCCGGCGGATGCCCGAAACGATTGAAAACTTCGTCGTCATAGGAATCGGCGGCTCGGCGCTCGGCAACATCATGCTTCAGTCTGCGCTCAACCATCCCGAATATAACGTCCTGTCGCGCAAGCAACGGCGCGGCCGGCCGCGCATGTTCTTCCTCGATAACGTTGACCCCGACCGGACGGCCTCGCTGCTGGACGCGCTCGACCCTCGCCGGACGCTCTTCAACGTGATCACCAAGTCGGGCGACACGGCCGAGACCATGAGCAACTTTCTCATCGCTCGCGGATGGCTCATGCGGGCGCTGGGCAAGAAGAAGCTCTCGCGCCACATAGTCGCGACCACCGATAGGTCGAAGGGACACCTGCGCAAGATTGTGGACAGGGAGGGCTACGACTCGTTCGTCGTGCCCGACGGCGTCGGCGGCCGCTTCTCCGTGCTCACGCAGGTGGGCCTGCTTTCGGCCGCCGCATCGGGCATCGACGTCGGGCGGCTGCTCGCGGGCGCGGCCGCCATGGACCGGATTTGCCGGAGGGATGACCCGATGAAGAATCCGGCCGCGCTCAACGCGTTGCTGCACTGCCTGCTCGACAAGCGGAAGGGAAAGAGCATCTCCGTCATGATGCCCTACGCGCACCGCCTCTACGATTTCGCCTACTGGTACAGACAATTGTGGGCCGAGAGCATCGGCAAAGAATCGTCGCTCAAAGGCAGGAAGGTCAACTCCGGCCAGACGCCCGTGAAGGCGCTGGGCGCGACCGACCAGCATTCGCAGATTCAGCTCTACATGGAGGGCCCGTTCGACAAGGTTGTCACCTTCATCGGGCTGAAAACGTATCCGCGCGAGGTCAAGATCCCGCGCGCGTTCGGGCGCATGGAGGGAATCGGCTACCTTGGCGGGCGCGACCTGGGCGATCTCATCAAGGCGGAACAGCAGTCCACGGCACTGGCGCTCGCAAAGAGTTCGCGACCCAACTGCACCATCACCCTGCCCCGGCTCGACGCGTTCACGCTCGGCCAACTTATCTATATGTACGAGGTGCAGACCGCGTACGCCGGCGCACTGTACGGGATCAACCCGTATGACCAGCCCGGTGTGGAGCTGGGGAAGAAGTATGCGTGCGGCATGATGGGCCGGAAGGGATACGAGAAATTTAAAGAAGAGGTCGAGCGCGGCGTCGTCCGAGGCGGGCGGTTACTGGTTTGACGTTCAGATTGACCGAGTCGGTGCTGCATTGTCTCGTCTGAAAGCTGGCAGGAGTTCTTCCCATGAGAAGAATTACGTTCGTATGTTCGATAGTCCTCCTGCTGTTCTGGCATCAGGGTTGTTCGGAAGGTCCCTCCACTGCTCCGGGAAAGCCGAAGATTGCGGCCTCGATTTTTCCGTTGTATGATATTGTAAGGAATGTGACAGGCGATGAGGCCGAGGTGGTGGAAATACTCCCGCCCGGCGCCAGCCCGCATACGTACGAATTGACACCGCAGCAGGCAAGGCGGTTGCAAGGCGTGGCGGTCGTGTTTAGGATCGGCCACGGCCTTGACGAGTGGACGGACACCGTTGCGGACATATTGCCCGACGTGAAAAGGGTAGTCGTCGATGAGGGAATTCGGCTCCTCAAGGAATCGGACGTTGGCGGCGCAGGTGAACATGCCGCCGAAGGACACGGTGAGCACGGGGGAGTGAATCCGCACTATTGGCTTTCAACGGACAACGGGAAGCTCATCGCCGCAAATGTTGAGAAAGAAATGAGCCGGCTCGACCCGAAGAATGAAAGCCGGTACAGGGCCAATCTGGAGGCATACCTCTCGAAGCTCGACGCGGCCAAGAAAGAGATAGAGGAACGCCTGAAGGGCATTTCCACAAGGAAGATGATTACCTTTCACGACGCGTGGGCATACTACGCCGATGAGTTCGGTCTGGAGATAGTCGGAACCTTCGAACCTTTTCCCGGAAAGCTTCCGACGCCACGATATCTGGCTGAGCTCTCTCGAATGGCCCGGGAGAACAACGTGACGAACTTGTTCTCGGAACCACAGCTTTCGAACGCGGCCATCGAACAGTTTGCGAGCGACATGGGGCTGAAGCTCTATGTTCTGGACCCGCTGGGGGGCGTCGAGGGAAGGGAGAGCTACATCGAAACACTGATGTACAACACCAACATCATCGCAGGGGCGCTTTCCGATGAGTGACGATAAGATTCTGGAAATAGAGAACCTCACGGTCAAGTACAACGACCATGTCATCTTGAACAGCCTGAATTTCTACGTGAAGTCGGGCGAGATAGTGGCCATAATCGGGCCGAACGGCTCGGGCAAGACCACTCTGCTCAAGGCCATTCTCGGACTCATTTCCCACGAGGGGCGCGTGAAAATCTTCGGCGGTCCGCCGAAACTCGTGCTGAACGACATCGGATATGTGCCCCAAAAATTCGATTTCGACAAGACCTTCCCCCTGACGGTCAAGGAGTTTCTCAGCTTCGTAAAAGTGACAAACGAGCCGTGGCGCGAGGAAGTGCTCAGGGAAGTAGGAGTGAACGCATTCATGGACAAGAGGCTGGGCGAGCTTTCGGGCGGACAGTTGCAGCGACTGCTCATCGCGAAAGCTCTGCTCAAGGAACCGAAGTTGCTCCTGCTCGACGAGGCCACGAGCGGCGTCGATATTGCCGCCGAGATGACGTTCTTCGAGCTGATAGAGCACTTGAACAAGACTCACAACGTCACCATCATGCTGATCTCTCACGAGGTGAACATGGTGTACACGTTCGCCACGCAGATACTCTGCCTGAACAAGGACCTGGTGTGCAACGGCAGGCCGAAGGAGGCGATTACACAAGAGGTGCTGGAGAAATTGTACGGAAAGGACATCCAGTTCCAGCCGCACGAGCACTGATATGGTTGACATTCTCTCCTACCCTTTCATGCAGAGGGCGATAATCGCGGGCGTCATACTGGCGGCCCTGCTCGCGTGGCTGGGAGTGTTCGTCATCATGAGGAAGATGGCGTTCTTTTCCGACGGCATCGCGCACGCCTCGCTGGGAGGCATCGCGGTCGGCATCCTTGCCAGCATTCATCCGCTCACCGTCGCCATCGTGTTCAGCGTGCTCTTTTCGCTGGTCATCTACTACCTGGAGAAGAAGACCACGCTGTCCTCCGATGCGATAATCGGAATGCTGTTCACCTCCGGGATGGCGCTCGGCGTGGTGCTCATCAGCTTGAAGAGCGGCTATCAGCCCGACCTGGTGAGCTTCCTGTTCGGCAACATCCTGGCGATCAAGTCATTCGACCTCATCGTAATATCCTTGCTTTCGGTGCTGATTATCATCTTCCTGTTATTCAACCACAAGAACATCACGCTGATGGCGCTGGACGTGGACACGGCGTACCTCGCGGGCGTGAAGGTCAACCTGCTGCAGCTCACCTTCTACATAATTCTGGCGGTGTCGGTCGTGCTCGGCCTGAAAATTCTCGGAATCATACTCGTCAGCGCGCTGCTGATTATCCCGCCCTCCACCGCGAAGCTGGTGTCGAAGACGTTCAAGGGGCTGATAATCCGCAGCGTTTCCTTTTCTGAGGCCATCGTGCTGCTCGGCATCGCCCTCTCGTACTACCTCGACTCGCCCACCGGCCCCGTGATCGTGCTGGTGGGGACCGGCGTGTTCCTCGCCGTTTTCTCCTACAAACAACTCACGCCCTCGGGCAAGAGTTAGGTCGTCTGAAACGAACAATCGGAAAGGATGGATGCATGAGAGTCATCGCAATCAACGGAAGCCCGCGAAAGAACGGAAACACAGCGACGATGCTCGGCGAGATTCTCGCTGGCGCTGCCGAGAAGGGCGCCGACACGCGCCTGATTCATCTCAACGAGCTCAACATGAAGGGCTGCCAGGGCTGCCTCGCCTGCCGCGAGAAAATCGGCCAGTGCGCTTACAAGGACGACCTTCAAGACGTGCTCGAAGAGATGAGGAACTCCGACGCCGTGGCGGGCACGCCCATCTATATGTTCAGCTACACCGGCCAGTTCAAGTGCTTCCTCGACAGGTGCTTCTGTTTCATCGCGATGCAGGAGGGCGAAGAGGTCAGCTACCAGACCGTGCTGCCGGGCGGCAAGAAGTTCGCGCTCGTCACCTCGCAGGGCAACGACAACGCGGAGGAGTATCGCCGCGTGATAGGCTATCTGGAGATGCTGTTCTCGTTCCTCAGCGGCTCGTCAGTCGAGATCATCACGCAGGCGGGCACCGAAGATAAGAACTCCGCCCGCAACGACGCAGGCCTGCTGCAGAAAGCCCGCGCCCTCGGCCACACACTGGCGCTAAAATAGGGACAGACCCCATTTTTCCCCTTCAGCCAGCGGCTGCGGTATCGAGTTGATTTACAACGAACAAAGGCGACTTGGGCAATATGGAGGGTTATGTAGAACGTTATGGACGACCTGGACAACGCACTGAAAAACCATCAGGACGCGCTGGAGACTCATAGGGAGAAAGGGGATAGACGGGGCGAGGCGAGCGCCCTGGCCAACATCGGGCTGATCTATCGCGACAAGGGCGACACGGACAAGGCGCTGAAATACCTTCAGGAAGCGCTGGAGGTTTTTAGGGAAGCGGCGCCGCAGTCTGTATCCATAGTCCTGACAGACATCGCCCTCATCCACTTGAAAGATGAGAATCCCGAAAAGGGGTTCGAGTTTCTTGCGCGGGCGCTTTCGACATCGCAGGCAACCGAGCAGTTCAATGAAGCGTTCCGTGTAATGCTGGCGACTCTCACTGCGATGGTTTCGGATAACGATTGGGCGGAGCTCGCGAAAATTGACGTCATGTATCGGTCGGGGATAATCAAGGACAACAGCTTCATCGATTTCTTCACGTGCATCCACGAGCTTGCCATGTTTCATGAGACCGACGATATGAAACACAAGAAGGCGTACAAGAGCGCGTGGCAGAAGCTCGACCCCCGACTCCGGGAGATATTGGCCAAGCTCTTGGAGGAAGAGGAAGAAAGAGAGAAGAAATAAGATTTACCGCAAAGGCGCAGGGCAAGCGCCGTACGCAAGGGGAACCTGGAAGTCCCCATCGCCTAGAGACCTGAATCGTTTCTTTCTACTTGTTTCTGTTCTCTTTTGAAAGCTGCAATTCGCACGCCCATGGGAATTGGCTTCTTGAGGCATTTCGTTCTGGTGTGATAATATTACCTCACATTGGGAGGCGGTCTTCCGAATGGTCACTGAGAATTGCTTTCCTTCTGAATAGGAGAAAGAACTATGAGCGACGACCATTTCCTCAAGAGAATCGTTCCGGCGGGCCTCAAAAGGGCCGTGAAAGATCTGACCGGCATCACGGCCCTTCAAACCCACGCGGCTGAATTGGAGAGGGTTGTCGAACGAGTCGAGAGGAGCGTATCGGAGTTTGACGAGATTACCTTCCGACTCAGCAGGACGTTGGATGGACATACGTTCACACGTGCTCAGCGGTTCGATGCCGAGAAGCAGCCGAACATTTCTCTGGAGGAAATTACGTCTCCGGCGGTCGCGAAAAAAATCGACTCCAACCCGTTTTCCGCGCTTTCACGCGAAGAACTCATTCAGAGGGCGTTGCAAAAGGGCAGGTGGCGCTATCACCACAACATCGATGAGTTGCGCAATGCGCCCACTCTATACAAGACTTACGCCCAGCGGGTCGACACGATGCTGGAGATGTTGGACCGCGCATTGGAGTCCGAGAACCTGCTGCGCCGTCTCTCCGAGTTGACCGTCGCCGACCTAGGGTGCAGCGAAGGTTTCGTTGCTATGCGGTATCTCGAACGCGGCCTGAAAGAGGCGGACTGCTACGAGCTGAATATCGGACAAATCGAGCAGCTTCATCTTGTCCAAGCGCTCAAGAAAATCGAAGGAATGAATGTTTATCGCCTTGACTTGGAGAACGTGGCGTGGGGGCCGGCGCTCCACAAGGCATACGACCTTGTATTCTGCCTTGGCATTGTTTATCACATGGAGAATCCAATGCTGTTTCTCAGAAACCTGTACTCCATAACGAAACGAATATGTCTCGTCGAGTCTGACACTCCTCAGAATTCCCTGGGCTTCGGATGCCTCGTGCAGCAGGATTGCCAAGTAACTCTTATGAAGGGGCAGGTCAGATACATATTGGAACAGAGACCGAACCGCAGGGCCCTCGTCGATATGTTGTTGAACGCAGGATTCTCCTCCGTCAGCGTCATCGAGCCGCCATCGGAAGCCGATTCCAAATCCATTTGGAGCGGGCGAAAGTCCGTGCTGATAGCAAGAAAGGAGTAAGCCCGAATTGCGGGCTTAGAAACCTCCCGGCTGCATCGCGCTGTGCTTTGGCCGCTCACTCTAGCGGCCGTTCGATAATCGTATCCGTCAGCCAGTGGGGGTCGTTGCGGCCGCTGTTTTTGTCCAATCCTTCTTGTCGATAAGCTTTTCGAGACCGATATTGACTTTCCCGAAGAGCATCATACCCCAGACCGGAGAGGGAAGATTCTCAAAGACCAACGTTTCCCCATCAATTTTCTTTTCGCCGACCCTGTCCAGCGAATTAATCAATCCGCCGAACAATTCTTCGTCGCCCATGGCCCTTGCCGCAAAGAGTGCGCAGACGGTTGCGAGATCGTCAGGCTTGCCGCCCGGCGACTCGGATGCGTACCAATAGAGGCCGCCGAGTTTGTTTCGGATGAACGCCTCTTTGAACCGAGGATAAAGAGAGCGAGCGAACTCGGGGTCGAGGGCGTTCAGAAATGCGATGCTCCATCCTGTGGCATAGCCGCTCACGAGCTCTTCGGCATAGTCATGCTCCATGTGGTACGAATTGCGGATTACACCATGCTCCGGGTCAACCATTCGTTTCTTAATCCACTCGAGCCACGGGCCGATGAGTTCGGAGTAGTTGGCATCTTTATAGAGCGTATCGTACACCGCCATGCTGTACATTCCGATAGTATTGCATTGGACGAAGTAATCGTCCGGCTCGCACGACATGCCGCAGTATTTCCCCTCCTTCTCGGTCTGCTTCATCTCTGTGTACAGCGCTTTGCTGAGCGCCTTGTATTCTTCCTCATATTTTGTGTCGCCGGAGGTCAACTGGTACAAGCCGTACATCAGGTTCAGGTGGCCGCGATACATGATGTTATGCTTAGCCATCGGATCGGGGCCGAATCCATACTTGATCCAGTCTTCCCACACGACCTTCTGTTTCATCTTCTGGATTAGCCTATCCATATAATGGCTGGAGAACTTCTTGTAGGAAGGGTCGATCTTTGCAACACAGGCGAGCGCATAACTTGTGAACGCGATTGGATAGCGATACACGACGGGGGGCATATCCTTATACATTGAGAAGTCGGTCACGAACGAGTTCAGAAACTGGTCCTGAATGCCTCGAAGTTGCAGCTCTACATCCGGGGTCAACTTGTGCATTTGATATTGCTGAAAATAAGCTTCCGCCGGCGTTTCCGGGTGTGGCAGGACCTTCGCGTAAACAACGAACGCCCCCGCTCCCAGTATCGCGAGCACGACCAGTGCTATGATGATCTTCTTCATCACCGGCCCTCCCTTGCATCGTTAACTCTATCGCTTGTCCTGGTATTTTATTATATACGTGCTACCCTTTCCTCACAAGCCGGCGCTGGTCGTTTCTACTCGACGGGCCGTTCGATAATCGTGTCCTTCAGCCAGCAGTCGTCGTCGCGGGCGGGGTAGTCGAGAGTGTAGTGCAGGCCGCGGCTCTCGTTGCGGCTGAGCGCGCAGCGGATGATGAGCTCGGCAACGGTAGCGATGTTGCGCAGTTCCAGCAAGTCGGCGGTGACCAGAAAATCCCAGTAGTACTCGTTTATCTCCTCATGCAGATTCCCTATGCGGCGAAGAGCGCGCGAGAGCCTCCGGTCGGTGCGAACGATGCCGACGTAGTCCCACATGCAGCGGCGCACCTCGTCCCAGTTGTGCGAAATGACCACTGTCTCGTCGGCGTTGACTGCGTGGCCCGATTCCCACGGCGGCAGCTCGGGCCTTGCGAGCGACCGGCTTTCCTCGAGCAGCGCGCCCGAGCGCCTGGCCGCGCGGTCGGCAAACACGAGCGCCTCCAGCAGCGAGTTCGACGCGAGCCGGTTCGCTCCGTGCAGGCCGGTGCACGCCACCTCGCCGCACGTGAGCAGCATGCGTATGTCCGTTCCCGCGTCCATGTCGGTTACCACGCCGCCGCACGAGTAATGCGCCGCGGGCACGACGGGAATGGGCTCCTTCGTTATGTCGAGCCCGAAGTCGAGGCACCTCTCGTATATGTTCGGGAACCGCTCGATGACCTGGCGGGCGGGCTTATGCGCGATGTCGAGGTACATGCAGCGCGCGCCCGTCCTCTTCATCTCGTTGTCGATGGCGCGGGCGACGACGTCGCGCGTGGCCAGCGAGCCGCGCGCGTCGTACCTTTGCATGAACGGCTGACCGTCGGCGTCCACCAGCTCGCCGCCCTCGCCGCGCACGGCCTCGGAGATGAGGAAATTCTTCGCTCCGGGATGGTATAGGCAGGTGGGGTGAAACTGGATGAATTCCATGTTGGCGATGGACGCGCCCGCGCGGTATGCCATCGCCACTCCGTCGCCCGTCGCGATGTCGGGGTTCGATGTGTACAGGTACACTTTGCCCAGGCCGCCCGTCGCGAGCATCGTCACGTTCGCGGCGAAGGTGCGCACCTCTCCGCTCAGCCGGTCGTATACGTGCGCGCCGAAACATGCGTCGGGTTGGACGCGGCGGCGCTCCAGCTTGCCGAGCGTCAGGAGGTCAATGGCCACATGGTTCTCGAATATGCGGATATTCGGATTCTTCGAGGCGGCACTGAGCAGCGCGCTCTCTATCTCGCGGCCGGTCAGGTCTGCCGCGTGCACGACGCGGTTCACCGAGTGGCCGCCCTCGCGGCCGAGGTCGTACGTCTCGCCGTCGTTCTTGTTCGACCGCGTGAACCGCACGCCGAGCGCGACCAACTCCTCGATCAGCCGGGGGCCGTTCTCGACGACCGTCTCGACGACGTCGCGGTGGCACAGCCCGTCTCCGGCGACCAGCGTGTCGGCCACGTGCGACTCGAAGCTGTCGGTCGAGCTCATAACCGCCGCGATGCCACCCTGGGCGTAGTTGGTGCTCGATTCGGCACGGTCCTTCTTGGTCACGACGGCCACCGAGCCGAACTCGCTCGCCTTCAGCGCATACGTCAGCCCGGCGATGCCACTGCCAAGCACGAGGAAATCGGTTTCAATCTTCATGGACGTGGTTATTCTTTCACATCCCGCACGCATTTTGCAACATTCGCCGGATGAATCTTCAATAAAAAAAGGCCCGTGATGCACGGGTCCGGCCGCGCCGTAGGGCGAAACCTAGGAGAACAGCCCACTTTTTGACATATAAGATGATTCCTCCTATAATCTAGTTGGGTCGGAGAAGGTGGGGACTCAACAGCATGAAACAGCCTCTAGCGGAAGTGTTTGGATATCTTATTTCCGATACCTCCCAAAAAGCCGCACGGTATCGGGCCAAGAAACTTTGCCCGTTCAATAACAAGGTGCCAAATTGTACGAAGGATAAGGCAAAGGACCCTTTGGGTGTGTGCAGCATTTACTATGACAGCGAACCGGTAATCACGTGTCCCGTTCGGTTTCGCGAAGAGTGGCTCATAACAGACGATGCGGCATCGTTTTTCTTTCCTGATGGGACGCAATGGAGTTCACTTGTGGAGGTGCGTCTGAATGACGCAAAGGGCAAATCAGCCGGTAATATAGACGTTGTCCTCGTCGCATATGACAAGAATGGAAAGGTTTATGATTTCGGCGCTCTTGAGGTGCAGGCGGTTTATATTTCTGGCAACGTTCGCGAACCGTTCGAACATTATATGAAAAATCCGCCACAGCGGGCAGCCATGGATTGGTCAAGTCAGCCGAACTACCCTCGACCAGACTATCTGTCTTCCTCACGGAAAAGACTCGCGCCTCAGCTCATGTTCAAGGGAGGCATTCTGAACAATTGGGGGAAGAAAATCAGTGTCGCCTTGAACAGGTCGTTTTTCGAAACGCTGCCGAAGCTGAAAAGGGTTTCAAAGAGTCAAGCGGATATTGCTTGGTTCATCTATGACCTGGAACTGCGAAAAAGCGAATGCGATCCAGATCGGTACGTGCTGACCAAGGTGGATGAAGTGTTCACTCAATTCGCCCCCTCCCTTAGCACAATTACAACTCCAGCGCCAGGTAATATGAAACATTTCATCAAGCTGCTCCAGGAAAAGCTTGACGAGCAACTCGAGACGCCCCCCAATAATAAAACCATTGAAAGGCCATTTTAAAATGCGAGACGCTCGACAGACATTCTTGTTTTCGGAATTTGAAGATGCTACTTCACCGAAGCCAGTGAATGTGGCATCGGTCCCGCAGAGGAGTCCTTTTCGCTATCCTGGAGGCAAAACATGGTTTGTGCCAACCTTTCGTGAGTGGATGAAGAGCCAGAGTTCGCAGCCCCGCCTGCTCGTAGAACCCTTTGCCGGCGGCGGAATAATCAGCTTGACCGCCCTTTTTGAAAATCTGGTCGAAAGAGTTCTCATGGTCGAACTGGACGAAGAAATTGCCGCTGTCTGGCAGTCTATCGTTGAGGGAAATGCAAAATGGCTTGCAAAGCGAATTCTCGAATTCGAACTCACCAAAGGAGCGGCAATTAAGGAAATTTCCAAGAAGACCCGGTCAACGAGAGCGCGCGCTTTTCAGACTATCCTCAAAAATCGCACTTTTCATGGCGGAATATTGGCCGAAGGGTCAGGTTTCCTAAA
Organism: uncultured bacterium; assembly: GCA_964607485.1. Lineage (GTDB taxonomy): Bacteria > Abyssobacteria > SURF-5 > SURF-5 > SURF-5 > CAZSKP01. The sequence continues at coordinate 78,155 of CAZSKP010000011.1, read as the reverse complement.
ATACGGCGAGAACGGAAAGGGCATTCTTTCCAGATGGTATCCCCGTACTCTAGCCAAACGCTTTACGAATCTTGAACTGGTCGCAGATCGAATCGAATTCAGATGCGTCAACGGTTTGAGCGTTTTGAAGGAATTCGCATCTGCGCGCGATGTGGCGTTCTTCATTGACCCGCCTTATACGGCGGGCGGAAAAAGGGCCGGAAAACGTCTTTACCGCCATTTCGAATTAGACCATGAAAAGCTATTCTCAATCTGTGAAAAGTTGAAGGGCGACTTTCTCATTACGTATGACAATGCAGATGAGGTGAAAGCAATGGCTCGCAGGCATGGATTTCAAATGCGGCTCATGCCAATGACCAACACCCATCACGCGAAAATGGAAGAGCTTGTCATCGGCAAGAACCTTTCGTGGATGGACGGATTTCCCTCAGTTCATGAACCGCCTGCCGATTACATTCCTTCGAAAAAAAAGCCGCCAAGAAAAAAGTCAAAGCGACAGCGGAAATCTTGATAAGAATTTCGTGGCTGTGTGAACACCCAGTTTCTCTTAATCTCTGGTATATCCGCTCTGCAATCCAGCAAGGATGCCACAGTTCTCATAAGAGAGCTCTTGATTACTTGACGCTTCACGCTAGAGCTTGACAACAATCGCCGCGAGTCCGGCTGCGGAAACAGAAAAGGAGCGGCGGGTGAAATCACCTGCACCGCCCCTTTCGACCAATTGCCGGTCAAATCCTCTTAATTGTCGATTACCAGAACTTCCAGATGAATCGCAGAGTCGTGCGGACGCCCTCGGGCCTGTTCTCGGCCTCGGTCTCCCAGTTGATCGCGCCCATGATCGTCAGGTCCTTGCTGATGTGCCACACCAGCCCCGGACCTATCGCGAAGACCTCTTCCTCGCTGTTGTGTTCGATGCCGGGCGGCGCGGGACCATCATAATCGTCTTCTTCCAGTTGCTTCAGATAATATCCGGCGACACCCAGCCTGAGAGTCTCGGTGAACGCGTAGGCGACGGCGTAGTTAAGGTGTATCGCCTGGCCGGCCTGAACATCGACGCCGGGCAGCAGGTCGGAGAAGTTGTTGTTCTTCGAGTTCCACAGGTAGTGAATTCGCCAGCTCGTTGTGAGCTTTGGAGTGATGAAATATGTAAACGCATAATATGGGTCAATCGACCAGATGTCGGCGCCGGGATTGAGGACATACTTGCTGTCGTTCTCGCCCGTCGGTGTAATTATCTGAAGTTCGAAGCGGTGGAAATACGGCCGCCCGAAAAGCATGTGCGGGCCCCACTGAATGAATGGGCCAACGTACACATCGCCGAATCCGTCCTGAGCGCTCAAAGGAAACGGGCCCATCCCGGGGTCCACATCGATGTCAATTATCGGAATAATGACGTCGAGGCCGGGATTACCGCCGAGAAATTTCACGTCGGACTGATAGATTATCTGGTTCAGATTGACGAACGCGTCCAAGTTCGCGTCGTCGAAAAGGGTGTTCCCGTTGGGGCCAACGAGATCCGCTGAGTGGATCATTTGAAAGTATTCCGTCAGGTACCAACCGGGGCCGGGCGATGCGCCGTCGAGGAAGTTTGTGAACCCCAGATTGAGGCCGAGGGGTTCATTGAAAGCTTGAGCCGGCGCCGCGAGGCAGATGAGCGCGAGCGATAGAATGATGACGGTGAGTTTCTTCATTGCGTGCTCCTCCCTTTCTCCCATTGTCTCCCTTCGGACGAACACCTGAGACCGACGCCCGAATGTTGCACATGCTAGCAGAAACTTTTTATGATTTCAAGCATAAAATCAATTTTTTCTAAGGTTGTAAGTTAAGGACGAATAGGGCCTTGAATCTCCATTTCTGGCCGCCCTTTCCCCAGTTTTCACTTGCGAATTCACCACGTTTCGTGTATCATTGCGCAAGTATTTCCGGAAAGTATCCGTCGAGAAGGAGTAATCATTATGGAAGAGATCAGATTTATGCTTGGAGCGAAGGACCTGCCAAAGGCTTGGTACAACATCCTGCCCGACCTGCCCCGGCCGCTGGACCCGCCGCTGAACCCGGCCACCAAGCAGCCGATAGGCCCGGACGCGCTCGCCGCGTTGTTCCCGATGGGACTGATAGAGCAGGAGGTATCCTCACAGGGCGAGATCCCCATCCCGCCCGAAATCCTCGACTTATACACTCTGTGGAGGCCGACGCCGCTCAGGCGTGCGCTCAGACTGGAGCAGATGCTCGACACTCCGGCAAAAATCTTCTATAAGGATGAGAGCGTCAGCCCGTCGGGCAGCCACAAGCTCAACACTTCGGTCGCGCAGGCGTTCTACAACAAGAAGGAAGGAACCAAGCGCATCACGACCGAGACGGGCGCGGGCCAATGGGGCAGTGCGCTCTCGATCGCGTGCAAGATGTTCGACATCACCTGCCGCGTGTACATGGTGAAGGTGAGCTATCAGCAGAAGCCATACAGACGCTCGCTCATGCAGGTGTTCGGGGCCGAGGTCATCCCCAGCCCGAGCAAGCTGACCAAATTCGGCCAGCAGGTCTTGAAGGACGACCCCAACTGCAACGGCTCGCTCGGCATCGCCATCAGCGAGGCGATGGAGGATTGCGTCACCTCGAAGGACACGAAGTATTCGCTCGGGAGCGTGCTCAACCACGTGCTGCTTCATCAGACGGTCGTCGGACAGGAAGCCAAAAAGCAAATGAAGCTCGCGGGCGTATATCCCGACTACGTCATCGGATGCATCGGCGGCGGGAGCAACTATGCGGGCCTGGCGCTTCCGTTCATGCGGGACAAGCTCAAGGACGGAAAGGATATCAAGTTTATCGCCGTCGAGCCCGAGGCGTGTCCGACCGTCACCAAGGGGAAATACGCCTACGACCACGGCGACACCGCGAAGATGACGCCGCTTCTGAAACAGCACACGCTCGGCCATATCTTCATTCCCCCGGCAATCCACGCGGGCGGGCTGAGATATCACGGAATGGCGGGCATCATCAGCCTGCTTTGCAAAGAGGGCTGCATGGACGCCATCGCGTATCATCAGAACGAGGTGTTCAAGAACGCGATGCTGTTCGCCCAGGCCGAGGGCACGGTTCCCGCGCCGGAAACGGCCCACGCGGTTTCGTCGGCCATGGATGTCGCGAGGGAGTGCAAGAAGACCGGCGAGAAGAAGACGATCCTGTTCAACTTCAGCGGCCACGGCTACTTCGACATGGCCGCCTACGACGCCTACCTGGCGGGCAAACTCGAGGATTACGAATATCCGCAGCACGAGATCGAAGCAGCGCTGAAGTGCTTGCCTCAGGTATAACGTTGACAAGCGCCGGGGCGTCTCTCTCGCGGCGCCCCGGCTTTTTGTTTGTGCGCCCCCGTCCCTTTGCAAACTCCCGTCCGATTTGTTATTATCTGACACGACTTTGTTCCGTCAACGGCCATACGCGGTTCCAAGGGCAGGCCTGGGTCAAGGAAAGCGAACAGTGGAGGAGAAATGACATACAAATCGCTGAAGCGCGAAGTCTCCGAGGCGGTCGCAACGATCACGCTCAATCGCCCCAAGGTCCTCAACGCCATGAACAGGGACATGATGGACGACCTTAACAATGTTTTCGATGAATTGGGAGCCGACACGTCCGTGCGCGCGGTGGTCATCACGGGCGCGGGCCGAGGGTTCTGCTCCGGCGCCGACCTGAAGTCGCTCTTCACCGAGGCCGAGGCCGCCGAGCCCGCCTCTTTCAAGAGCTATCTCCGCCGTGTCAACGAGCTCATCCTCAGGATCATGCGGCTTGAGAAGCCGGTCATCGCCGCCGTCAACGGGCCGGCGGTGGGCGCCGGTTGCAATGTCGCGCTCGCCTGCGACATCATATACATGGCTCACGAGGCGTACTTGTCGGAGATATTCGTCAAGCGCGGGCTGGTACCCGACTTCGGGGGCCTGTACCTGCTCCCCCGCTATGTCGGACTCGCGAAGGCGAAGGAGCTCGTCTTCACCGGGGAAAAGGTTTCGGGTGACGAAGCGTTGAAGCTGGGGATCGCTAACCGCGTGTTCCCGCTCGACAAGCTCGTGCCCGAGGCTTTGAAATTTGCACGGCAGATGGCCGCCGGGCCCACTGTGGCGATCGCCCTGGCAAAGCAGGGCATCCACCGTGGCATCGAGAGCGGCATCGACGCGGTGCTCGAGTACGAGGCGCTCGCGCAGGGGCTCGCCAGGACCACGGGCGATGCGTTCGAGGCGCTCTCCGCCTTTCTAGAAAAGCGGGAGCCGAAATTTCAGGGGAAATAACACCCCTCGCGCACTTCCCAGATGGTGCATTGCCGGACAATCTCACATCACCCCTTGTCCGGTCGAGATTGGACAAAGAAGGGATTATCGGATATAGTGGAGAAAAGAAACGGCTGGCTCAAATTATTCTGGCAAATCTACTGGCAATACGCCGGCCCCTTCGCATGAGCCGTACCGAAGGGGAACTCAACGATTTCCTCGCATCGATCTTCTGACAATTAATCCCATGCGTGAAGCGCATCGGGGCGTTTTCGCCGGATTCTCGAGCCAACAAACCCAAAAGGAGGAAGTAATGGCACAGGCGAAAAGCGGTGACACCGTCAAGGTTCACTACACCGGGAAATTAGGGGACGGGACGGTTTTCGACAGCTCCCGAGAGCGCGATCCCCTGGAGTTCACGCTCGGCCAGGGTCAGATAATCCCGGGCTTTGAAGAAGCGGTTATCGGGATGAGTCCGGGCGAATCGAAGTCTGCCGAAGTGCCGGCGGAGAAAGCGTATGGCCCGCACAACAAGGAACTAATCGTGGAGGTGAGCCGGGAACAATTCCCCGAGCATCTGGACCCGCAGCCCGACCAGCAACTGCAAATGCGGCGGCCCGACGGCCAGACCATCGTGGTCAAAGTGACCGATGTCTCCGAGGCGAACGTGACTCTGGACGCTAATCATCCTCTGGCCGGGGAGGACCTCACTTTCGACATCGAGCTCGTCGAGATCGTCTGACCGCTTCTCTCATGGACTGAACGAGTGAAAAAGCGTACCGAGGATAGGGGCCCCGCTTCCTCTCTCCTGTTCGGCCCGGCGGGCGTGCCCAAGCGAGCGGCCAGACGCGACAGTGAGGCCGGCATAGTAAGGATCAGGCAGGTCGGGCTGGACTGCATGGAACTCGAATTCGTCCGGGGCGTCTCGATGGGCGAACAGAAGGCGGCCCGGGTGAGGGCTGCGGCCTCACGCCTCGGCGTCTCACTCTCGGTTCATGCCCCATACTACATCAACCTCAACTCGCGCGACTCCGAAATCGTCAACGCATCGAAAAAGCGCCTGCTCGATGCCGCCCGCATCGGCGCGCTGTGCGGCGCACGCAGTGTCGCATTCCATCCGGGTTTCTACATGGGCGAGTCCCCGACAGCGGCGTTCCGCAGGGTAAAGAAGCATCTCGCCGAAGTCGTCCGGGAATGCAAGGCGGAGGGTATCGAAATACAGTTGAGGCCTGAAACGACGGGCAAGCCATCGCAGTTCGGCCACATCGAGGAAGTGCTCGCGCTGAGCGCCGAGCTTGAGGGCGTGCTGCCGTGCGTTGATTTTGCGCATCTGCACGCATACGAGGGCGGGATGAACACGTACGACGAGTTCGCCGCGGCGCTGGACAAGGTCGGGTTGGCGCTCGGTATGCCCGCGTTGGAGGACATGCACATACACGCGTCGGGCATTCGTTTCGGCAGGAGGGGAGAGCTCGAACACCTGAACCTGGCCGAGTCGGATTTCGACTATACCGCTCTTCTCAGGGCGCTCAAGGATTTCTCCGTCCGCGGCAGGCTCGTCTGCGAGAGCCCCGACCGCGAGGCCGACGCACTCCTGATGCAGAGGAAATACAGGCGCATTCGAGCAAAGAGGGCTCCACGCGCAAGGAGGGTGGGTTAACGTGCAATACGAGGGAATAGGAGATGAATATCAGAGGCTGACCAAGTACGTCCGCGGCTCGTTGCCCGGCCGGGGCCTCGGCTTGCGGGCCCAGCCTTCGCTACGGAAGATATACAGGAATCCCCTTAAGACCGTCGAGCCTCCGCCTCCTGAGATCACCGGCGGGCCTCCGTTGTGGGAGACGATACGAGCCCGTCGCTCGCTGCGTTCGTACAAGCGCGAGCCGATGACGATGAGCGAGTTGTCCCAGCTTCTGTGGGCGACGCAGGGGACGACGACCGTCTTCCGGGGCTACCCCTACCGGAGTGCGCCGTCAGCGGGCGCGCTTTACCCGGTCGAGACGTACCTTGTGGCCAACCGCGTCGAGGGACTGGAGCCGGGATTGTACCATTACGATGCGGTCGAGGCGGGTCTCCAGTTGATACGGGAGGGCGACCTGGGCGCCCAGGCAGCCGCGGCGGCGCTCGACCAGTCGATGGTCCGGGAGGCGGCGGTGGTGTTCGTCTGGACTACGATTGTTGAAAGGGGGAAATGGAAGTACCTCGAGCGCGCCTATCGCTACATCTATACGGATGCAGGCCACATAGGGGAGAACCTGTATCTGGCGGCTACGGGGCTTGGCCTCGGCTGCTGTTGCGTTGGGGCGTTCTATGATGACGAGGTGAATCGCCTTCTTGGCGTTGACGGGGTGAGCGAGACCGCCATCTACCTGTGCGCAGTCGGTAAGCTCTGAAAATCCTTTTCGCGTTAGTTATCGTTCAAACCGTATGGTTTGTAAGTGTGCAACCGCTGCTTCCAGGAAGCTTCGAGTCGGACAATAGCCTCGGCATCCATGTCCGGTGAAACACGCTGCAGGATGGTAAATCGGAAGTTTTGGGGATCACGTTGCCGAAGTAACCGATTTCCCCCGTGCCCACGGGTAGCGTAATCCAGCCATCTGCCAATAATGTTGTTCTTGCCGTAAGCAGAACCGACGTAGCCTTTCGCGTCGGATGTATCGAATATGTAATAAATACCGCGCCACTGCGAAAGCGCAGACCGCCATGGTGTCGGCAGTATGCGAAGCTCTTCCCATGTTAAGTCGATTGAGTCCCATTCCGGCATAACGGGGTCGAGCGCGCTGTTTTCCAAGACGGCAAGGATGGGAAACTCATTCCTATGTGCTCGTCGCCACCAGGACCGTTCAGGCGGCGGCCAGCCCACGATCAGTTTGCCTTGCCAGGAACTGTAGAAGTCGGTCCGCGCAAGATCGAACCAGAGCACGGAGGACCGTTTTTCACCGGTGAATCCCTTCATGCCCAGCGATTTCAATTCCTTGTAGGCCGGAACATCCCAATACTCATTGTATGTGAGAGGCTTCCATTTCCCTATGGAATACAGACCGACGAACAGGGCTTTGCCAGCTTCTCGACCGACGAATGACACAATGTAACCGGCGTCCGACATATTTCGCATGACTTGTTCGAGCTTTTCTGACTGGGTCTGTTGGTAAGCGTTGAACAAGTCTGGCCTCTCCGCAGCCAGCCAGGGCAACACCTTGTTGAGTCTAGGTTCCCAAGGCCGATGGCGAAGCACAAGAACCTGCTTTGGGTCGATACCTTTGCCGAGCAAAAGGTCGTTGAGATTCATCTTCAACCTCCCGTGAGATCAGGATAAGTACCAGGATCGTAGGCAGGTTCGGTAGTGTCAGGTCTTGGATTGCCACATTCTCTATGCGCAACGATGTCGATATGGTCAGAATCCCATTACGAATACTGTTGCAATGGGTGACCCCATCTAGACGGCGGTGTCAGAAGAGCTGTTCCCGATACCTGTCCTGCTGAGAACGAACCGGCGCTTCGGGCTTTATCGTCTCCGTGTATCGTTTGCTCCCAAGGGTCAGGCCTTCCTTTTCGGGGAGCGTCTCTTTCAGGTCTATCATCGCCTCGAGCCTCTCGCGCGAGGGCGGATGCGTCATGGCAAGAAACCTGACAAAATCGGGCATCTGCCTCTCCATGTCGAGAAGCTTCTTTTGGAGCGTCACGCTGGCAACCGGGTCATAGTCGAGGTCGTAGATATAAAGTGTTCCCTCGTAATCGGCCTCGAATTCGTCTTCCTGGCGCATTTTGAGAAAAGAGATGCTCGTGGTGAGAAACGAGCCGGCTTCGAGCATCGTACGGTCGGTTCCGCCGAGGAATTTCTTCACCCACGACATCAGCATCTGTCGGCCCATGTTGCGTGCGTAGTGCCGTTTCGAGACGTGCGCCACCTCGTGCGCCAGAACCGACGCAAGCTCGGCCTCGTTGTCGAGTTTGTTCAACAGTCCGGTCGTTATGTATATCTTCCCTCCCGGAAGTGCGAACGCGTTGATCATCCGCTGGTCTTGTATCACCCGAAACCTGAAATTGGCCTCCCACGGGTTGTGTTGCCCGGAGATGCGGCGGCCGATCTCGTTCACATAGAGCGTCGTCGAATCGTCCGCCGGGAGAACGGTCATCTTCCTCTCAATGTCTTCGGCGACCTTCCGGCCG